>DAIUEP010000021.1:0-5555 GCA_036845065.1 Xanthobacteraceae bacterium | reverse complement strand
TGGCGGCCTGCGCGGACGTGATCTGGGTCAACATCGAGCGAAGCGTCTCCACACATCTGACAGCGGCACGCGAACGACAGCGACACACGAACGCGTCGTTCGCGTTGCGAAGGCGAGCGCCACATGAGGAGCCTGCTGCACTCGTCGCCGCCTCGCGGCAGCGACGCGCGCATGGCATTCCTCTCAATGAGGGGCTCGCTCCGCCCGCTATTCCAGGTACCTCGCCGGCGGATAGTCGCGCGCGTAGACCGGGTTCGCCAGGAACTGCTTCTCGTCGTAGCTCCAGAACTGGCTGACGTTGGAGTAGGTCTTGACCACGGTGTTGACGAGCTGCCCGCCCTTGCGCTCGCACTTGCGGATGAAGACATCGCCGACCGCGTTGCCATAGCTGTCGATCCGGACCGGGCCGCGCGGCGTGTCGACGAGTGACACGTCATGCAGCGCTTCCGCCAGGGCTTTGCGGTCGTCGGCCTTGCCGCCGATCTTCTGAATGGCGGCTTCGATGAACTGGCCACCGATATAGGTGCCGGCCGAATAGCCGCCGGGAAGAACGCCATAGTCCTTCTGCAGCGCGTCCACGAGGCGCTTGTTGCTCGGCGTGTTGTGATCGGCCGAATACCACGCCGCGGACATAACCCCGACCGCCTCGTCACCGAGACTGCGCAGCAGGGCGTCGTCCATGGCGGTCCATCCGGCCAGCAACGGAATGCGACCCTTGAGGCCGAGATCCGCATAGGAGCGCATGAACTTCACCGGATTGGAGCCGGCGAATCCGTTGAACACGCAGTCGACGTTGCCGATCTGCGCGATGTAGGGCGTGTAGTCGGGCGTCACCAGCGGCGGCCACAGCTTCTTGACCACCCGCCCGCCGGTGTCTTCGAACACGCGCTGGAAGCCGGACATCTGCTCGTACCCGAAGGCAAAGTCTTCCGAGATCGTGGCGGCGCGCTTGAACTTGAGCTCCTTGGCGGCGTAGTCGCCCATCACGTGGCAGCACTGCGCCGAGGTCGCCGAAGGCCGGATGATGAACGGATTGGCCTTGCGCTGGGTCACGTCCTCAGCAGCCGCCAGGCTGATGAGCGGGGTCTGGTTGTCGCGCACGTAGTCGATGATTGCCAAGAGCTCGAAGGCGGCCAGCGGTCCAATGATCACGTTGACCTTATCGCGCTCGATCAATTCCTGCGCCTTGGTCTTGGCGCCCGCCGGATTGCCGCCGGTATCGGCCGAGATGAACTCGATCTTGCGTCCCGCGAGCGTGCTGCCTTTCTCCTTGAGAAACGCCGCAATGCCCTGCTCCATCTGGATGCCGCCCTGCGCGAGCGGCCCGGTCTTGACCGTGAGCAGGCCGAGCTTGAACGGGGCCTGGGCGTGCACATAGGGCGCTCGCAGCGTCGCAATCCCGACACCGGCGCCCGCCAGGCCTTTCAGCACTTTTCGACGATGGACTGTCATAGCCGTCCTCCTCCTCGGGTTGGTCCCTGGGCATTCGCCCATCCATGTCGCTTAGCGCCAAGCATGCCGTGGTTTTGCACGGAGCGCTACCCATCTGCGTGGCGTTGTCGCGGGTATCGCAAAGGCGCAAGATTGAGACACATCAACCAGCGAGGACATTGATGATGAAGCTCTACTCCTTCTGGCGCTCGCTGGCGACGTTCCGCGTCCGCATCGCCCTCAACCTCAAGGGCCTTGCACCCGAGGTCGTGAACGTCGACCTCATGAAGGGACAGCAGCACGCCGCCGATTTCCGCTCCCTCAATCCCCAGATGCTGATTCCGGCATTGGTCGACGACAGCGGGCGAGTGCTCTCTCAGTCCCTTGCCATCCTCGAATACCTCGATGAAATCAGGCCGAATCCCCCGCTCCTGCCACGGGAACCGGCCGATCGGGCGCGCGTGCGAGCGCTTGCCATGATCGTCGCCTGCGACGCCCATCCCCTGATCGTGCCGCGCGTGCGCAACTATCTCGAGCGCGAGCTCAAGCTCGACGAGCCGACCCGTCTCAAATGGATTCACCACTGGATCGGCGAAGCGCTCGGCGCGCTCGAAACGCATCTTGGCCGCGACCCGCAGACCGCCCGCTACTGCCATGGCGACAGCGTCACGATCGCAGACATATGCCTGGTCAGCCACGCGGTCGGAACCAAGCTGTTTGACATGAGTCTTGCGCCCTATCCGACTGTCGCACGCATCGTCGATACCTGCCTTAAGGACGACGCGTTTGCGCGCGCCCACCCGCTCAAGCAACCGGGCGCGCCACAATCCGGCGCGCATTGATGTCCTTGGGTTGGCGGCTTGTCACCGACACGTGACCGCGACGCCGGCATCGGAACCGCTACCATGACGTATCTGTTATCGCCGTATGTCGAGGAGGATTTTTTCATGAAATGGCTCATTGCGGGCGCCGTCGTTGCGGTTACGGCCGCAACCGCCGCGTCTGCCGCCCCGCAGACCTATTCCTCCTCGGCCGGCAATCTCACGGTCGAGACGATCGCAAGCGGGCTCGCCAATCCCTGGTCGCTCGCATTTCTTCCCGATGGCCGCCTCGTGGTCACCGAGAAGCCGGGCCGCATGCGCATCGTCGGCAAGGACGGCAAGCTCTCGCCGGCGATCGCGGGGGTGCCGCAGGTCTCTGCGCGCGGCCAGGGCGGCCTGCACGACGTCGCTCTCGACCGCGACTATGCGCAGAGCAGCACGATCTATTTCTGTTTTGCGGAACCCGCGAATGGCGGCGCGCGCACCTCGCTCGCGCGAGCGAAACTGGTCGATGGCACCACGCCCCGGCTCGACGACGTGAAGGTGATCTTCCGCCAGGAGGGCCCGCTGTCGGGCGGCCTGCACTTCGGCTGCCGCATCGCGCAAGCACCCGACGGCAACCTGTTCCTGACCATGGGCGAGCATGGCACGCATCGCAACGAGGCGCAGAATCTCGCTAACCATCTCGGCAAGATCGTGCGCGTGCGGCCGGACGGCACGGTGCCGCCCGACAATCCGTTTGTCGGCCGCGCCGGTGCAAGACCTGAGATCTGGAGCTACGGCCATCGCAACGCGCAAGGCGCCGCGATCCATCCGCAGTCCGGCAAACTGTGGGAGCATGAGCACGGCCCGCGCGGTGGCGACGAGGTCAACATTCCCGAGGCCGGCAAGAACTACGGCTGGCCCGTGATCGGCTACGGCATCGACTACAGCGGCGCGAAGATTCACGAGACCACGCAAAAGGCCGGCATGGAGCAACCGATCAAATACTGGGTGCCCTCGATCGCGCCGTCCGGCATGGCGTTCTATACGGGCGATGTGTTCCCGGCCTGGCGCGGCAACCTGTTCGTCGGCGCGCTCGCCGGGCAAATCCTGGTCCGGCTCGAACTGCGTGGCGACACGGTCGGAACCGAGGAGCGCTTGTTGCAACAGCTCAACGAGCGCATCCGCGACGTGCGCGCCGGCCCCGATGGCGCGCTGTGGCTCGCGACGGATAACTCGGCGGGACGGATATTGCGGGTTGCGCCCGCGAAGTGAGGACGGTAACCAAGCGGCAGCGCCCATCCCATCGCCGCGGGTTCATGTTCTCATTCTTTGAAAGATACCTGCAGCCGACCGCCGTTCCGGAGCGCCCGGAGCCTCCGGCGAGCCTGCCTGGCTTTCTGTGGCACTTCGCGCGCCAGGCCAAGGGGCTGTTCATCGGACTGTTCGTGGTCGAGTTCTTCGTCGCGCTCACCGACAGCGCGGTGCCCTGGTTCATGGGGCGCATCGTCACCATGGTCAGCACCATTCCACCCGATCGCTTCCTGGCCGAGACCTGGCTCTGGCTGGTGGGGATGGCGCTGGTGGTGTTGGTGGCGCGGCCAGCCACCGGCCTGGCACGCTATCTCATCACCAACCAGGCGCTGGCGGCACCATTCACCGGGCTCATCCGCTGGCAGTCCCATTTCCACGTCGTGCGGCAGAGCTGGGCGTTCTTTCAGAACGATTTCGCCGGCCGCATTTCCAGCCGCGTCATGCAGACCGGACCGGCGGTGCGCCAGACGCTGGTCGCCTCGGTCACCGCGATCTGGTACGTGCTGGTCTACGGCGTCACCGCGCTGGTGATGACGGCGGCCGCCGACGCCTGGCTGACGATCCCGATCCTCGGCTGGTTTGCGGGCTATGTCGCGCTGCTCTGGTACTTCGTTCCACGGCTGCGCGACCGTTCCAAGATCAGTTCCGAGGCGCGTTCGGCGCTGGTCGGCCGCATCGTCGACAGCTACACCAACATCCTCACCGTGAAGCTGTTCGCGCGCCCGCGCGATGAGGACAACTACGTCCGCGACGCGGTCGAGCGCCACACCGACCTGTTCCTGCGCGCGCAGCGGCTGCTCACGGTATTCGGCACGCTGCTGAACGTTCTCAACGCGATGCTGATCGCCGGCGCCGGCGCGATCGCGCTCGCGCTGTGGCGTCAGGGCGCGGTCGAGGTCGGCGCCATCGCGATGGTGCTCCCGCTCACGCTCCAGCTCGCCAACATGTCGCGCCAGATCGCCATACAGATCGCCGACCTGTTCGAGGAGATCGGCATCGTGCAGGAGGGCATGATCACGATCGCGCGGCCGCTGCAGCTCGTCGATTCCGCCGAGGCGAAAGCGCTCGATGTGCGCGAGGGCAAGATCACATTCGAGGACGTGAACTTCGGCTATGGCCGCGAGCCATCGGTGGGCGACGACGGACTTCTGCGCCCTTCGGTGCTGCAAGGCTTTTCGCTCACGGTGCGCCCGGGCGAGAAAATTGGGCTGGTTGGGCGTTCCGGCGCCGGCAAGTCGACCGTGGTGAACCTCCTCCTGCGCTTCTTCGATCTCGAAGGCGGTCGCATCCTGATCGACGGCCAGGACATATCGCAGGCCACGCAGGAAAGCCTGCGCGCGCAGATTTCCGTGGTCACGCAGGACACCTCGCTCTTGCACCGCTCGATCCGCGAGAACATCCGCTACGGGCGGCCGGAGGCGAGCGAGGAGGCGATCGTCGCGGCCGCGCGGCTTGCCCACGCCGAGGAGTTCATCCAGCAGCTGGAAGACTGGCGCGAGCGGCGCGGCTATGACGCGCACGTGGGCGAGCGCGGCGTGAAACTCTCCGGCGGTCAGCGCCAGCGCATCGCGATCGCGCGCGTGATCCTCAAGAACGCGCCGATCCTGGTGCTCGACGAGGCCACCTCCGCGCTCGACAGCGAGATCGAGGCGGCGATCCAGCAGAGTCTCGACACCCTGATGGCGGGCAAGACCGTGATCGCGATCGCGCACCGGCTTTCCACCATCGCGCGCATGGATCGCCTGGTCGTGCTCGACCATGGCCGCATCATCGAGCAGGGCACACACGAGCAGCTGTTGCGGTTGGACGGCCACTACGCCGCGCTCTGGCGGCGGCAGTCCGGCGGCTTTATCGATGCCGGAGGCATGCAGGCGGCGGAGTAATGATCGCCTGGAGCAGGTGTTCGCGACCATCCGGCGCGAGGATTTCGATCCCAATCGATAGGCGGGCGGGCACCGGGCCGGATCGAATAATGACCAAAAGTTAATCTGTCCTGGACCATATGCC
>DAIUEP010000020.1:29806-35677 GCA_036845065.1 Xanthobacteraceae bacterium | reverse complement strand
GACCTGCTCGGCCGGCTGGGGTCGGAGAGCGACGAGGCCGTGCTCGCGGCCGCGCGCGAGCTTCATCGCACGGTGGCCGAAACCGGCCTGACCTGGGATGATCTCCTGCGCGCCAACGCCGCCGATGCCAGCGCCGACCGGGATGAAGGCGCGCTCGATCCGGCATCCGACCCGCCGGCCGGCATCGAGCCGGCCATCGGCGGCAAGGCGGAAGTCGCCCGCCAGATCGAACGCCTGCTCGCGCGCGCGTCCATCTCGGACACGCTGCGTGAAGAGCTCGTCGACTTCAAACGTGCGATCGCCGAGGGCACGTTCGATGACATGGACGCGCGGTATGTGCGCGCGCTGGCCAAGCGGCTCGGGGCTTGAGGCTCATCCCCGAATTCCGAACTCGCTATGGCGTCACGGGCTTGAAGCGCTGGATCTTCCGGCCGCGGTTCTCGGCGATGTAGACGTTGCTCTTGGAGTCCACCGCGATGCCGTGCGCCTGGTCGAACTCGCCGGGATAGCGTCCGACGCGGCCAAAGCTCGACAGCTTCTTGCCGCTCTGGCGGTCCAGCACCTCGATCTGCGAATTGTTCTGGTTGATGACGAACATCAGCCGCTGCTCGGCGTCGCGCGAGAAATCAACCGCCACGGTCGCGCCGCCGCTCTGCTTGGGCTTGCCGTCTGCCGGCGCGGTGACGGGAGTCCAGGGCACCTCGATCGTCCGCTTGAGGCTGCCCTGCTTGTCGTAGATCTGAATGCGCGCGCCATCCCGGTTGCAGACATAGACGAGGCCGTCATTGGCCATCGTCATGCAGTGCACGGTCTCCATGCCTTCCGGCTGCCATTGGCGCAGGAACTTGCCGTCGCGATCCATCACCGCGATGCGCTTGTTGCCGCCGCGGCTTTCGCCGTCGGACACGTAGACGTCGCCGTTCTGCGGGTCGACGAAAATGCTGGACGGCATGAAGAACTGCGCGGCATTCGAATTCAACGGGCTGCCCTTGACGGTGCCGTCGGATGAATCGAAGACGCCTTTCTTGCCGATCTGCAACAACAGCTTGCTGCCGTCACGTGTATACTTCTGCACCATGCCGGACGGCGCGCTCGCGATCCAGATGTTGCCGTCCTTGTCGACATGACAGCTGTGCAGGCGGGAATCGAGCAGATTGGAGTCGCCCCAGGAGTGGACCACGTTGCCGGCCGGATCGACCTCGATGATCGGCGGAGCAAGACGTCCCGCATTCAATTCGCCCTCGAGCACGTCCTGCCGGTTGAGAATGAACACGTGGTCGCGGGCGTCCACGCATGTTCCGCCCAAGCCTCCGAGCACCCAGGCGTTCGGCAGCGGCTTAGGCCACGTGTTGTCAAACTGGTAGCGAGGCGCAGCGCTCTGCGCGCGCAGCGAGGAGTGAAGGCCCGCGCCGACCACGATGGCCAGTGCCGCGCACGCTCCAATTCGGGCAGTGATGCTTAGGGTCATGGCTCGCTCCTCCTTGCGATTTTCTCTTGTTGCGATTTCCTCTTGGGGCGATTTTGCGGGTCTGATGCCCACCGCTCCCATTGCGCGCCGCATCATGCCCGTTTTGGACGGGGGTCACAACGCGGCGCGAACGCAAACCGGACGGCGCTCAACCCTTCGCGACCGCGATCTCCAGCGGGAACTGGTCGACCACCTCGTGGCCGCTGTTGGTCACGATGAAGGTGTGGCCGAGGAAGATCCCGAAATTGCCGTCGGGCGTGATCGGGTTGGGCTCCGCCATGATGATCATGCCGGGCTTGAGCACCATGTCGATCGCCTCGCCCTTGACGTGCTCGGCGCTGACATGCGGGTTGTCGGTGACGAGATCGATGCCGTGGCATTGCGTCGGCCGCGACTGCACGCCGTTGTCGCGGAAGAACTTCGAGGCGATGCGCATGTTCTCGGTCGGCTTGCCGGGCGCGATCTCGGCAATGATGCGCTGGTAGCCCGGCAGCGTGATCTCCTCCCAGAACTTGCGCACCATCTCGGTCGGCTGGCCGACGCAAATGGGCGAGCCGATCTGCGCCGAGTAGCCGCGGAAACCTGCGGCCAGCTCCATGTTGATGATGTCGCCTGTCTTGAGCACGCGGCCGGAGGGCCGCGGATTGCCGAAGATCAGCGCCGGATTGTCCATCGGGGTCGAGCCGATGATCAAAAAGTCGATGTCGCCGCCGCCTTCCAGGATCGCGGCGCCCGCCGCCGCGCGCAGCTCGTATTCCTTCACGCCGGGCCTGGCGCGCGCCACCATCGCCTCCATGGCGTCCTGGCAGAGCTTGCCGGCCTTGCGCACGCAGGCGAGCTCCTCCTCGCTGTGGATCACCAAGAGATCGTGCAGGAAGCCCTTGGTGAAGACGAGCTCGGCGTCGGGCAGATTGTGGCGCAGCACGTTGTACTGGTTGACCGGCATATAGTCTTCGTGCCGCGGATCGATCTCCATCAGGCCGATGCGGCCGCGCTCGAGCTTCAGCTCGCGCAGCCGCTCGACCATGATGTCGGCGTAGCGGCCGTTGCGGCTGTGGCGCACGTCGGTGACCGCGACCGCCACCTGCCGGCGCACCGCCTCCGCGTGGGTGCCGCCCATCGAGTAGATCATGGTCGGCTCGCCATCGAGCGGCACCAGCACGTAGCAGCACAGCGCATGCCACTCCCAGTGGCCGGTGAGCCAGAGCATGCCGCCGCCGAAGCTCCAGTGGCTGGGGCCGCCCGGCACGATGATGGCGTCGAGCTTGTGCTCGCGCATCTTTCCCCGCAGCGCGGCGTAGCGGCGCGCGTATTCTTGGCTGGAGAACTGCTCGTACACCGCGTCGCGGTAGTACGGCGTCTCGCGCATGTTGGCGAACGGCAGCGCCTGGTCGAGCTTGGTGCGCACCACCTCCCACGGCTGCGGACCGATGCGGGGCGGCTGGATGTTCACGTTCATGGGTTCCTCACACAGTCATTGATCTCTGACTTTCTCCGCCCTCGTCCTGAGGAGGGCGCCATAGCAGGCGCAGCCTGCGTAGACTTGGCCGCGTGCGCCCGTCTCGAAGGACGGGGCGGCCCCGAGCGGGCCACCTATGGTTCGAGACGCGCCCTCCGGGCGCTCCTCACCATGAGGTGGAGATAAACAGGGCGTCGCTGCCGGCCTCCTACAGCTTGCACTCGCCGATCGTCATGGGGCCGCCGGCGGCGTCGACCGCCTCCTTGGCAAGTGCGAGATTGGCAACCTGCTCGACGGATGGCTTCTTGTCCTTGGGCACGTCGCCATTCTCGACGCTGTTGTCGATCGACCATTGCGTGCGCGCGGGATCGAAGCCGCCGTTGACCGACCAGACGCAGTTCTTGGCGAGCACGTCGAGCGCGTAGTCGACGGCTTCGGCTGGCTTCTCGGTCGCCTTGACGATGATCGGGATGACCTTGGCCTTGTCGCGATAGGCAAGCCGATTGGCCTCGATCATCGCGGCCGCCGTGTCGCGCAGCAGCGCGCGGTCGCGCGCGATCCAGTCGAGCGAAGCGCCGTAGGCGTTGAACATGTAGCTGGGCATCAGGTCGGCGAGCTGAACCAGGAG
The DNA here is from genome assembly GCA_036845065.1 of Xanthobacteraceae bacterium. GTDB lineage: Bacteria > Pseudomonadota > Alphaproteobacteria > Rhizobiales > Xanthobacteraceae > VAZQ01. The sequence continues at coordinate 32,122 of DAIUEP010000020.1, read as the reverse complement.
ATTGAGCGTGGGCTTCTGCTTCCTGGCGAGGAACACATCCTCCGGATGCAGCGCCACGCCGTCGATCTGGCCGGCGACCAGCCCGGGCAGCCGCCCGGCGGTGGCGGCGGAGATGAACTGCACGTCATCGACGGTGAGGCCCGCGGTCTTGAGCACCTCGCGGCCCATGCGCCAGTTGAAGCCGCCGACGCCGCCGCCGGTCGCGGACAGCCGCCTGCCCTTGAGATCCTTGGCGGTCTTGACGTCCGGCGACACCATGTAGGCCTGCGGCATGCGCGGCGCGAGGCCCCAGATCTGCTGCACCTTCATGCCGTTGCCGATCGCGACGTCGCTGACGCTGACGATGGCGGAGCCCTGCACGGCGGCAGCGTTCGAGGTTGCGGACTGGCCGCCTTCGAACTGGATGATGTTGGCGTCGACGCAGCGCTTGGCGAAGAAGCCAAGCTCCTTGGCGATATAGGGCGAGGTGTGCACCACGTTGGGCGGCGCGACCGACACGCCGATGTTGATCTTACGCATGGTCGGACAGTTGGGTGCGTTCTGCGCCAGCGCGTCGCCGGCACCGAGCGCGACACAGGTGGCGGCAAGCGGCAGCAAAGTGGTCCAGCGTTTCGACATGGCTTGTTTCCTTCCTGTTGGCCGCCCCTAGTTCTCGTCCGGCACGTTGGTCCAGGGCGCCACATATTTTTCGGCGAGCCGCAGCAGCGCCGTCAGCGTGACCCCGAGGAGGCCGAGCGTGACGATCGGCACGAACATCCGGTTGACCTGATAGGTCGCCGCCGTGCGCGCGATCAGATAGCCGACGCCCGAAAGCGCGGTGTAGAGATCGGCGAGCACCATGCCGATCAAGCCGCGTCCGAGCGCCAGCCGCAGCCCGGTGACGATGAACGGCAGGGAAGCCGGAATGACGATGTTCGTCCAGAGCTGCCCTTCGTTGCAGCGGAAGGCGCGGCCGACTTCGACCAGCTTGGGATCGACCGCCTTCACGCCCTGGTAGGTGTTGATCACCATCGGGAAGAACGCAAACATGAACAGGATGATCACCTTGGCGGTCTGCTCGTAGCCCGCCCACAGCACGATCAGCGGCACCAGCGCGACCGACGGGATCGAATAGAGGAAGGTGATGTAGACGCTCAGCGCCACGTCGAGCACCCAATAGCGCGCAAGCAAAAGCCCGATGGCGATCCCGAACACCACCGCAAGCGAGAAACCGTAGAGCAGCACCACGAGGCTCGGATAGAGATAGGTCCACAGCTCGCCGCTGCGGATCATGTCGACGGCTGCGACCGCGACTGCGCTCGGCGTCGTGAACAGCACCGGGTCGATGCCGCGGCCGGCCACCTCCCAGAGTGCCAGAAACACCGTGACCGAGATCACGCGGATCACAAGATTGAGCACGGCGCGGCGGGTCCGGCGCGTACCGGCGGCACGCTCGGCGCGCGCCTTGTCGTCGGTCAATGCGCGCTCCGCGTCGGACAGCGCCCGGGTTTCGTCGATCGTGGTCACGCCACCTCCCTTGGTGCGTTAGCATGGCGCGGCCGGCTCGAGTGCAACTGCCGCCAGATGTGCTGGCGCAGCTCCGCGAAGCGCGGGTCGCCCCGGATCGCGTCGACCTCGCGCGGGCGCCCGAACGGCATGTCGAGCACTTCCTTGATGCGGCCGGGCCGCGCCGTCATCACCGCGATGCGGTCGCCCAGGATAAGCGCCTCGTCGATCGAATGAGTGATGAACACCATGGTCTTGCGCTCATCGGCGCGCTCCATGAGCGCCAACAGCTCTTCCTGCAGGACCTCGCGCGTCTGCGCGTCGAGCGCGGCAAACGGCTCGTCCATCAGGAGCACGGACGGGTTCATCGCCAGCGCGCGCACGAGACCGACGCGCTGCTGCATGCCGCCGGAGAGCTGATAGGGATAGTGCTTCTCGAACCCTGTGAGGCCGACCAGCTCCAGGTAGTGCGTCACCCGGTCCCTGACCTCGGCGCGCGACATGCCCGCAACCTTGAGCCCGAACGCCGCATTGTCGTAGACGGTCTTCCACGGCAGCAGGCCGAAGTGCTGGAACACCATGGCGACGCCGTCGGGCGGCCGGCCGGCGACGGGGTGGCCATTGACCAGGATGCGCCCGTCGCTGAGCTCAATCAGGCCCGCGATGCATCGCAGAAAGGTGGTCTTGCCGCAGCCCGAGGGGCCGACGACGCACAGGATCTCGTTACGCTCGACCGTCAGCGCCAGTTGATGGAAGGCCACCACGGCGCCGTCGAGAAACAGCTTGCTGGCGTTCTCGGCGACGATGGCGGCTGTCGTCTCGGGCATGCGT
>DAIUEP010000020.1:6019-29706 GCA_036845065.1 Xanthobacteraceae bacterium | reverse complement strand
AAACAGCTTGCTGGCGTTCTCGGCGACGATGGCGGCTGTCGTCTCGGGCATGCGTCATCCCCATTCGCTTTCGGCGGGAGTTTCCGAGAAAACCCCCGCGAACGCAATGCGACATGCGGGGGCACATTCAGGCCTTGGAGCCGCAGGTTCCGGCCGGACAGGGCTTCGCCAGCCGCTCCGATCTTCTTTCGGCTGAGGAGCGCACGAAGTGCGCGTCTCGAAGCATGGGGCCGCCCCATCCTTCGAGACGGCGCACGCAGCCAAGTTTACGCAGGCTGCGCCTGCTCTGGCGCCTCCTCAGGATGAGGCTGAGCGAGCCACCTGCCCTCACAGGAAAATCTGGATCGACTTTTCTTCGGTATAGCTCAGGAGCTCCGACAGGCAGCTTTCCTTGCCGACGCCGGAGTTCTTGTAGCCGCCATAAGGCGTGCCCTTGAAGTGGTTGCCGACGCCATTGACCCAGACCATGCCGGACTGCACCCGGCGCGCAGCCTTGAGCGCGCGCTTGATGTCGTTGGTCCACACCGCCGCGGTGAGCCCATATTCGACCGAGTTGGCGAGCTCGATGATGGCGTCCTCGTCGCGCCAGGAAAACACCGACAACACCGGCCCGAAGATTTCCTCGCGCGCGATCTTCATCTGCGGATGCACGTCGCCGAACACGGTCGGCTCGACCCAGAAGCCGCGCTCGAACGCTTTGCCGGGCGGGCGCTTGCCACCGATCATCAGCTTGGCGCCGTCGTCGATGCCCGACTTGATCATCATGTTGACCCGCTCCATGTGGCGCTTGGAGTTCATAGGGCCCATCTGCGACTTCGGATCCATCGGATCGCCCATCTTGATCTCGGCGACCTTCTCGGTGACGCGGTCGAGCACCTTCTTGTAGAGCTGCTCATGCAGCATCAGCCGGCTGGTGGAGCCGCAGGACTGCCCCGACCACGCGAAGTTCATGCCCGCGATGGCGGCGTCCGCGACCTTGTCTGGGTCGGAATCCGGATAGACGATGAACGGGTTCTTGCCGCCGAGCTCGAGCGTCAAAGCCTTGATGCCGCCTTCCGCCGCCGCGCGCTGGATCGCCATCCCGGTCGGGATCGAGCCGGTGAACGAGATGCGCTTGACACGCGGATGCCGCACGATCGCGTCGCCCGCCGGGACGCCATTGCCGGTCACGATGTTCACCGTGCCGGGCGGCATGATCTCCTTGGCGATCTCGCCCAGGATGTGGGACGACAGCGAGCTCGTCTCCGGCGGCTTGATCACAACCGTATTGCCGGCGATCAGCGGGCCGGCAAGCCCGCGCGCCGCGAAGCTCAAAGGATGATTGAACGGCACGATGCGCGCCACCACGCCAAAGGGCTCGCGCACCGTGATGTGCAGGTGCTTGGAGCTGGCCGGAACGGTCTCGCCTTTCATCTCGATCGCAAGCCCGGTGTACCACTCGAGCTGCTCGGCGGCGCCCTCGATGTCGGCCTTCATCTTGGTGATGGTGTTGCCGGTATCCATCACTTCGGTATGGAGGAGCTCCTCGCCGCGCTCGCGGATGCGCTTGGCCACCTTTTTGAGATATTTGCCGCGCTCCTTGATATCGAGCGCCGCCCAGGCCGGCTGCGCCCGCTCGGCCGCCGCCACCGCCTTGTTGACGTCGGCGGCATCACCCGCGACGAACTCGCCGATCCGCTCCTCGTTGGCGGGATTGACCGACTCGATCCACTTGTCGGCCTCGCCGGCAACCATCTCGCCGCCGATCAGCATCTGTCCCTTCCTCTGGGCGTGTACGTTCATGGCAATCCTCCGCTCGAATCGGTTTGCGCCGCGGCCCGCTGCAATTGGCGGGCGAGACGCCGTCAATTCATTCTCTATCGGGGATATGGGGGCTGGACAAGCAGGCCACCCCTGCCGTTAGTGCCCGTTTCGCTGGAGTCGAAGTCCAACTGCGTCATGGCCGGGCTTGTCCCGGCCATCCACGTCTGGTTTTGAGGAGAAGGCGTGGATGCCCGGCACAAGGCCGGGCATGACGTGGAGGGATCGGCGTAAAGAAATGAAACTGTAACACTTAGGAAGGCATCACTTAGGAAGGCATCTATGAGCAACCCTCCCCCATTCCGCGCCGAGCATATCGGGAGCCTGCTGCGGCCGCCCGCCCTCTTGCACGCGCGCGACGATTTCGCCGCCGGCATCATCGACCGGCAGCGTCTCACGGCAGCCGAGAACGAGGCGATCCGCAACGCCGTGAAGCTGCAGGAGGACGTTGGCCTCAAGGTCGTCACCGACGGCGAGTTCCGCCGCAGCACCTACTCGGACTCATTCACGACGTCGGGCATTTCCGGGGTGTCGATCGAGCTGACCGAAGATACCGGCTTCACAGGCTCCACCACCCACGGGCACCGGATGGCGCGGCGCATCCCCAAGGTGGTCGACCGCATTGCCTGGAAAGGCCCGCAGAACGCCAATGACTTCCGCTTCCTCAAATCGCTCACGGACCGCACGCCCAAGATCACGCTTCCGGGGCCCTGCTACATCCACTATCGCGCCGGCCGCGCCAATATCAGCCGGGACGCCTATCCCGACCTTGACGCATTCTGGGCGGACCTGGTCGCCGCCTATGTGGGGGAGATGCGCTCGCTCGCGGAGGCTGGCTGCACCTATCTGCAGATCGACGAGACCTCGCTGGTCAAGCTCGGCGATCCGCGCGTGCGCGCGCTCCTCAAGGAGCGCGGCGAGGACTGGCGCGATCTGCTCAAGACCTATATCGGCGCCGTCAACGCGGTCGTCGCCGGCGCGCCGCCCGGCATGACGGTCGGCGTGCACATCTGCCGCAGCCAGGATCCGACCTGGCAGGCCGACGTCGGCTACGACCCGATCGCCGAGCCGCTGTTCAACGATATGAAGGTCGGCATCTACTTCCTCGAATACGACAACGCGCGCGCGGGCTCCTTCGAGCCGTTGCGGGCGGTGCCGCCCGGCAAGGTCGTGGTGCTCGGCCTGGTCGCATCCAAGGTGCCGGAGCTCGAGACCGCCGACGCCCTGAAGCGCCGCATCGAGGAGGCGAGCCGTTTCATCAAGCTCGATCAGCTCGCGCTCAGCCCGCAGTGCGGTTTCTCGACCAGCGCCTCCGAGCACATCGGCATCAGCGAGGAGATGGAGCGCGCCAAGCTCGCGCGCATCGTCGAGGTCGCGCGCGATGTCTGGGGCGACTGAGACCCGAGCCACACGAGAGAGATCGCATGTCCGCACCGGAGCAGGCAAAGACGGAAGACCGTGTGCCCTATGAGCTTGCGGACAAGCGCGTCTTCGTCGCCGGTCACAACGGCATGGCGGGCTCGGCCATTGTCCGGCGCCTGCAACGGGAGCCATGCGAGGTGCTGGTCGCCGCGCGCAGCGACCTCGACCTCACGCGCCAGGATCAAGTGGAGAGCTATCTGTCGGCGAAACGCCCCGACGTGGTGATCATGGCGGCCGGCCGCGTCGGCGGCATCCTGGCCAACGACAGCTTCCCGGTGAATTTCCTGGCCGAGAACCTTGCCATGGCGCTCAACTGCATCGAGACGAGCCACCGGGTGGGCGTACAAAAGCTGCTCTATCTCGGGTCGACATGCATCTACCCAAAGCTTGCCCGGCAGCCCATCAGCGAAGACCAGCTGCTGACCGGCGAGCTCGAACCCACCAACCAATGGTATGCCATCGCGAAGATCGCCGGCATCAAGCTGTGCGAAGCCTATCGCCGCCAGTATGGCGACGATTTCATATCGGTGACGCCGACCAATCTCTACGGGCCCGGCGACAACTATCATCCCGAGCACGGCCACGTGGTTGCCGCGCTGATCAGGCGCTTTCACGAGGCCAAGGTCGCCGGCGCGCCCGAGGTGACGGTCTGGGGCACCGGGACGCCGCGACGCGAGTTCCTCTATGTCGACGACTTTGCCGACGCGTGCATATTCCTGCTCAAGACCTATTCGGCGGCGCAGTTCCTTAATATCGGCTTCGGGGAGGACATCGCGATCGCGGAATTTGCAAAGACCGTTGCCGAGGTCGTCGGCTATCGCGGCAAGATCGCCTTCGACAGCTCCAAGCCGGACGGCATGCCGCGAAAGCTTGTGGACACCTCGCGGCTGTCAGCCATGGGCTGGCAACCGAGCGTTCCCTTGCGGGAAGGACTCGGCAAGGCCTATGCCGATTATCTTGCGAGGGCCGCGCAGGACAAATGACCGGGGGCCACTAGCGCTTTGCCAGCAGATCGCGGATCTCGGTGAGGAGCTTGATGTCCTCAGGCGGTGCCGCGGGCTTGGCCTCTTCCTGCTTCTGCAGCTTGACCATCGCCCGGATGATGAGGAACAGCACGAAGGCGACGATGATGAAGTTGAGCGTGACGGTCAGGAACTGCCCGTAGCCCAGGACCGCGCCTTGCTTTTTCGCATCCACGTAGGCAGTGGCGGTGACGTTCTTCGAAAGGGCGATGAAGTAGTTCGAGAAGTCGAGGCCGCCGGTAATGGCGCCGATGATCGGCATGATGATGTCAGCCACCAGCGATGCGACGATCGCCCCGAACGCAACGCCAATGATCACGCCGACCGCGAGGTCGACGACATTGCCGCGCAACGCGAATTTCTTGAATTCCGCCAACATAGGAAGGTCCCCCCCACGATCTGCCAGTTAATACCGTTTCCAAGTGTGAATTATTGGTGTTGCGGCCGCAAGGGACATGGAACCCGGATGTCCACAGTCAAGTGCTTGCGCGGCCATCCAAATACCGTCCCGGTGCCGAACGCCTGGGCCTCTGCCCGGCGACCGGCCACAACCTGATCGAGAGCCCCAAAGCCACCGCTTCGTTGTCCGCCCAGGCGCAACCGCATTAGTATGCGGACCGGCGCCGTCTGGGGAGGAGTTTTCATGACCATGCACCGACGCATCGCGATCGCCGCCATCCTGGCCGCGCTGTGCACCCTCCCCGTCCGCGCCGACTTCAACGACACCAAGCCGATCACCTATACCGTCGATGGCGCGACCGCGACCGGCTATTTCAAGGTTGTTACCGAGGCGATCAACGGCATCGTGCGCGAGGCCTATCCGGGCACGGCCGCGACCTACAAGCCGGGCAGTCCCGCCGGCGGCATCCTCAACATCTCGCGCGGCACCTCCGACTTCACCTTCAACGCCGGCGCGACCGAGATCGCCTACGCGCTCGACGGCAAGGCGCCGTTCACGGATTCGCAGAAGGGCAAGTTCACGTTCGTGATGATGCTGCACGAAGCGCTCGTGATCCATCCGCTGATGACCAAGGACTGGGCTGACCGCAACGGCATCAGATCGTTCGCCGACATCGCGGCCAAGAAGCCCATCATGCGGCTGCACGTGAACCAGATCGCCAATCTGCAATCCACCGTCAGCATGTATGTGGCGCTGTTCGACGCCTTCGGCATCAAGGAGGAGGAGGTCACCAAAGGCGCTGCGGTGTTCCGCAGCAACTCGGCCGGCGGGCTCGACGCGCTGCGCGACGGCAAGATCGACGTGTTCATCAATGGCGGCTTTCTGCCGACAGCCGAGATTACCGACGTCGCGCGCGGCCGGCCGCTGATGTGGATTTCCGGCGATCCGGTCAAGACCAAGGCGGCGGCGGAGCGCTGGACCAACAAGGTCGTTCCCGTGCCGAAAGGCACCTATTCCTTCCTGACCCAGGACGAACTGACCATCTCGCTGTGGAACGCGGTGGTCGCCGGCGCGCATGTTGCGGAGGAGACCGTCTACAAGTTCGTGAAAGCGATGGCGCAGCACCAGGACCGGGTGCGCGCGATTCATCCCTCGCTCGGCGAGTTCGCGCCTGCGAAGGTCTACGGCAACCCGACGCAGCTGTCGTACCATCCGGGCGCCGCGCGCTATTATCGCGAGACCGGCCTCCTGAAATGAGCGGCTCGCGCGACCACGCGGCCGCGGGCGGCCGCTGCCCATCTCCGAGGGAACGGATGTGAGCGCGCCTCAATCTGGCGGGGGCAGCCGCAAGGGCGTGCTTGCGCTCCTGGGCGAGACCCAACGCGTTCGTCCCGGCGGGATCATCGGCATCATCGTCGCGGTCTTGTCCGTGGTCGCGGTCTTCCTGATCGGCTGGCTGGCGCTCTACGGAATCGCCACCCAGCACCATCAGGTCGCGCTGTTCCTGGTGCTGCTGCTGCCGATCAGCTTTCTCACCACGACCGCGACGGCGCGCGCGGCCCGGTTGACCCCCGTCGACGTCATCTTTGCCGCCGCCGGCTGTATCGCCAGCGGCTGGTTTGCCGCGCACACGGACCGCTTCGACAACTGGGTGACCGGATTCTCCTCGCTCTCTCCGGGAGACACGGCCGCCGGCGTGACCCTGTTCCTGCTCTGCGTCGAGCTCTGCCGGCGCTCGGTCGGTCTCGGCCTGACCGCCATTCTGTTCACGCTTCTCGCCTACGTCGCGTTCGGTCAGCACATCGGCGGCAGCTTCCGGCACGCCGGCGTGACGTTCGACTATTTCCTGGAAATGCAGGTGGTCGGCACCGACGGCATCTTCGGCGCACCGCTCTACGTCGCCGCGAGCTACGCCTTCCTGTTCGTGCTGTTCGGCAATTTCTATGTCGCGAGCGGCGGCGGCCAGCTGTTCTTCGACCTGGCGGCGGCGCTCACCGGCCGCAGCATCGGGGGGCCGGCAAAGGCTTGCGTGGTCTCGAGCGGGCTCTATGGCATGATCTCAGGCAGCCCGGTCGCCGACGTCGCCACCACCGGCCCGGTCACCATCCCGGTGATGAAGCGCCTCGGCATCTCGGCCGAGCGGGCCGGCGCGATCGAGGCGGCCTCATCGGCGGGCGGCGCGATGATGCCGCCGGTGATGGGCGCGGTGGCGTTCATCATGTCGAACTTCACCGGCATTCCCTACTACCTGATCTGCCAATACGCGGCGCTGCCGGCGGTGGGCTACTATCTCGGCGTCTTCGCGCTCGTGCATTTGGAGGCCGTGCGTCTCAATCTCGGCCGTGTGCCGGAAGATGAGATCGTCGGGCTCAAGATCGCGCTCATCCGCAACTGGCCGCGCCTGGTCCCGATCGGCGTGCTGCTGTTGCTGCTCTACCAGGGCTTCTCGCCCGCCTATATCGCGGCCGGGTCGACCGTTTCGGTGGTTGTGGCGAGCTGGCTCACGCGCGACGGCGCCATCGGTCCGCGCCGTTTCGTCGACGCCTGCGTCGACACCTGTCTGAGCATGGTGCCGCTGACGGCGGCGGTGGCGGCGGCCGGCATCATCATCGGCTCGATCGAGCTGACCGGATTGTCCGGCAAGTTCACGCTGCTCCTGTTCGAGCTCTCGGGCGGTTATCTGGTGTCGTCGCTGTTGGTGGCAGCGGCGATCCTGGTGCTGCTCGGGATGGGCATGCCGACGGTCGGCGTCTACATCATGGGGATCGCGCTCTTGGCGCCCGTCTTCATCGGCAAGTTCGGGCTGCCGATGATGGACGTGCACATGTTCATCCTGTTCTATTCCTGCATGTCGTCGATCACGCCGCCGGTCGCGGTCGCCGCCTTCGCGGCCGGCGCCATCGCGGGCGCCAATCCGTTCCGGCTCGCGCCTTACGCCTGCAAGCTCGCGGTCGGTGGCTTCGTGCTGCCGTTCTACTTCGTGTTCAACGATGGCGTGCTGCTGCAGGGCAGCTTCGTCAAGATCATCTCCGACACCATCGTGGCGGCCGCGCTGGTGCTGAGTGCCTCGCTCGCGCTGCATGGCTTCATCCGGCAACGTCCGATGGCCTGGCTGCTGCGCGGCACGCTCGTGCTGTTGGCAGTGGCGATGGCGGTGCCGCATCCGGCCGTGCAATATGGCGCGGTGGCGGCCGCGATCGGCCTCTATCTGATCCTGCGCCGCGACGCCAACGCGGCCGAATGGAAGACGACATGAGCCTTCGCGTCTGGCTTGCAGCGATGTTGATAGTCGCGCTGCCCCACGGCGCGCGCGCCGACGCGGTCACTGACTTCTATCAGGGCAAGACTGTCACGATCTACGTAGGCTTCGGGCCGGGCGGCGGCTACGACGCCTATGCGCAACTTCTCGGCCAGCATATGCGCCGGCACATCCCGGGCGAGCCCACCGTCATCGTCAAGCACATGCCGGGCGCGGGCTCGCTCACGCTGATGAACTACCTGTGGTCGGTCGCGCCACCAGACGGCACCGCGTTCGGCATCCCGGCCTCGAGCGCGGCGTTCGCGCCGCTCATTGGCTCGCCGCAGGAGAAGGCCGCCGCCAGGTTCGACGCCGCAAAGTTCACCTGGCTCGGCAGCCTGGAGAAGTTTACCCCGATCGCGATGGCGTGGCACACGACCGGGATCAAGACCGTCGCCGACATCAAGCAGCGCCCGCTGCGGTTCGGGTCGAGCGGCGCGGCGAGCGGCGGCGAGCTCTATGCGCAGCTCCTCAACGACATGCTGGGCACCAAGCTCGTGAGCATCCGCGGCTATCGCGGCTCGAACGACATCACGCTCGCGATCGAGCGCGGCGAGCTCGACGGCTTCGTCGGCTGGTGCTGGGCCTGCATGAAGGCCGACAAGCCGCGATACCTCGCCGACAAGCTCGCCAACGTGTTCGTGCAGTTCGGGCGCGATCCCGACGCCAGCGCCCATGGCGTCCCCTCCGTGCTCGACCTGGTCACCGACCCGCAGGACCGCCAGGTGGTGCAGCTCATCCTGGCGAACCTCGCGCTCTCGCGCCCGTTCGTGGCGCCGCCCGGCCTGCCGCCCGATCGCGCCGCGGCCTTGCGCAAGGCCTTCCTGGCGACCGCTGCCGACCCGATTTTCCTCGCCGCCGCCCAGCGCGCCCAGCGCGACATCAGCGTGTTCACCGCCGACGAGATCGACGCGCTCCTGAAAGAGAGCTACGCGCTGCCTGCCGCCATCGTGCGCCGTGCCGCGGAGATTTCGGCGGCGCGGTAGCGGCGGCTCACGTCAGCGCCAGCGCATCGAGCGACGTCACCTGCTCGAGCCGCATCAGGTCGTCGAACAGGGTGTCGCGCAGCCGCTTGGACGCGGCTTGCGTGATCCGGTCGAACTTGCTGCGCAATTGCTCGCTCGACAGCGGCGTCTCCGGGCAGCCGAGCCAGGTGTCGATCTGCCCGCCGAAGGTCCGCCCGTCCTTGAGCGTGACGTCGAGGCGGGCGCCCCAGCCCTTGATCGTCTCGCTCGCCGACACCCGGATGGCCTGCGCGAGCGCGCACACGCGCGGATCGCGCACCACGCTATCGCAGAACACAGCCGGGTCGAGCGGATCGTGATAGGCCGCGATCGCCACGCAGAACGGCACGCTGTATTGCGCCAGCATGATGTCCGAAGGCGCACGCTCGCTGTGATGCGACACGACCTTGCCGGATGCCTCGATCGTGATGGCGCGAATGTCACCGCCGCCGAAGCCGTGCGTCGCGGCCAGGTTGCGCAGGAGTTGCACCGGCACATGCGCGGTGACGTGGCACGGATAGCGCTTGAAGCAGACGCGCTCGATCTCGAACACCTGGCCAAGCCCCTTGGTCAGCAGCGCCGGATCGGTCTCCTCGCAGAATGCCTCCAGCACACCGTAGCGCCCCTCGATCACGGTGCGCGGCCCCTCGTAGCCGCGCTGCGCGAGCCGGGCCGCCAGCACGCCCGACTCGGCGGCGCGGCCGAGATGAAGGCGCTTCACCATCCCGCCCGAGCCGGCCTTGGCGAACGCCAGAAGCCCGCCCGCAAGCGAGCCGGCGATCCCGAACGCATGGGCGGTTTCGCGCGGCGACAGCCGCATGAGCGAGGCGCAGGCGGCGGCCGAGCCAAATGGGCCGGTCAGCCCCGGCGCGTGGAAGCCTAAATGCTCGGGCGAGTGCAGCGTCGCCGCGCCAAGGCGAAACATCACCTCGATGCCCGCGATGATCGCCGCGATCAGGTCCTTGCCGCTGGCATTGACCGCCTGCGCCATGGCGAGAGCGGGGAGAGCCACCGTTGCGCCCGCATGCACGCCGGCGCCCGGCTTGCGCAGATTGTCGTACTCGAAGGCATGCGCGAGCGCGCCCATGACGAGGGCGGCCTGCGGCACATGCAGCGTCCGGCCGGGAACGCCGGGCACCCGGCACGGCCCGCCCGCCCCGGTGGAAAGCGCCTCGTCCAGCACCATCGCGGACCAGGGAAACTGCGCTCCGAAGATCGCGCAGGCGACCGCATCGATCAGGCATTGCTTGGCACGCTCGACCGCGACCTGCGGAAAGTCCTCGAACTTCGCCGCCGCCGCATAGGCGGCGAGCCGCTCGGTCGCGAGATCGGCGACCACCCGGTTGGTTGGCTTGGGCGCGGTTGAGCGAGCCATGGTTGCTTCAGGCGTGCGCGCCGCTCCTCGCTTGCGCCGCGCATTGGGCGGCGTTGCGTCCGGCGAGTCGGCCGAAGGTTGCGCCCGACATCAGGCCGGTGCCGCTGCAGTAGTTGTGAAAGAACAGGCCACCGACCATTTCGCCCGCCGCATAGAGCCCGGGAATGACCCGGCCGTAGAGGTTCTCGACCTCGCCGTTCTGCGAGATCTTCACGCCCCCGAAGGTGAAGGTCACCCCGGTGGTCACGTGATAGGCATGGAACGGCGGGGTATCGAGCGGCACCGCCCAATTGGTCTTGTCAATCGCGAGCCCTTGCGTGCGCCGTCCGTCGAGCACGTTCGGATTGAACGCCACGCTGCTGCGGCAGGCGTCGTTATAGGCGCGCACGGTGCCCAGGAACGCCTCGGGGTCGACGCCGTCGAGCTTGGGCGCCAACTCTTCCAGCGTGTCGGCCTCCGCCTTGGTCACACGGCGGATGCGATACTCGCTGCGCAGCAGCGGCGTCGCCTTGGCGTCGAACACCTGCCAAGCGAACATGCCGGGCTGGCGCATGATCTCGCCGCCATACTTCGCGTAGGTGTGGCTGTGGAAGTTGCGACCCTCGTCGACATAGCGCTCGCCCTTGGCGTTGATCAGGAGCCCGAACGGATAGTTGTGCTTCTGGAACTGGTCGCCGATCGCGAGGTCGCCGTAGGGCGGCGCGTTGATGTCCCAGGCGACCGAATGGCAGCCCGACCAGTTGCCGTAGGGCCGCGCGCCGATGTCGAGCGCCATGCGCAATCCAGCGCCCATGTTGAAGCGAGTGCCGCGGCACTTGGCGAGTTCCCAGTTGGGGCCGAGATAGCGCGCGCGCATTTCCGGGTTTGACTCGAAGCTGCCGCAGGCGAGCACGACCGCGCCGGCCCTGATCTCGACCGGCTCGCCGCCCGCGCCTTCGGCGACGACGCCTGCCAGGCGGCCGCGCTCGCGAATGAGGCTCACCGCCGGCGTCTCGTAGAGGATCGGGATGCCACGCCGCTCCACATTGGCGTAGAGCGCCTTCAGGAGCTCGGGCCCGCCGCCCCAGATGTGCAGCGCGAGCCCGCCCCAGAACTTGAACTTGCCGTCGACCTTGTAGGCCTGCCGCCCGAGCCCCGGCTGCAGCTTGACGCCCTGCTGCGCCACCCAGGTCGCGGTCTTGAGGCTGTTGCGGATCAGGATCTCGCACAGATCGGAGTCGGTGCGATACTCGGTCACCTCGAACATGTCGTCGAAGAACTGCTCCTCGGTATAGGTCCCGAAGTCGACGTTCGAGAGATCCTCGCTGGCGAGCGAGGGCAGCACCGTGATCAGATCCTCGACGCCGCGATAGGCGAATCGGAACGCGCCGCCGGTGAAGTGCGAATTGCCGCCGCGCTCCTCGAGCGGCGCCGCCTCCAGCATCAGCACGCGCGCGCCGTTCTCATGCGCCGAGATGGCGGCGCACAGCGCCGCATTGCCGGCGCCGATCACGAGCACGTCGGGCCGCTGTTGTGAAAGCTCGATGGAGTTCATGGGGTCGTCGTACCAGATTTCAGAATCGATCCATTGCCGATCATCAGCAGATCTGTCGTCCCGGCCGAGCGCAGCGAGAGCCGGGACCCATCTTCCCCTAAGGCGCCTTGCAGCAAAATGGGTCCCGGCTCTCGCGCTACGCGCTCGGCCGGGACGACAAGCACCAATCTGCATCGGTACGCGCCCGCGGCTCGCGCGTCGGCATCCATATTCGGCGTCATGCGTAGGCGCGCCTCGCGTCGAGTGACTCGATCTCGCGCGCGGGGGTCATGGCCGCCAGCACGGCGCCGGCGTCGGCGAGCTGGTCGAGCCTGCCGCACAGCGCCAGCACCGTCTCGGTCGCCGCCTCGTCAAGCGCCCGCCTGGCGCAGTCGCGGAACTTGGCCTCGAGCGTCCCCGCCGGCAGCGGATGGTCGCGGTCGCGGCCGAGCGGCGCCTCGACGAAGTGCTCGAATGCCTCGCCGCTGGCGGTCGTCACCCGCACCCGCGCATAGAAGTGATCCTCGGCCGTGCGCCCCAGGCTGGCGTCGGGCCTCGCCTCGACCTTGGCGGCGAGCGCACGCGCTGCACCATCGCGTACCGCCTCATCGGAGAAGTGCTCGAGGCTGACGATGCCGTGCATGAGCGCGCGAGCGAGCACGTACTGGACGCTGAACTTGCCATCGAGGCCGCTCTGCGGATCGGGCCGGTTGGTGTGCTGGAGCCGGCGCGGGTGCGTCCAGGATTCGATCCGCTCGACGCGCTCTGGTGCAAGCGCGTGGGCGGCGCGCAGGTGCAGCATGGCGTCGGCCGCCGGATGGGTCGAGCCGCAGCACGGATGCCGCTTGAAGGCAATGCCGGGGTCGGCGAGGTCGAAGGGCTTCGCCCATTCGGCCAGGATGCGGTCGGCATCGAAGGTGCCGGCGCCGTTGAACACCGCGAAGAAGCCCTGCTTGTGCTCGAGCGCGCCCGGATTGGCGGTCATGCCCTCCTGCGCCAGCAGCGCGGCGAGGAGCCCGTTGCGCGCCGCGTGGCCAACATGGAACGGCTTGGTCATGGTGCCGAAATTGGCCTTGATGCCCGAGGCCATCGAGGCCGCGAGCGCCAGCGCGATCGCCATCTGGTCGGGCGACAGACGCATGAGATGGCCGCAGGCCGCCGCGGCGCCGAAGGTCCCGAGCGTCGCGGTCGGGTGCCAACCTTTTTCGTAATGATGGAAGTTGACCGCGCGGGCGAGCTTGCATTCGGTCTCGACCCCGGCCGCATAGGCCGCGATGAAGGCCTTGCCGGAAACGCCGGGCGCAAGCGTCCACAGCGCCGGCAGGATCGGTGCCGAGGGGTGGCCGCCAAGGGTGTTGCTGCAATCGTCGAAATCGAGTGCGTGCGAGGCGGTGCCGTTGATCAGCGCAGCCGAGAGCGCATCGAGGCACTCGCTGCCACCGAAGATCAGCGCCGCGCCCTGCCCCGCGGTCCGGCGCAGCGTGCGCGCGACCACTGCGGTCGTGTCGTCCTTGGCGCCCGCAAGCGTGACCCCGACGGTATCGAGGATGCCCGCCTTGGCGGTCGCGACCGCTTCATGCGGCAGCGCCTCGAACGTGACCTCAGCGATCCGATCCGCGAGCGCGCGCAGCAGCATAGTTTGTCCTGGTTTCGAGGGGCCGATGGACTGTAGACAGCACTGCCCCCCCTGTCTAGATTTTGCCCGCAATGACAGCCCATTCCAACTCCGACAACATCCACACCCGCAGGATCGCCGGTTTCGTCTCGCAGCTTGGCTACGAGCAGATCCCCGACAGCGTGCGTGAGCGGGCCAAGCTCCTGATCCTCGACTCGCTCGGCTGCGCGATCTATGGCGCCGGGCTGGAATGGTGCCGCATCCTGCAGCAGACGTTTGGCGATCTTGACGCCACGCGCACGACCTCGATCTGGGGCACCAAACAGAAGCTGTCGTCGACCAACGCGGCGCTGATCAACGGCACGCAGGTGCAGGGCTTCGAGCTCGACGACGTCCACCGCGACGGCGTGCTGCATTGCGGCGCGGTCACCCTGCCGGCGCTGATCGCAGTCGCCGAAAGCCACACCCCGATGAGCGGGCGCGAGTTTCTCACCGCTGCGATCGCCGGCTACGAGATCGGCCCCCGCGTCGGCCGCTGCATGGGCCAGGAGCATATCGGCCAGGGCTGGCACTCGGGCGCGACGCTTGGCGTGTTCTCGGCTGCCGCCGGCGCCGCGCGCGGCCTCAAGCTCGGTGCGGAGCAGACGGTGCACGCGCTTGGCATCGCCGGCACTCAGGCGGCAGGCCTGATGGCGGCGCAATACGGCGCCATGGTCAAACGCATGCACGCTGGCCGCTCCTCGCAGAGCGGGCTCTACGGCGCGCTCCTGGCCAAGGCGGGCTTCACCGGCATCCGCGACGTGTTCGAGGCGCCTTACGGAGGCTTCTGCACCACCTTCTCGCGCTCGACCGACCGCTTCAATCTCGATGCGCTCAGCGCCTCCCTCGGCAGCGAATGGGAGACGACGCGGGTCGCGCTCAAGTTCTATTCCTGCGTCGGCAGCAACCACACCACGCTCGACGGCATCCGCGACATCCGCAAGCGCCGGCCGTTCACCCTCGATGAGCTCGACCGCATCGTGGTGCACGGCTCGCGCGTCACAGCCGATCACGTCGGCTGGCCCTACAAGCCCGAGGGCCTCACCTCGGCACAGCTCAACCTGCCGTATTGCGTCGCCACGCTGCTCATCGAAGGCGACGTCTTCGTCGACCAGTTCACCGAAGCCGCCGTCACCGATCGCGCCCGCATCGAGCTGTCGCGGAAAGTCGAGGTGGTCGAAGATCCGGCGATCACGGCACGCGGGGCGCGCTTTCGCCACATGGTGCGGGTCGACGTCCACCTGCGTGACGGCTCTGTGCACAGCGAGACCCGCGAGGCGCCGCGCGGCAGCGAGCACTCATTCGCGCCGGCCGAGGACATCATTGAGAAATTCCGTAAGCTCACCCGCACCGCAATGCCGAAGGGCCAGCAGGATGCGCTGGTGGAGGCGATGCTCAAGGTTGAGACCCTGCCGGACGCGCGGGAGCTGATCCGGCTCCTTCAAGTGTCCACCGATTGATCACCCGCCAGGGCGGGTTGCCTCAAATCCGCTATCATTCCCCCTAATGTGGGGCGAGCTTGGTATAGCATTCGCGTTAACGTTGTATGTTTTGCGAACCCGCTGACAGGGGAGAGGTAGCCATGGCTGAAGCCGCAGCGATCGTTTCGGTCGCGACTTTGCGATACCGCGTTCCGGCCGTCGTGGCCGCATTCGCGTTCCTGGCGGTTGGCCCCGGCATGGATTTGAGGTCGTTCGCCCAGCAGCAGACGCAGCAGCAGACGCAGCAGTTCAGCGTCGAGCAGATCAACCAGCTGGTGGCTCCGATCGCGCTCTATCCCGACAATCTGCTCGGTCAGATTCTGGCGGCATCGACCTATCCGCTCGAAGTGGTGGTGGCGGCGCGCTGGTCGACGTCCAACCAGAACGTGACCGGACAGGCGCTCGAAGATGCCATGCAGCTGCAGAGCTGGGATCCGAGCGTCAAGGCACTGACGGCGGTCCCACAGGTGCTGACGATGATGAGCGAGAAGCTGGAATGGACCCAGCAGCTCGGCAGCGCCTACCTGTCGCAGCCCGACGATATCGCAGCCTCGGTGCAGCGCCTGCGCGCCCGCGCTGACGCCAGCGGCAACCTCAAGGAGACCAATCAGCTCAAAGTCCGACGCGTAGCGGCACCGCCGCCACCGCCAGCATACGTTGGCGAGCCGCTGCCGCCCGAATATATCGTCATCGAGCCCTATGAGCCGAGCTTCCTCTACGTGCCCGTCTATGATCCGTGGGTCGTCTATGGCGTGTGGCCCTATCCGGCGTGGCGGCCGTTCTACTGGTATCCGCCGGGCTATGTCGCGGTCGGCATCATCGGGTTCGGTGCGCCGATCGTGGTCGGCGCGGCGATCTGGGCGAACTACAGCTGGTACTCGCGCCGTGTCGAGGTCAACGTCGTCAAGTTCAACGCGTACAACAAGACCAAGCTCGTCGGCACTGGCGGGAACATGACCTGGCAGAAGAACTCGCAACAGTTCAAGACCCTCATCAAAACCGGTCCGGGTTCCGGCCAGCAATTCCTGAACACCAAGGTCAACACCGGCCCCGTGAAGGGCGTCACGACATTCAACAACCCGAATGGCGGCAGCAACCTCAACAAGAAACCCAACTCGCAAAACTTCCAGAACAATCAGAACGCCCTGAAGACGACCGGCAAGCCGCAGGGCATTGCGGCGATCAACAACCAGAACGGCGGCACAGCCAAGTTCCACAAGACTACCGGCAACAACCTGACCGCCCGGAGCAACGTCGCCAACGCCCCGAAGGTGAACGTCAATCAGACCTTCCGCCAGACCACGAACTTCAAGCCGAATGTGGCCCGGGTGAACGTGCCACACAGCAAGAAGAAGTAGCCGCCGCTGGCGCGACGGAGACTGCAAAGTTCCACGACGGGTGGGTTGCCGAGCGGGCGCGCGCTGTGCGCCCGCTCGATGCAATTTAAGATAAATCCTAACTATTGCCGCGGGTAAAAATTATCGGGTCTGCGTGCAAAGGCATGCAGGAGGGCGAAGGCGCATTCGCGCGCACGCCTCTCCTGTCCGGATTGGGTCCATGCCGTCAAAGCACGTGTCATTGCCGATTGGCGATCCGTCCCAGCCACGGCGGAATCGAGCGGCCGGCGCGGGCAGGCAGCGGCAATGCCCATGACGCTGCCCCTCCCATCCGCACCCTCCGGCAATGGCCCGTTAACCCTGATCGGAGCCGAGCTGCAACGACAGGAGGAGGGCTTGCACCTGCTGCGGCAATTGAAGGTCGACCTCCTCAAGTTGACCGCATCGCTGCATGAAGCGCTCGACGGACGCCCTGAGCACGCCACCACTGCGCTGAAGCCCTTGACCGCAGCGATCTACATGACGCTGCTCACCCTGGCGTCGCTGCGTCCGCCACATCCCGGCGCCAAGAAGCATGATAAGGCCCATGATCCGGTCTACGAGATCGGCACGGCGGTCAAAAGCCTCCATGCGGCTCATCTCGCGGATCCTCATGCGACCGCCGATGCGCTGACGCGGATCGAGGGCGTCATCGATCGCGTCGATGCTCTGGCCGCGGACCTCTGCGGCGATGGCGGCGAGGGCGGCGCGGCCAGCCCGCTGTCGCGGGCGGTGGGCGCGCTCCTCGGCGCGCCGACCGCGGCGCCGCGCTCCGGCGACGACGCCATGCATCTCGCCAAGACGGTCGCCAACGGCCTGCGCGGCACCGCCGGCTCAATCGGCACGGGACACCTGCTGTCAGCCGAGGCCTGAGACGCCGCAGGCTGTCTGACAGTCGAATAGCTAAATCCAACGAGGCAACACTTCTGCGTTCATCCCCGCGCAAGCGGGGACCCAGCGTTTTGAGATATTGTAGGCCTTAGCCCTGTGTCCCCGCTTGCGCGGGGACGAACGGAGAGAGCGTGAAAAGCATGCGATTTGAGTAGAGCCCATCCCCGCTGCGCGATGCCGCCGCTTGTGGCACGATCCGCCGCCCCGACCTGAAAGGCCCGCGCATGCTTGCTCCCGACACCAGCGCCACCCGGCAGCTTGCGGAATTTGCCGCCGCGCTCTGCTATGACGATCTGCCGGAGCCGGTGATCGGCCGGCTCAAGCAGTGCATGCTCGATGCGCTCGGCTGCTGCCTGTTCGGCGTGACGCTGCCGTGGACCAGGATGCTGATCGACCTCGTCACCGAGGAGGGCGGCAATCCGCAGGCACGCGTGATCGGCACGCCGCTTGCGACCAGCGTGTCACAGGCGGTGCTGATCGGGGCGACCGCGGGCCACGGCTTCGAGATGGACGACATCCACGCCGCCGCCCACCTGCATGCGGGCTCGCTGGCGCTGCCGACCGCGCTCGCGCTGGCCGAGACCAAGCCATCGGTCTCCGGGCGTGAGCTCCTTGCCGCGATCGCGGCGGGCTATGAAGTCGGGCTGCGGGTCGGGCTCGCCGCAACCGGCAGGCTGTTCATGCGCGGTCACCATTTCCAGGGCGCCTGCGGGCCATTCGTGGCGGCCGCGACCGCGGTCAATCTCATGCGGCTTTCGCCCGAGGCCGCGCGGCAAGCGATCGGCATCGCGGGCTCGTTCGGTGCCGGCCTGATGGCCGCACAGGAAGGCGCGATGTCGAAGCGGCTGCATTGCGGACGCGCTGCGCAGGCCGGCGTGACCGGAGCGCTTCTCGCCGCGCGCGGCTTCACCGGCATTCCCAACGTGCTGGAGGCGCCCTACGGCGGCTTTCTCAGCACGTTCAGCGGCGAGCCCGAGCTCAAGCACCTCACCGACGGCCTCGGGCAGCGCTGGGAGATCCTCAGCGTCGGCTTCAAGCCCTATGCCACCGCGGCCAGCGTCCAGTCCGTGCTGTTCGCGATCGACGGCCTGATGACGGAGAACGCCCTTGCCGCGAGCGACATCCGCGAGGTTGTGATCCATTGCAGCACCATGGCGCACCGCCATTGCGCCTGGCCCTACGAGCCCGCCGGCGTCACCGCCGCGCAGATGAACCTGTTCTTCACCGCGGCGATGATGATCCTCGACCGCAACGCAATGCAGGATCAATTCCGCGAAGACCGCCTCGCCGACCAGGCGGCGCTCGCCATGATCGAGAAGATCAGGATCGAAGTCGATCCGAAGTATGACATTGGCGGCGACGCGACACGCCACTGCGCGCGCGTGCTGATTGTCGCCAACGACGGCCGCCGCTTCGCGCGCGAGGTGCTGGAGCGGCCCGGCAGCCCGGCCAACCCGCTCTCCCCGCAGCAGCTGCGCCGCAAGTTCGAGACGCTCGCCGCCGCGGTGCTGCCGCCGGACCGGATCGAACGAACGATCGCCGCCGTGGCCGCGCTGGAAGAGACCAGCGCGCGTGCATTGACCGATCTCGTCACCATTGGATGCAAGCCATGACCGATCGCCGCGCGTTTCGAGCATTGGTCGACGCCAAGGACATCCTGGTGCTGCCCGGCGTGTTCAACGGCTACAGCGTGCGGCTGGTGGAGCGCTATGGCTACAACATGGGATTCGGCCTGATCGTGCGCGGCACCACGCCGCTGGTCACGCCCAAACGGCTGCAGGCGCTCGGCGTCGCCACCGTCTCCTATGCCCGCATGCTCACGAGCGCGGCGCTGCGCGGCATGATCAACGCGCTCGAGGCCTTTGCGCCGACGGTCGCGGCGGATGAGCCGTCGCAGCGGACTGACCTGCTGGTGCCGTTCGGCGAGCTCAACGATCTGATGGGGCTGAAGCAGCTTGAAGCGCTGGAAGCGAAATGGACGGCCGAATGACCTGGAACGACCGCTACAGCTCCATGTGCGCCTTGCCGGTCAGGGCGCGCAGCGCCAGCATGGCGGCGATGCTCAGGAGGATCAGGACCACCGACACCGCGGCCGCGATCTCGAACGTGCCATTGTCGATGAAGCTGTAGATCGCGATCGGCAGCGTCTCGGTGCCGGGCACGTAGAGCAGGATCGCCATGCTCAGCTCGCGCAGCGTCACCGCAAAGACCACCATCCAGGCCGCCAGCAGTCCGGCCTTGATGAGCGGCGCGGAAATGTCGATGAGCGTGCGCGCCCAGGACGCGCCGCAGACGCGCCCCGCCTCCTCCATCTCGGAGGACAGCTGCTTGACGCTGTTGCGCAGGAACATGAACGCGAACGGGAAACGATGCGCCGTGAACGCGATGAAAAAAAGCCAGATGGTGCCGAACAAAGCGAGCGGCTCGGCGCTGAAGCCCAGCACGAAGCCGACCGCGAGCGCCACTCCGGGAAACGCAAACGTGACGGTCGAGATGAACGTCAGAACGCCGCGGCCCGGCAGCGACGTGCGCTCGACGATCCAGACCACGACCAGTGCCAGCACCACGCAGGCGCTGGCGACCACGGCCGAGATCAGAGCGCTGTTGAGGAGCGCGGCCGGCACGATGGTCGAGGGGCTTGCGAACGAGGCATAGTTGCGAAACGTCAGGTTCTGCCAGCTGAAAGGAAGCCCCCAGCGCGCCATCAGCGAGGTGCGGACAAGAATGACCAGCGGCAGCACGACGCTGACAAAGATGACCAGCATGCACCAGCCGAACAGGAGCCAGCGTCCCCGGCCGATATCCACCGCGCGCGCCGCGCCGAGCTTGCCGCCAATCATGGCAAAGCGCCGGCCGCGCAGGATGACGCGCTGCAGGAGGAGACCCAGCACGGTAAAGCCGATGATCGGGGCCGCCGCGGCCGCGGCCAGCTCGAAGCGCGGCGGATAGCTGAACAGCTCGTAGATCTTGGTCGTGAGGGTATGGAACCGCGCGCCATGTCCGATCGCGGCGGGCGCTCCGAAGGCGCCCATGGCCTCGAGGAACACGAACACCGACGCCGAGATGATAGCCGGCAGCACCAGCGGCATGCTGACGCCGAGCGAGGCGCGCCAGGCGGAGGCGCCCGCCATCTGCGCCGCCTCCTCATAGGCCGGGTCCATATTGTCGAGCGCCGCCGTGACGGCGAAGAAGATCAGCGGATAGAAGCTGAAGGTGAGGACCAGGATCAGGCCGCTCATGCTGTAGATGTTGAATGCCGCAGCGACGCCAATCGTGTCACGAAGGAACACGTTGATCAGACCGGCATTGGGACCGAGCAGCAGGATCCAGGCAATCACCGAGATGAAATTCGGGATCACAAAGGCGATCAGCACCGCGACGCGAATGAACTGCCGGCCCGGCATTGCCGTGCGCGCCACCGCCCACGCCATCGGCAGCGCGAGGACAAGCGCCATCATCGTGGTGGCAACGCTCACGATGATGGAATTGGTGAGCGCCGATACCAGCCCCGGCTCGGTGAAGACGCGCTGGTAGTTGGCAAGCGTGAACGAGCCATCTTCCGCGCGCAGTCCGATATCGAACAGTATACCGAGCGGATAGAGGACGAGGCCGCCGACGACCAGCACCGCCGCAATCATAATCAGACTGCGCAGCCACTCCTGGCGCAGCGCATCGACGCCGCGGGCAATGCGCGCACGAACGGGATGAACCGCGGATGGGTGCGACAGCGCTGTCATGTCCTGATCTTGTCGCGCCCCCTCTTGCTGTCGTCCCCGCGAACGCGGGGGACGACAACTGAGAGTCGCTGCCTACATCCCGACGGCCTTGTCGAACTCGACCGCGAGCGCATGGCCTTCGTTGACGATCTTCTCGTTGCTGAACGCGTTGATTCTGAGCGCCGAGAGCGGCGGCTGGGAAAGCGGCGTGACGGTCACGTCCTTGCGGGCGGAATACTGGTTGACGTTCTTGACCAGGAGCTCTTGGCCTTCGGGCGTCATCAGCCAGCGCAGCAGCAGCCGCGCCGCGTTCGGATGCGGCGCCTTGGCGGGCACGACGCCGATGAACTGCGCGAGCGCGAGCCCTTCGTCCCAGACGATCAATTCGATTGGCGAGCCCTCGGCCTTGGCCTCGATCGCCCGGTAGCCGCTCACGCCCCAGCTGACCGCGCGCTCGCCGGAAACGACCGAGGCGATCGCCGCCTCGTTGCCAAGCGTGAGCAGGATATCGCGCTCGCGGGCGCTCTTGATGAAGTCGCGGCCGACCGCGTTGACGACGTTCATCAACGCGCCGCTGCTGGTGCCGCCGCGCGTCGGCCGCGAGATCACGACCTTGCCCTTCCATCTGGGATCGCTCACCAGCACCTTCAGCGAGGTCGGTGCCTCGCCCGGCTTGAGCGCCTTGGTGCTGTAGATGCCGAGCATCGGCGTCACCGACAGCGCGACAGAGAAGCCGTTGGGGTCGAACGTCTCAGGCAGCATCTTGTCGGTGTCGGGCATCGGCACCGCGGCGAGGAAGCCCTGCTTGGTCCAGCGCACGACGTCGCCCGGCTCGGTGAGATTGAGCAGATCGAAGCTCACGCGGTTGGCGCGCCGCTCGGCCTCGACCAGTTGCACCATCGGCTCGGTCGAGCGCCGGGTGTACTTGATGGCGATGCCGGGGAAACGCTGCTGAAACACGGCCGCGAGCTTCTGCTGGTTCTCCTCCTTGATGGCACCGCCGAACACCACCTGCCCCTCGGCCTTGGCGGCCTGATAGAGCTGGTCCAGCGTCGGGATCGCGGACTGCGCCGCGGCCAGCGGCGCCGCCGACACGGACAGCATGACTCCGGCCAGGGCCTTGAGAAGCGACCGCATGTGTTTCCTCCTGTTGTTTCCTCAGCCGGCAAGGAGCAGGCAGTCGGCCGGCGCAAAGCTCAAGAGCACATCCTGGCTCAACTGGTAGTGGGCGTCACGGCTTTGGCTGATGACGCGCAGCGGAATGCCGTTGACGTCGATGACATAGTCGGTCTGCGCGCCGACGAAGCTCCTGCGCGTCACCTTGCCCTTGAGCGTGTTCATACCTTGCTTGGGCGCACCCGCAAGCTCGATATGCTCCGGCCGCACGAACAGGCGTGCCGTCTTCGCTTGCCCGGTCCGCCTTCCGGCGCGGGTCACGATATCGCCGACGCGCTCCACCCTCACCTTGATGAGATCAGGATCGGCCGATCCCACGATCTCGGCCTCGAGAACATTCGCAAGCCCGATGAACTGCGCAACAAAGTCGGTTTCCGATCGATAGTAGACGTCCTCGGGCGACCCGAGCTGCTCGATCCTTCCGCGGTTCATCACCGCGACGCGATCGGCGATCACCATCGCCTCGTTCTGATCGTGGGTCACATAGATGCTGGTGATCTTGAGCTTGGCGAGCAGCGCCTTGATCTCGAAGCGCATGTGCTCGCGCAGCGTCGCATCGAGGTTGCTCAAAGGCTCGTCGAACAGCAGAATCTCCGGCTCGAGCACAAGCGCACGCGCGAGCGCGACGCGCTGCTGCTGGCCGCCCGACAGCTCGCCAGGATAGCGCGCGCCATAGACCTCCATCCGCACCGTCGCGAGCGCGTCGTTCACCTTCGCAGTGATGGACGCGGCGTCGATGCGGCGCAGCCGCAAACCATAGGCGAGATTCTCGAACACGGTCTTGTGCGGCCACACCGCGTAGCTCTGGAACACCATCGAGAGCGAGCGCTTTTCCGGCGGCACCATCACGGTCGGCGACGCGACCGTGATGCCGGCGATCCGAATGGCGCCCGCCGTCGGACGGTTGAAGCCCGCGATCAGGCGCAGAAGCGTCGTCTTGCCGCAGCCGCTCGGGCCGAGCAGCACGACGGTCTCACCCTCGGAAACGGCAAGCGAAACGCGGTCGACTGCCATCACCTCGCCAAAGCGCATGGTCACGTCGTCGATTTCAAGCTTGGCCATCGATGGGTGGCTCGCGGGGCTCACGGCAGCGGTCGACGGGGACTCAACGGGCACCCGCATCCGCTGTCAAGGCGCTGCGGCCTCCGGGGCGGCCTTGGAATATCGGCACACACGCCGCATAATTGGTCGAAGATCAAAAAATCGGGAAGGCACCATGAACATCAACATCCCTGCCGAGACCACGGCTAATGCAGCCGGCAAGCCCCCGTTCGAGGTCGAACGCCTGGGAGCGCGGCTCGGCGCGGAGATCCACGGGCTCGACCTCAAGCAGGAGCTCGATTCCCCAACGTTTCAGGCACTCGAAGCCGCCCTGATCGAGCACAAGGTCATCATCCTGCGCGACCAGCATCTGTCGACCGAGCAGCATATCGCGGTCAGCCGGCATTTCGGCGAGCTTGAGGTGCACCCGATGCGGCCGCAGGGCCAGTTCCCCGAAATCCTTGTGCTCGACAACCACAAGGACAACCCGGTGCTGTCCACCGACGTCTGGCACAGCG
>DAIUEP010000020.1:3791-5919 GCA_036845065.1 Xanthobacteraceae bacterium | reverse complement strand
CTCAGCGGCCGATCGCTTCCTGCGCCTTGCGGAACACCTCGGGCGGGAACGCGGCGAAGCGCTTGAGCAGGTCGTCGACGTCCTCGACCGAAGCCGGATCGATATCGAGGCCGGCCTTGCCCGCCTCGGCGAGGAATTCGGCATCCTTCATGGTTGCGGTCAGCGCCTCGCGCAGCGCTTTCAGACGGTCAGCCGGAATGCCGGGCGGACCCGCAACCGGCCGGCCGAGCAGAAGCTGCCGGAAGTGCACGTCAAGCACGGCACGCTCCTCGTCGGTCTTGGCGTAATCGAACACGCTCGGCACGGCACCGAACTCATCCGACTTCTTGTTGCCCATCTGGATCACGACCTTCAGGCGGCCGACCTTCACATCCTCGGCAAACGACGACTTGATGGAGGACCCGAACAGGCCGCAGGTGCCATTCACCTCGCCGCGCTGCATGGCGAGATTGATGTCGCGGGTCCCGGCGTAGCCCTGGATGACGCGGATGTTGGCGCGCAGCACGGTCTTGAGCACCATCGGGTGCTGATAGGTGATCGCGGCCGGCGCGCCGCCGCCGAAGATCGTCTCCTTGCCGAGCATCTCGTTGAAGGTCGCCGGAATGCCCGGCGACTGCCAGACACCGCAATAGGCGACGTCGTTCGACATGCTGCCGATCCAGCTGAACTTAGTGTTGTCGAACTGCGCCGCCTTGTTGCCAAGGAGCGGCTCCATAGCGGCCGAGGAGGCGAACATAGCCAGCGAGAGCCCGTCGGGGGCGGCCTTGCTGTAGATGTGGTTGGCGGCCGTGAGCGAGCCAGCGCCGGGCATGTTCGAGGCGACCACCGCCGGCTGGCCCGGGATGAACCGGCCGTAGTGCCGCGCCAGCACACGCACATAGGTGTCGTAGCCGCCGCCGGGCGGAAAGCCCGCGATCAGCGAGAGCGTCTTGCCCTTGTAGAAATCGGAAACCGCATCCGCATGGGACGGGATGGTCGCAGCGAGGAGGCACAGCGCGGCCACGCCTGTGTGGGTGAGCAATCGTCCGGTCAATCTCGCCTCCATCCGGTTCCTGGTTGTTATAGCCCGGCGGGAGGTATCCGGCCAATGCGGCTAATCCGCCAGCAATTCGCCGCAACCGGCCTGCCGCGCCCAATACTCCCAGCCGCGCCGCATGGCATTCGACTCCGGATCAATAGCAAGCCGCGCCGCCGACTCCCCGGCCGAGATGCTCTTGATCCTGCCAAAAGGCTTGGCGTCCATGATCGCCCGGCCGTTGCGCGGGATATAGGCGGAAAGACGCACCAGATCGTTGAGCGTGCGGCCGGTCACAATGAAACCCGAGCCGCGCATCAGGGCGACACGGCTCTTGCCCAGGCAGCGCGCCAGGTCGCGTCCCTGCTCGAGCGTGGCGACCTCAAGATCGGTCGCGCCGCCGAACCGCTTGGCGATGTCCCAGACCGGCACTTTCTGACCGATATCGCCGACCGACGCGATGACCGCTCGCAGTGGCGTCGGCGTGATTCCGAACGGCAGGATATCCTCCGGCGCAGCATGCAAAATGGCTCTCACGTCCGCCCGCGCCTCATAGACGGCGGCGTGGATAAAACGCTCGCGTGGCAGATTGCGGCCATCGCCAGCGATCGGATGGCCGTCGAGCCCGAATTCGATGACATCGGAGACTTCGACCATGACCGGGCTCACCGGCCCGGCCAGGAAGAAGCGCCCGGAATCGGCGGGATGTCGAACACTGATATCGCCAAACGCATCAACAATCCCGAGATCGGCAAGAATGCGATTGGCGATCACCAGATCCTTGATTGTGCGCGTTTCTTTGCTCATGGGGTACCGTCAGGAAGGCCGCCGGTGCCCAATGTAGACAGCGGGCTGCGGGCTGGCAATTTGACGCTTGCTGGTCTAGTTGTGCGCTCCATAGCCCGGATGGAGCGCAGCGCAGACCGGGACCGGGCGTCTTTTGTGTCATTATCCAGCCCGCTTCGCTCCCTGCGGGCTACACGCGGGAACATGAGCGGGTCATGAGTGCAAACCAGGTCAAAGTCGGAATCGTCGGGCTCGGCCGCTGGGCCAAGGTCCTCACCCGGGCGGCCCGGCAGTCCGATGCGCTGACGATCGTTGCCGGCTACAGCC
>DAIUEP010000020.1:0-3691 GCA_036845065.1 Xanthobacteraceae bacterium | reverse complement strand
CTCACCCGGGCGGCCCGGCAGTCCGATGCGCTGACGATCGTTGCCGGCTACAGCCGATCCGAGGACAAGCGCGCTGCGTTCCAACAGGAGTTCGGGGTCGCCGCGGCGCCCGACCTCGCGACCATGCTGGCTGACCCGCAGATCCAGGGCGTGATCCTCACCGTCCCGAACGAGCAGCACCTGCCGCTCGCGCGCGAGGTCGCCAAGGCGCGCAAGCACGTCTACACCGAAAAGCCGATCGCCAGCACGCTCGAAGAAGGCCTCGAGATCGAGGCGCTGGAGAAGACCTATGGCGTGACGGTTACGGTCGGGCACAGCGCGCGGTTGATGGCTGGAATTCGCAAGATCCGCGAGGCGATCGATGCGGGCGAGCTCGGCCGGGTGGGCTTCATCGAAGCCAACTTCTCCAACGAGCGCGCGCTCGAGCTCACGCCCAAGATGTGGCGCTGGTACAAGGACCGCGCGCCCGGCGGGCCGCTGTCGCAGCTCGCCATCCATCACTTCGACGTCGTGCATTATCTCGGGGGCGAGATCGTCGAGGCCTCCTCGATGGCGGGGAAGCTCTCGCCGGTGGGCGCCGAGGTCGACGACCAGTCGATGACGCTCATCCGATTCGCCGACGGCAAGATCGGCTATGTCGGCGCCTCCTGGACCTCGCCCGGCATCTTCGCCGTGCGCGTATTCGGCTCGAAGGGACTGATGCACTACGAGATCGATTTCGGCACCTGGGATACGCCGTCCGAGCTGCACAAGACGTCCACGCTCTATATCCAGCGCGGCAAGGACGGCTATGCCAAGCGCGAGGAGCTCACGATCCCGGAAAGCGACATGTTCCGCGCCGAGCTTGAAATGTTTGCCGAGAGCTGCCGCACCGGTAAGGCGAACGAGCTCACCGCCCGCAACGGCAATATCGCGGTCGCGGTGGTCTATGCGGCGCTGCGCTCGATCGAGAGGAATGGACAGGCGGTGCGCATCGCCGATGTGCTGGCGGAAGCGCACGCGCGCGTCGCCGAAAGGAGCCGCCATGTTGCCTAGCCGCTACTTCGTCGACCTGACGCAGCCGGAAATCGCGGCGCAGATCAAGAAGAACCCGCTGGTGCTGCTGCCGACCGGCTCGATCGAGCAGCACGGGCCGCACCTGCCGACCGGCACCGATACGCTCGCCGCCAACGTCATCGCGCACGCGGTCGCGGAGCGCATGGACGGCCTGGTGCTGCCCTCGACGCCGCTCGGCGTCACCCCCATGCACATGCCGTTCGAGGGCACGATCACGCTCACGCCCGACACCTATATGCGCGTGATCACCGAGACTTGCGTGTCGACCGCCAAGCACGGCGCCAAGTATCTGGCCATTCTCAACTGGCACGAGGGTAACATCGCCTCGCTGGCGATCGCGGCCGAGGCGCTGCATCGCGAGCACGGCATGACGGTGCTCACCGTGCAGGCATGTTATGTGGCCGAGGAGCTCTATGGCCATTCCTGCAACGGCCTCACGCACGGCGGCGAGATCGAGGCGCTCGCCGTGCTGGCGCACCGGCCCGATCTCGTGCATCTCGACCGCATCGACTACTCGTCCGATCACACGCACGGGCACAAGATGGACAAGCTGCGGCGCACCCGCGCCTATCAGCCGGTGCTGACCGACATACGCTCGATCGCGCCGACCGGCTGGTTCGGCAGCCCTCAGCACGCAACCGCCGAGAAGGGCCAACGCATGCTGGAAGAGATCGCGGACGCCATCGCACGCGAGGCAGCCGACATCTTCGCTCAGCTCGACGCGGTGCAAGGCGGCACCGCCGAGGTCAAGCGCCTGCGACAGGTGAAGTGATGGCAAGGCTGTTGAAACAATCGGAAGCAAAGAAGCTCGGCCTGCCCGGGCGCACGTCGCTCGAGCCGGTCTCCGGCGCGATCGGATCGCGCGTGAGCTTTCGGATCGCCGAGATCGCGGTGCCGCAATCCGGCGACAAGCCGCGCGGCCCGCATCGTCACGACGGCTTCGAAGAGTGCATCTACGTGCTGCGCGGCACCGGCGTGAACCGGTCCGAGAGCGGCGAGATTCCGATCAGGCCGGGCGACATCCTGCTCATTCCGGCGAACGAGAAGCACATGACGGTCAATACCGGGACCGAGCCGCTGGTCCTTTTGTGTTTCTTTCCAGTGCCCGACGTCAGCGCCGGAACTCAGGAATTCGCAAGCTTTGAGGCTTGAGCTGCAATGACTGTGCTCTGCCTGCGCCCGCAAGCCGATTTCGCGCGGCTTGGCGCCCTGCCGCCTCCCTCGCTCGCCGTGACCTATCTCAAGCCGGATGACCCCGCGCTCGCACAACACATGAAGTCGGCGCACGCGCTGGTCATTCCGGCGGTCGGAGCGAAGCTTGCCCCGTCACTGTTCGAAGGCAGCGCGCTGCGACTGGTGCAGGTGACCGGCGCCGGCCTCGACCGGCTCGATCAGGCCGTGCTGACTCGGCTTGGGATTCCGGTCGCGAACGTGACGGGCAATGACGCGGTTGCCGAATATGCGGTCACGACAGCGACTTTGCTGCTGCGCCGCCTTGGCTGGGCGGATGCCGAGATCAAGCGCGGCAACTACGCGACCTTCCGCGCCCGCATGATCGCCGACAATCTGTCCGGGCTGGAAGGCCTCACGGCCGGCATCGTGGGATTTGGCGTGATCGGCCGTTCGGCGGCGGCCGCGTTCCGCCGTTTGGGCTGCAACATCTGCTACTACGATCCGGCACCGCCGAGCCCAAGCGCAACGGCGGCCGCCGCGGCGCTTGAGGCCGAAGCGCTGAGCCTCGACCAATTACTGCAGACGGCCGACGTGGTGAGCCTGCATGTTCCTCTCCTGCCGTCCACCACTGGGTTGATTGGCAGCCGCGAGCTTGCTCTTATGAAACCCGACGCGGTCTTGATCCAGGCCGCGCGCGGCAGCGTGGTCGACGAAGCCGCGCTCGCGGCACACCTCACATCAGGCGGATTGGGTGGCGCCGGCGTTGACGTCTACTCCACGGAGCCACCGACAGCCGACAATCCCCTGTTGACCCTCACGGGCGAGGCCGCCCAGAAGCTCCTGCTCACGCCGCACATCGCCGGCGTGACGCGGCAATCCTCGGCGTTCCTGTTCCGCTCGGCCTGGGAGAATGTCGAGCGCGTTCTCGTGCGCAACGAGCCCCCGCACAACCGCACGTATTGAGGCCCGAGAAGGTTAAGTCACGCCGCCCCTTCTCCCGAAGCAGCACCGACCTCTGTTGTCCGCCTCTTGCAGTAGACTATACTCGCTGGCAGGACGACCCCGACAACGTCAATAAAGGAAAAGTACCATGGCCAAGATGCGCCACATCGCGCTCATCGTCCCAGACCCAGAGCAAGCCGCGAAGTTCTTCGAAACGGCCTTCGACCTCAAGCGGGCCGGCAAGGCGCGGCGCGGCATCTACATGTCCGACGGAACCATCAATATCGCCCTCCTGAAGCAGGAGGGCAACGAGAAGGTCGGCCTCTACCACTTCGGGATGTGGGTCGACGACCTCGATGAGTCGGAAAAGAAAGTGATGGACGCGGGCGGGACCTATCTGGAGGGCCGGCCGACCTCTCCCGATTCCTACTATGAAGCGAAGTACCGCGATCCACTCGGCATCGTGTTCGACCTCACCCACAAGGGCTGGATCGGCGCCACCAAGGACGTCGTGGCGAAG
>DAIUEP010000019.1:25574-35907 GCA_036845065.1 Xanthobacteraceae bacterium | reverse complement strand
GCCGCGCGTGGCGTGCGCGGCTTCGGCGACGGCTTTGCGGTCATCATCCTGCCGGCCTACCTGTCCGCCATCGGGCTGAGCCCCGCCGAGATCGGGATGGTGGCGACCACCGCGCTTCTCGGCTCGTCACTGCTGACGCTGACGGCCGGCTTCATGGCGCCGCGCCACGACCTGCGCGCCATGCTCATGCTCGGCGCCGCCCTGATGGTGGCGACCGGCGTGGCCTTCCCGCAGATGGCGCACATCGCGTTCGTGCTAGTCGTCGCCTTCGTCGGCACCATCAATCCGCAGACCGGCGACAGCGGCATATTGGTGCCGCTGGAGCACGCCATGCTCGCTCGCAGCGTCGCCGACAGCGATCGCACACACGCCTTCGCTCGCTACAGCCTCACCGGCGCGCTCGCAACCGCCGCCGGGTCACTGGCGGCCGCGACGCCCGACCTGCTGGTGGCAGCCGGATTCGGGCGGCTCGCATCGTTCGAAATGATGTTCTACGGCTACGCGGCGCTCGGACTGGTCGGGGCCGCGCTCTATCGGCAACTGCCACACGCGCAAGCCGAACAGAAAGGCGCGAGCACGCCGCTCGGGCCGTCGCGCCGCACCGTCTACAAGCTCGCCGCGCTGTTCAGCCTCGACTCGTTCGCCGGCGGGCTGGTCGTGCAGTCGCTGCTGGCGCTCTGGCTGTTCGAGCGTTTCGACCTGTCGCTGTCGGCCGCGAGCCTGTTCTTCTTCTGGACGAGCGTGCTCACGGCGTTCTCCTATCCGGTCGCGGCACGGTTGTCCGCTCGCATCGGCCTCGTCAACACGATGGTGTTCACTCACATTCCGTCGAGCATCTTTCTGATCCTGGCGGCCTTCTCGCCGAACCTGATCCTCACGCTTGGTCTGCTGCTCGCCCGCTCGGCGCTGGCGCAGATGGACGTGCCGGCGCGCTCGTCCTACGTGATGTCGGTGGTGACGCCGTCCGAGCGCACCGCCGCCGCGAGCGTCACCGCGGTGCCGCGCAGCCTCGCCTCCTCGCTTGGTCCCGCACTCACGGGCATGCTGCTCGCGACGCCGTTTTCAGGACTGCCGCTCGTCGCCTGCGGCGTGCTCAAGATCGTCTACGACCTGGCGCTGCTCGCCTCGTTCCGGAAGGTCAAGCCGCCGGAGGAACGCGAGACGTGAAGCCCGCAGTCGCGTGCTGCGCTTATGCGACCTTGTACTTCGCCATCTGCATGACGGCGCGTGTCAGGTTGCTGTCGGGCAGCCTGAGCTCATCCAGAATCGTGAAATGGTTTGTCTTTGCGATCGGGATCAGGTCGCCGGGGAGATGGGCCTGCGACCGGTAGGCGTGATAGTCGCGGCTGCTCGCGATCATCGCCGGCAACTCGCCGGTGCCATACGCAATGCCAAGCGGCTTGTTGACGCTCGGCCGCCTCATGGGAGACAGGCTTTCGACTTCGGCTTCGGTCAATTTGACCTTGTCGTTGACCTGCGGGGAGTCGCGCAACGGCGCGAGCTCAAACACGCCCGAGATCGACAGGCCGGCAGCCACTTTCGGATGATCCAGCAGGAACGCGGTAAGGTGCCCTCCCGCTGACCAGCCCGTGACGATGAAGGGCCCTTCGATTCCGTGCTCACCGCTCTTCGCACCGAGCCAATCAAACGCCGTTCGCAGCTCGTTCGTGATCTGAGACAGGCTCGCGTCGGGAGCAAGCGTGTAGCCAGGCAGCGCCGCTGACCAGCCGTTTGCCAAAGCCCCTTCAGCCAGGCACGCAAATATCTCCTTGCTGCCGCGCTGCCAGTATCCGCCGTGAATATGAACGAAGCACGGAGCTTTCGGATCGCTGGCGGGATACAGGTCCCACTTCGTCCGCTCTCCCGAACCATAAGCCAGGTTCAAGTGGCGCGAGCGCTGCTCGCGAAACGTCTTCGACGCTGCGGTCCAGCTCTCGGTCTTCTGCTGGGCGAATGCCGCACCCACGTGCGCCACATTGAAGTAGGCGAGATTGCGAGCTTCGAGAGACATGGTCATCCAGTCCATGCCTGCCGCTGGACATTCCTTGGCACGTGCGATCGTGGGAGCGACGACACCTGCCGCAGTCGCAGCCACAAAAGCACGACGGTTGAGCGCTGCCATGATGAACCTCCGCTGATCTGTGCGATTCGGTGGTAGTCCGGCGAACTCTTGCAACGGACGGTCTGGCACCACCGTCGGAGGCGAAATGATGCACCCGCGCCCGGTTCTTGTCATTGCGATTATGGGTCAACTCCGCTGACGCAATAACGCGTCCGTGCAAGCACTTCACGTCGCCCGCGTCATCCTGGTCCGCCAGCGGCAAGCGCGCACGCCGTCGAAAGCGTCACCTGCGCGCCGGACCGAATTTCCTCAGGTCCGGAGGCGGCTGATCCTTGCGGGTCGGCATCAGATGGCCGTCGGCGCCGATGAAGTAGCTTTCCTTGCCGATCTCGACGTGACGGTTGTCCTCGCTGCAGAGATTCTCGGGCCACAGTGGCTTGGGTTCGCGCCGATAGCGTCGCGTCACGGTCCACGGCCGGGTCAACGCACGGTCGATCGTGGTGACCTCGTCGTAGAGCGTGTTCGGGTCGGCCCTGTCGAGATAGATCCGCTCCTTGATGACGGTCTCGTTATCCTTGTGCAGTGGCGTGCCTTCGGCATCGAAGGTGCGCGGACCTTTCATGGAACGGGTCTCAACCACCAGCGTGTCATAGCGGCCATCGGCGTCCTCGTCCTGCCAGGTGCCGATCGAATAGCCAGCAAACGAGTTGCGCTTTGGATTGTCCGGCCATCGCCGCCCGTCGGTATAGATCCGGCGGACCTCAGCCATCTGCTCGACCCAGACATAGGTCGTCTCCGGCGTGACGATCAGCTGCATCGGCTCGTAGGCGATCATCATCCGCGGCATGCCGCCCGGAATGCATCTTGCCTGCGGATTGTAGGTATCGCCGCCCGCCCTCTGCTCGGCCAGGTTGGCTTCGTAGATGGCTCGATATTCCGGCGTGAGCGGCGCCTCCTGGCGCGGCCCGCGCGGCTTGCTCGGGTCCCACTGGGCGCCGACGCTGCGGACCCACTGGCCGGTCAACGAGGGGTATTTGGTTTCGTCGAACGCCCACGCATCGGACATCAAGGTGGCCAGCAGCAACGCGACGATGGCGGGCGATCGTTGATGAAACATCATTGGCTCCAGCGAATTGCAGTCCGATGCACGCAGACGCTTGCCAGACTGCGCGCGATGGCGCCATTCTGGACGAGTCCGGTTCCGCCGCAAGGGCCGGATTAAGCGCAGGAGAATAGGCATGCCTGCCCGATCTTCCATCATCGCGATCGCGCTCGTGGCGACGCTCGGCCACGCCGTCACCAGTGCGCAGGCGCACGATCCGACGATCTTCCCGGCCTGGACGGGTCAATGGACACGGGTTGGCGACGCACGCTGGGACACGACCAAGCCCCGCCGCGCGCAGCAAGCGCCGCTCACGCCGGAGTACCAAGCCTTCCTGGAAGCCAGCATCGCCGAGCAGAACGCGGGCGGGCATGGCAACGATCTGATGTACAAGTGCTATCCGCCCGGCATGCCGCGCATGATGCTTCCATACTATCCGCTCGAATTCATCATGACCCCGGGCATCACATATATCGTGCTCGAGCACATGAACCAGCGCCGGCGGATCTACACCGACGGGCGCCCGTGGCCGGAGAAGCTGACGCCGTCCTTCGTCGGCTATTCAATTGGAACATGGATCGATGAGGACCGCGATGGCCGCTACGACGCGCTGTTGATCGAAACGCGCGGCATGCGAGGCCCGCGCGCCTTCGACAGCAGTGGCCTGCCGCTCCACAACGACAATCAGACGGTGGTCAAAGAGCGCATTTTCGGGGACAAATCGAACAAGAACCTGCTGCACAACGAGATCACGACCATCGACCATGCGCTGACCCGTCCATGGACGGTAACACGCAGCTATACCCGCGAGCCAAAGTCGGTCTGGGTCGAGCATGTGTGCGCAGAGGACAATCGACATGTCGAGATCGGCAGCGAGAACTACCTGATCAGCTTCGATGGCTACCTGATGCCAACGCGCAAGGATCAAGCTCCTCCCCGCTTGCGGCCCTTCGATCCATTGCCGAAGTAGCGTAAGGCCGGCCCATTGCGGAAGTAGCGTTAGCCCCGGCGCGGTAACCCTCACTAAAGTCTCGCAGATCAGCTGCTCTCCAACTGGCGGGAACCTTGCGCACACCGCCGCCGTGGTGTGGCGAGATAAATTGCGCGAACGGCCGTCCTGCGATAGGGATCACGCGGCGGCGGCTTCCTGTGACAGCTTTTGGTATCTGCGGTAGCAGGGTGACGCAGCCTGTCTCGCTCGCTTGACCGACATCGAGTTCACAAATTGCGGACGCGCGCATGACCATCCTCGTCGCACTCCCGCGCAAGCGGCACCGTCCTTGAGTTCCGATCGCGCGAAGCCGCTCGTCTCTTACCGAGCGGTCTCGCCACGCCAAAGCACTTCTCTTTAAGAGCTTCTCTCTCAAAGCGGGCGTTCGTCTCGCCCGGACCAAGTGGAGGCTTGCAGATGGCTGATGCGCGGACAACGTCACCGACCGGATGGGCGCGGATCGCGGATTACTTGTTTGGCCGCAACGCGCTCATCGGGCTTGCGTCGCTGATGCTGCTCATGATCTCGGGCTACGCCACCTGGCATGGGATGCGCGACTTCATCGTCGGCGTCTCCTCGTCCTCCGGCAACGCCGGGCGGGAGATGCCCGGCGGGCTCTCGATCTCGAACGATTTTCTGGTCATCGCGGTCGTGATCGCCTTGACGTTCCTGATGTGGCTCGCGCTGCGCGAAACATTCGGCGCCCAGCGGCGCGTGACCGAGCGGTTGATCACCTTTCCGCTCTATCTGTTCCTGGCGGTCTGGTCGATCGGCTTCGGGTACGGTTTCTGGTGGAGCCTGATCGCCGGCGAGGAAACCACACGCGCCGGCCTCCAGGGCCTGCAGGAGGACGCGCGCGACGCCGCGGCGGCGGTCGCCGCGCGGCTCGACGCGGTGCGTAGTCAGCTCGACAACGTCGTGATCTGGTCGGACAGCCAGATGGCGCGCGAGGAAGGGACCGGCGGCAGCTGCGGCACCGCATCGGGTGCGGGACGCGGGCCGCTCTACAACGCACGGCGCAGCGTGCGCGAC
Source organism: Xanthobacteraceae bacterium (assembly GCA_036845065.1). Lineage (GTDB taxonomy): Bacteria > Pseudomonadota > Alphaproteobacteria > Rhizobiales > Xanthobacteraceae > VAZQ01. The sequence continues at coordinate 30,720 of DAIUEP010000019.1, read as the reverse complement.
ACGGTCACCTCGCTGCGCGACAACATGACGAGATCCTGGCTCGGACCGATCCAGACCGAGCTTGAACGGCTCAAGCAGAGCGCCGCCGGCCTCGACGGCGGCACGATCGAGGAGCGGCGGCAGCGTTTCGAAGCCAAGGCCTCCGAGATCCGCGGCAACGCCCGCAGCATCGCGGCGCGCAGCAACGAGCTCGGCAAGGCGACCGCCGCCCAGATGCGCACGCTCGCCAGTTTGGTGTCGGCGCAGCCGAACGAGTCAGGTTTCTATTGCTTCGATCCGACGCTGGCCCAGCGGTTGCGGCAGGCCGCCAACCAGGCGGACCAGCCGGTCGAGCTGAACCTGCGCGAGGCGCGCTTCAACGAGGGGCCGGCTGGCGTCGCCAACGCGATCAAAAATCTCTGGACCAATATCGGCACCTACGCCTCGAGCCTGGGAAGCTACCTCCTGTCGGGCGGCGCCGATACCGGCAAACGGACCGCGAGCGGCGACCCGGTCACCGGTCGCGACCTGATCGCGCTCCTTGCCACCATCGGCGTCGATCTGGGGCTGCTGGCGCTGGTGGCACTCAATCCGCCCGCGGCCGGACCGGTCCGTCGCGACGCGCTCGCCGCGACGCAAGCGCGGCTCCACCTCCTGACCCCGTCGGTCATCCGGCATCTGGCCAGCGCGATCGAGACCGCGATCGCGCGGGCGCCACGTGCCGATCTCGAATGGGTGCGCCGCCATTTCATCCACCACGGCGGCTCCTCCTATTTCGTGATCCCCAATTTGTTCAGCGTCGATCAGGCAGACAAGGACGAGGAATTGCGCGCGCTGGCCATGAATCAGCTCGCCGGCGTTCTCGACGACCTCGAGCTCGTGCGCGCGCTTTCGGCGTCCGAGCTCAAGCGCTTTGGCAAGGAAGAGATGCGCGACAGCTACACCGACCTGACCCCGTTCCGGCAGGAACGCAGCGCCGACGAGGCCGCACAGCAACCGCCAGCGCCGAAACCATGGTCGAACTGGTTCATTGGCCCGACGTGGCCGCCGAAAGGCGGCGGCCCGCATGTCCGCAACCACGGGCTCCTTTCCAAGGCCCAGCGTACGCTCGACATCGCCGGCTGGAGCGCCGCCGCGCAGCGCGACGTCGAGATCTTTCGGCTGGTCGACAGCGAAGGCCTCACGCCGCTGCTGACCCTGCTCAACGAGGCGACGCTGGCCAAGGGCGCGGAATCGGTCGAGGCGGTGCGGCAGGAGCAGCAGGAGCAGCAGCTGATCCAAACCGGACGGCGATTGCAGATCGAGCACAAGCACGACGGCTGAGCCCGAGGTTTCGCGACGCCCATGCAATCACGAAGCGCGGCTCGAGACGCATCCGGCCAGGAGTGATATAGCACCGGAAATTCTGGCCAAGGCCCGAAGCCAGCCGTTACAACGATTGGCTGACGGCACCGCCGGCCGATGTGGGCAAGACATGACGTTTCCGGTTAAACTCTACTGCTGGCATTTCATGGCCTATCCGCACCTGCCAGCGGATTTCGACGAGCGCTACGACACCGGCTGGGTGACGGTGCCGAACCGGCTGTGGGACGCGCAGAAGAGCCGCGGGCTCTACCAGCAATACATCGACCAGCTCGCGTATGGCGACGAACTCGGCTTCGACGGCATGGTGCTCAACGAGCATCATCAGAACATCTACGGCTTGATGCCCTCGCCCAATCTGATCGCCGCAGCGCTCAGCCAGAAGACCAAGCGCGGCAAGATCGTGATCCTCGGCAACCTCTTGCCGCTCCATCTCTCGCCGCTGCGCATCGCGGAGGAATACGCGATGCTCGACAACATGTCGGACGGGCGCCTGATCGCAGGCTTTGCGCCGGGCTCCGGACCGGAGACCTTCAACTACGACGTCCCCTCCGCCTCCTCGCGCGAGCAGTTCTGGGAGGCGGTGGAGCTCATTCAGCGCGCCTGGACGCAGGACGGTCCGTTCTGCTTCGAAGGCCGCCACTATCCGCTGCGCTACGTGAACCCGTGGCCGCGTCCCACGCAGCAGCCGCATCCGCCGATCTGGATCCCAGGCTCGCGCTCGCGCGAGACGCTGGCCGAGATCGCGCGCCGCGGCTATTGCTATTTCTTCTCCTCGCGCAGCCACGGCAAGGAAACCGCGAAGTCGCAGCAGCAATTCGCCAAGGTTCTGGACGAGCACGGCAAGAGCTATCAGCCGTTCCGGATGGGGATTCTCCTCTCCGCCTACGTGGCTGAGACCGACGCACAGGCGCAGGCGGAAGCGAAGGATGGCGTCTGGTACTTCCTCAAGAACTGCCTCAAGGGCCACCTGCGCCGCGAAGGCCGCCAGCTCACTTTCGGCCCCGGCATTCCCTACATCCCGCCCGAGGAGTTCCGCAGCTATCTGCAGTTCTCCGATCCGACTACGCCGCTTCTGGGCGACGCCGAAAACTGGGACGACCTGCAGCAGTCCGCCTCGATCATCGTTGGCAGTCCAGAGACGGTCGCAAACCGCATCATGGAGATTCTCGCCCACGCCCAAGTCGGGCATCTCCTGATCCAGTTCCACCTCGGCAACATGGCGGACGCCCTCACGCGCAAGAGCATGCGGCTGTTCGCAAGCGAGGTTGCGCCGCGGCTGCGCGCGGAATCGACGCAGTTGTTCACCCGCGCTTTTCCCGACATGGAGCGTCAGCTCGCGGCAGAGATGGCGACGTGAGCATGTTGGACATCCAGGGCCGCAAGGTCGCGGTGATCGAGGCAGGCGCCGGCGATCCGCTCGTCTATCTGCATGGCTTTGCGGATGTGCACGGGGTCGCGGCCGATCTGCAGCCGTTCCATCAGCGACTCGCCCAAGCCGCGCGCGTGATAGCGCCGGCGCATCCGGGCTGTGCCGGAACGGATGAGCTTGCCGGCGGCTGCAGCATCGAGGACGTGCTGTTCCATTATCTCGAAGTGCTCGATGCGCTTAGGCTTCCTCGCTTCGATCTCGTCGGCCATTGCGTGGGTGGCTGGATCGCGGCCGAGCTGGCGGTACGCCACCCCGAGCGCGTGGCGCGGCTGGCGCTCATCGGCGCCTGCGGCCTGTTCGTGCCAGGCGCGCCGATCGGCGACGTCTTCATGCATGCGCAGCCCGAGCGCGGCGTCGACTACACGACGCTGCGGTCACTGCTGTTCGCGAATGCAACCGCGCCTGTGGCGCTGCGTTTCTTTCCCGATGGCCGCGGCGACATCGAGGAGGAGATGCGGCGCTACCAGATGCTGCGCTTCGGCTCCTTTGTGGGTTTCAAGCCGCCCTATTTCTACAACCGGGCGCTGATCGAGCGGCTGCATCGCGCCCGCATGCCGGCGTGCGTGATCTGGGGCGAGCACGACGGCATGGTGCCGCGCGCCCATGGCGACGCTTATGTCGCGGGGCTCAACGGCACCGACGGGCTTAGGATCGTTAACGGCGCCGGCCACGCCGCGCCGCTGGAGCAACCCGAGGCGACCGCTGGTATAGTGCGCGAGTTTCTGGCCAAACATCTGGGCCGAGCCCCAGCCAACCGGTGACCCCGCCTATGCCGATCAGAGCCCTAAGGCCCGCATTCATACTCGTGGCGATCGTGTGTCTGGCGACCGCAGCGCAGGCGCAGGAGCCTTTCTTCGCGCGCAAGACCATCACAATCTCGATCGGCTACACGGCCGGCGGCAGCTACGACCTCTATGGCCGGCTGGTCGCGCGCCATCTCGGCAGGCATATCCCGGGACAGCCGACGGTCGTGGCCCAGAACATGCCGGGCACCGGCAGCCTGAAGGCTGCAGCCTATATCTACGAGGTCGCACCGAAGGACGGCACCGCGCTCGGCGTAGTGGTGGAGTCGGCGGCGCTCGAGCAGGCGCTCGGCAATCCGGCCGCGCAGTATGACGCCGCCAGGTTCACCTATGTGGGCCGCGTCGCCACCTCCAACAACATCTTCATGCAGTGGCACAGCTCGAAGGTGCAATCGATCGAGGATTCCAAAAAATTCGAATCCTCGCTTGCCGGCACCGGACCGGGCTCGATCGCCGAGACCGTGCCGCGGCTCCTCAACGCGCTCGCCGGCACCAGGTTCAAGCTGGTCAGCGGCTATCCGGCCTCGAACGAAGCGATGCTCGCGATGGAACGCGGCGAGGTCGAAGGCGCCTCGTCATCGTGGGCGGCGGTGAGCGTCGGCAAGAAGGAGTGGCTGCGCGACAAAAAGATTCGCATCATCCTGCAGACCGCCCCGGAGCGCACCAAGGACCTGCCGGATGCTCCGGCCCTGCCCGAGATCGGGACGAGCGGAGAGGACAAACAAGTCTACCAGCTCTACGCGAGCGGAAGCGCGATCGGCCGCGCCGTGATCGCTCCGCCCGAGATGGCGCCCGAGCGCGTGAAGATATTGCGCGACGCGTTCAACGCGATGGTCAAGGACGCTGATTTCGTCGCCGACATCCAGAGGCTCAACGTCGAGCTCGATCCGCTGCCCGGCGAGCGCGTGCAGGACCTGATCGTTCGCACTCTCAATGTCCCGCAGGCCGTGCGCGATCGCGCCAAGCTGGCGTTTGGACGATAGCGACGCGTCGGCGTCCCGCGCCTTTGGACAACGTTGTGGCCGGCTTTAGGCCGGCCACAAACGCGCAGCGATTGGCTGCAAGCGGAACGTCAGTCTCCCTGTGTGGGATCCCGCCGAAGCTGATCACGAACGAGAGGATCAGGGTCGGACCCGACGTAATCACCCTGCTGGTCATACACGTCGTTGCGGGGATTGATCGAGCGGCTCGACCGTAAGCGGTTTTGATAGTCGCCCGGGTTCCCGTACGTAGATGGTGCGGGTGCGTACACATAAGGATCATATGTCCGCGGCTGGCTCGATTGCGCCAAGCGATCCGCCGTCTGCGAGAGAGCCGGCGTTGCCAGCACCACGGCGAGCGCCGCAGTCGAGAATAGCATCTTCATCGAAGCTTCCTTTCTTTCAGTTTCTGACATGCACGTAGCTATGCTCGCGCTTCGATGCTGCAACGCACAATTATTTGAATGAACGCACAGAGTTTTGCGTCAACTAAATGCGTTTACACGCTCTTTATTCCGGAACTAATTCTGGAACTAATTCTGGAACTGAGCCGTGCATCGAGGGTCGAACAGCACGAGCCGTTTTGGCGA
>DAIUEP010000019.1:0-25474 GCA_036845065.1 Xanthobacteraceae bacterium | reverse complement strand
AATTCTGGAACTGAGCCGTGCATCGAGGGTCGAACAGCACGAGCCGTTTTGGCGATGCCGCAAATTGTGCTGCGCTTGCTAACCACGCGACATATCGAACGCGTCATGCATCGAGCGCGGGCGTGAGCGGCTCTCGACCGCGAATCATGTCGGATGCCTTCTCGGCCATCATCAGCACACACGCATTGATATGCGCGGAGACGAGATCGGGCATCGCGGAGGCGTCAACGACTCGCAGACGCTCTACCCCCTGGACGCGCATCTGCGGATCGAGCACCGCATCAGGAGTCGAGCCCATCGGGCAGGTGCCGCAGGGATGATGCGCGGTGATGACGGTGTTGCGCAGCCAGGCTTCGATATCCGCGTCGCTCTGCACCTTGTCGCCCGGACCAAGCTCGACGCCGCGATAAGGATCGAGCGCCCGCTGGTAGACCATCTTGCGCGCGAGCTTGAAGCCATCGACGAGCGTCGGCAGATCGTTCGGCGCGGTGAAGAAATTGTATCGGATGCGCGGCGGATCGCGCGGATCGGCCGAGCGCAACAGCACCTCGCCGCGGCTGTCGGGATGCAACAGCGTCGGGCGAATGCCAAAGCCGTCGCGGAACGCCGGATAGATCAGCGGGAACCACAGATGCGGGTGATGCGAGGTGCCGCGGAACATGAACTCGAGGTCGGGCACGGCGAGCTCGGGGCGCGACTTGATGAAGGCATGCAGCCCGCCCGGCACCACGGTGGCGGGGCCGGTGCCGAACAAGTAGGCGCGGATCATGCTCACCGCCATGCGGTCGAAACGCATCTCGCCGTGGAACACGCCGGGTGAGCGGCGCTCGTAGGTCATGTAGGCGCCGAGATGATCCTGCAGGTTGCGCCCGACCGGCAGATTGGCGACGCAGGTGATGCCCATCTCGCGCAGATGCGCGGCCGGACCGATGCCGGAGAGCATGAGTAGCTGCGGCGCGTTGAACGCGCCGGTCGACACGATCACCTCGCGGGCGGCTTCCGCCTGCTTGCGGTCGCCCGCGTCGGTCACGTATTCGACCCCGGTCGCCTGCGTGCCGCGCATGAGCACGCGGGTCGCATGCGCGCCGGTCTCGACCGTGAGATTGCCGCGCTTGCGCGCCGGCCGCAGATAGGCGCGCGCCGACGACGAGCGCCGGCCGTCGCGGATGGTGTACTGGCCGCGCCCGAAGCCTTCCTGCGTCTCGCCGTTGTAGTCCGCCGTCGGCGGAATGCCGACCGCCTTGCCGGCTTCAAGCCAGGCGTCGAACAGCGAATCCGGTGTCTTCGCATATTGGGTGCCGAGCGGACCGTCGCCGCCGCGCCAGGGGTTGGCGCCGCCTTCCCAAGTCTCGGCGCGCCGGAAATAAGGGAGCACGTCGGCATAGGACCAGCCGCGCGCGCCCTTCTGCGCCCAGCGGTCGTAGTCGCCGCGGTTGCCGCGCGTATACGCCATGACGTTGATCGAGGACGAGCCGCCCAGCACCTTGCCGCGCATCGCCTCGATCGTGCGGCCGTTGAGATTGGGCTCGGGCTCGGTCTCATAGCCCCAGTCGAACATGGCGCTCTCGTGCATGCGGCCCATGCCGAGCGGGATCGAGATGTAGGGATGGCGGTCCGCCGGGCCGGCCTCGAGCAGAAGGATGCGGGCCGCGCCGTCCTCGCTCAGCCGGTTCGCCAGGACGCAGCCGGCGGAGCCCGCCCCCACGATGATGTAGTCGTAGCCGTTGCTCACGTCCGCTCCCCTTAAGCCCTGCGCTTTCAGCGATTCGGCGCACCGTGCCCTCACCAATGCTGGTGTGCAAGCCGCCCCATCCGGGTCTCAATAGAACGCAACGAGAATCTCGCCGCCCCCGATGAACCAAAGTCACGGCCCATGCGACCCAATAGCAAGGACGACCGGGAGAGCCCCATGGCAGCCAATGACGCAGTGATACTGGCGCGGTTCGTGTTCGCGATCTTCGCGATTGGGCTCACCGGCATGCTGGCCCAGCTCGCGATGTCTGGCGGCTAAAGCCACTCCCTATTTCGCCACGACGGAATCCCGCTGGATTCGCCGTCCGGGCCGGCCCATCATGCGCCCCGTCATCGGGAGCGCATCATGCGGGCTTACGCCGCTCTGCTCATCACCACCACGCTCGGTCTCGCCCTGCCGGCGTCCGGCGCCGTTGCGCAGGATGTGGCGGCCTGGCGGGTCGAGTGCACCGGCGACGGCAAATCGCTTGATTGCCGGGCGCTGCAGCAGCTGTTCCAGCGCGAGACGCGCCAGCTCGTCCTTTCGGTCCTGGTGCGCAAGGCGCCCGATCCGAAGGCCGCCCTGATGGCCATCCAGCTGCCGCTGGGGCTCAACCTCACTGAGCCGGTGCAGATGAAGGTCGACAGCGGCCAGGTGGAGCGCCAGCCAATCCAGACCTGCACCAATATCGGTTGCTTCGTGTCGATGACGGCGAGCGAACGTCTCGTCACCGCCATGCGCGGCGGCAACGAGCTCAAGATCACGTTTCAGGACGCCAACAAGAAGCCGGTCGAGCTCTCGGTGCCGCTACTCGGGTTCGGGCTCGCGTTCGACAAGGTCCGGACGTGACACATTGTGCTTCTGCGCCGGTTCGATCTCCGACAGGGCGGCAAACTCAGTTACCCTCTCCCTGCGAAGCGGGGAGAGGGTGGCGAGCATCGCAGATGCGAGCCGGGTGAGGGGCCGCTGATGCGCGGACCAAATCGAAGGACAGCCAGCAGGGTTCGCCAGCTGCGGAGAAACACGACCGACGCTGAAATGAAGCTTTGGCTTGCTTTACGCGACCGCCGATTGGGCGGCTTCAAGTTTGTACGTCAGAACCCAATTGGGCCATACGTGGTCGATTTTCTCTGTCGGGACCGCAAGCTCGTCGTCGAGGCAGATGGCGGTCAGCACGCAGATAGCGTCCATGACCAAAGACGTGATGCCTACCTTGCCTCTGCGGGCTATCGCATCTTGCGGTTCTGGAACTCCGACGTCCTGGGCAATTTCGATGGAGTGCTGCAAACGATCTTGGCATCCTTGAGTGCGGCGCGCGATTAGCATTCGATAATGCCCCTCACCCGGCCCTCGCTTCGCTCGGTCCACCCTCTCCCCGCTTCGCAGGGAGAGGGTACAGAGCCCGCGTCTCTCACTGCACTATTCGGATTGGCTCCCTATTTGGCGCACGACTTACCGCCCGGCCACCCGTTGCGACCGCGCGCCGTCGCCGATGCGGTCGAGCCAATTGGCCATCACGCCGGCGATCGCCATGTTGTTCTTCTCCAGCATCATCATGTGGCCGTTGCCGCGGACGCCGGCCTCGTCGAGCCTGATGAACGTGGTCTTGACGCCGGCCTGATTGAGATAGGCGACCGTGCAGTGGTCGTAGGGCGCGTGGTAGGAGGCCTCCGACGTGAGCACGAGGGTGGGCACCTTGGCTACGTTCGGCAGCTTGCGCGCCGGCTCCTTCTGCAGCCAGCAGCGCGCGTATTCGGGCTTGTCGGCCTTCTCCTGCCGCACGAACTCGAGCTTGGAGGTCGCGGTCACCGCCGGCTCGTAGGCGAGCGGCACTTCTCCGAGGCCAAAAGCCTTGTCGCGCGGGCTATCGCTGAACCAGTCGGGGGCGCCCTTGAACTCAAGCTCGCGCACCGGCGGGCCGTTCGGCTCGACCGCGACGTTGGCGCGCACCAGATCGGGCCGTTTGTCGACGATCGGCCAGGCGAAGGCGCCCGACTGCGAATGCGTCAGCAGGATCGAGGGACCGATCTTCTCCAGGAGCGCGATGATCGCGGGCGGGTTGATCTCCTGCTGCTTGGCGAAGTTCACGATCGAGGGCATCTGCGAGAAATAGAACTGCTCGAAGGCGGCGTCGCCGGGCTTGCCCTCGCCTGGCCACTGCGTGTGCAGATGCGCCTGCGGCCACTGCTTGTAGCGCTCGGGCGCGACGAAGCGCTGGGTCAGCCGCTCCATGTTGGCTTTGGTCACCGGGCCGTGCACGTCCGACCAGTGTGCGGAGCGCCCGCGGCCGACGCCGTCGACCACGTAGACCGCGTAGCCGCGGCGCACGAAATACTGCGCCCAGCCCTCGCGCCCGTCGGGCGTGCCGGTGAAGTTGGTGCCGCTCTGGCTGCCGCCGTGCACCATCACGATCGGGGTGCGATGACGCAGCCGCTGCGGGATCATGTACTCGACATAGATCTGGCCGACCGGCGCGGTGCCTTCAACCGCCGGGTCGAGCTTGCCGCCGACAAAGAAATAGCTCGACTTGGCGAGCACCAGCGGCCCGCGGGTCTGCGCGGATGCGGGCGAGGCCGCGAACGCAGCGGCGGTGCATAGCAACGCGGCGGCGATACGACTGCGCACCTGTTGGCTCGTCGTTGTCATTGATATCCTCCCTGGCGGTTGATTGTTGGACTCGTTCATTGATCCGGCTCGAAGCGATAGCTTGTGCCCTGGCGCACGATATGGCCGAAGCCCGGATAGTCGAGATGGGCGCCGGCGACGCGCACTCGGTCGGCGGCAACATTGTCGAAGGTGCGCAGGCGCGTGGCGCGCGCGGCATCGGGATCGACGTCGAAGACCAGCGCCGCCTCCGGATGCGGCACCTGCACGGCCGCGAGATGCACAACGTCGCCCCAGATGAGCAACCCGTTGTTGCCGGAATGAACGAGCCAGCCGGTGTGGCCAGGCGTGTGACCGGCGAGCGAGATCGCCGACACGCCCGGCAGCGCCTCGCCGTCGCGCACCGTTCGCAGACGGCCGCGATAAGGCGCGCAGACCGCCTGGCCCTTGCCGATGTTGCGGCGGATACGCTCGCTCGCGCCGCTTGCAGCGTCGCGGTCGAGCCAGAAGCGGGCTTCCTGTTCGTGCACGATCAGCTCGGCGTTCGGGAACACGGCACGGCCGGCGGCGTCGCAGAGGCCAAGCGCATGGTCCGGATGAATGTGCGTCAATAACACATAGTCAATCAATTCCGGCGCAATGCCAAGCGCGCGCAGATTGTTGGGCACTTGCCCAAGCTCAGGACCCATGGTCGGACCGCAGCCGGTGTCGACCAGCACCCACTCGGCGCCGAGCTTCAGCAGATAGCAATTCACCGGGAGGACCAGCGGATCGCCGGTCTTGCCGCCCACGAGCCGCTCGGCTTCGGTACGCGGAAAATCGATGAAGGAATCGAGCGTGGCAGGGAACGGCCCATCGCTGAGCGCGGTGATCTCGATTGAGCCGACGGTGCGGACCGCGGTCATTTGTGCGTGCTTTCTCCGCGTCGGCATGTTTGCGCCGTGCGAGCCGCGAACTCCGTTACCCTCTCCCCTTGCGGGAGAGGGTAAGAGCACGCGGCACGCGCGAACATTGTCTTGCGCGGCAGATCATGCGGCACGGCCGCAAGGTGCCGCAACAAATTATCCCAATCCTCTACGGAATCTTCTTCACCACCTTGGTGTCGAGCCCGAACAGCTTGGCGGCGTTGCCGCCGAGGATGTTGCGCTTAGCCTGCTCCTTGAGGAACGGCAAGTCGTAGACGCTCGACGGCAGATCGAAGTCCCAGTGCGGATAATCGGACGACCAGACCAGCTGGCTCTCGGCGTTGATCATCTTGAAGGTGGCTTCCAGGATCGAGAGATCGTCCGGGATCTCCATCGGCTGCGTCGAGTAGTACATCTCGCGCATGTATTCACTCGGCTTGCGCTTGCAGGACGGACAGTCCGACGTGCGCATCATGTAGCTGTGGTCGAGCCGCTGCATCAGGCAATAGGCCCAGGTCAGGCCGCTCTCGATCCACAGCACCTTGAGCTTGGGGAAGCGCTCGGGCAGCCCGTTGATGACCCAGTTGGTCATGTGGATCATGTTGAACCACATGAAGCCGAGCGAATGCACCGAGATGAACCGGTTGGTCATCTGCAGCGCGCGATCCTCCCAGCTATAGGCGGCGTGGAAGGAGATCGGCTTGCCCAACTCCTCGAGCAGAGCATAGGTCTTCATATAGGCATTGTCGTGCACCGGCTTGTAGCGTGGCGACGTCACCATGAATCCGACCACGCCCTTCTTGTCGCCGAAATCCTTCACGGTCTTGTAGGCCGCCTCCGGATCGTTGAACGGCAGATAGAGCATCGAGACGATGCGCGGCTCGTGCGCCAGAATGCGCTCGCACAGCCAGCGGTTATAGGCGCGGCACAGCGCAGTCTCGACCTCGACCTGCGGGTGCAGGCCGAGGAACAGCATCGGAGTCGGGAACAGGCAGGCGTAGTCGACCCCCATCGCGTCCATCCATTCCTTGGTCATTTGGATGTCGCGGTGCTTGTCGCCTGAGGGTTTATACTGCTTGCGCAGATTGTGCCGGGTGATGCGGCCCGAGAGGCCCTGGTAGCCGACCTGGCTGTTGAGGAAGGCCGAGCGACCGCCGCGGGCGATCGACTCCATCGCTTCCATCTTCATCACCGGGCTCTCGATATAGCCATAGACCTCCTTGTAGTGCTCGTTCTCGTAGTGGTGCGAATCCACGTCCACGATCAGGAAGTCCTGGTAGTTGCGTGCGCGCGCCTGCTGGGTGGCGTGCTCGAGCGACTTGGTCTCGGTGAACTCGTTGTAGTTCAGATTGCGGACTTCTTCGCGGGCCATATCCATGGGCGTGTCCTCGGTTTCTCAAATCACGACGAAGATGTCGTCGCCGCGCTTCACGACTTCGTACTTGCGCAGCTTCAACCGGCGATCGCCGGCGCATTCGCCGGTCTTGATGTCGTACTCGTAGCCATGCCACGGGCACACGAAATGCAGCTCGTCCGAGAAGGTCTGGCCCTCATAGGTGCGGTCGGCGGCGATGAGATCGACCACCTTGTTCACCAGGATGCCCTCGCAGGCGGGGCCGCCGGCATGCAGGCAATAGTTGCTGTAGGCGTAGTAGGCGCCATCCTTGAAGAACACCCCGACCTCGTGCTTACCGGAGACGACGATGCGGCGGTCTCCGTCCTTGAGGTCGGCGGCTTTGGCGACGAAGCATTCGGGCATGGGCTCTCCTTGACGCGGGACTGATCTTTGGACGTGATTTTGGAGCCACTCTAGTCGGGCAGCGGCCAGGCGGGAATGGTTTTTTGATAGCAAATGCGACCGAATGGCTGGTCTGCGCGCGCATCGACCTGCAACCGAGGCGACCGGGCCTAAGGGCTCGCGACCCTGAGCAGGTCGCGCACATGGGCGATCACCTCGGGCGGCGTCTCGATGGTGTCGCGGACGATGCGCTCGGCCTCCTGCCAGCCGCGCGGCTCAAGCCGCTGGCTGGTCTTGGCCACATCGGCGGCAAAGGCCGGGTCACGCACCATGGCGGTAAGCGCCGCGCGCAGCGCGGCCAGTCGGGCGGGCGGCACCTCGGGCGGCACCAGCAGCATCTTGCCCGGAATGCGCGCCAGCGCCAGGAACCGGAAGGCGGCCTGGTCGAGCGGTGCCGGCGCGAGCTCCTGCAAGAGCGGCACGTCGGCAAACTGCGCGGGCCGCGCGTCGTAGAGCTGCGCCAGGTGGTTGAAGCGCCCTTCCGCGACCCAGTGCGGGCGCCCCTCCAGGATCGCCTCGAAGGCGCCCGACACGCCATCGAGCTCGCCGCGCTCCATCGAGAGCAGGATCTCGGCCATGGTCTTGTAGCCCGGGATGATGCGGAAGCGCGTGCCGAACAGCCGGTTCATGATGTTGGGCAGATAGTACTGGCCGGATGTCGTGCCGGTCGCGCCGAACACGACCGGGATGCGGCGCGCATCGTCGAGGCTTGTCACGCCGGTGCGCTTGAGGATGCTGATGAGCGCGGTCTCGCCGCGGCCGACCGAGCCGAGCACCCCGAAGCGGCGGGCGTCGAACCTGATCGCGTCGTCAGACTGCATGGCCTGGCTGGTCGGGACGTTGTCGTACATCACCGCGATGACGGTGCCGTCCTTGGGTGCCACGTTGTAGAGGTGGTTCATCTGCCGCAAGCCCGCGGCGCCCGGCATCGACACCGCGATGCCGCCAGGGCGGCCGGGCAGATGGCGCGGCAGATGCTCGGCGACGAGCCGCGTCACCGTCGCGTAGAGCCCGCCCTCCGCGAACGCGCTGGTGAGCTGGATGGTCTTGCCGCGATAGAAAGCCGCCTCGTCGGCGCCGGCGGGCGAAACGGCGAGCACCCACATCAGCAACACGCTCTTGAGGGGCATCTGCATCAGGTTCAATTGCTCCGTTGCGCAGCGATGAGCTCGCGGATCGCCGCCATGAGCTCGGGCCGTCCCTGGATCCCGGTCGGCCCGGTGTGGGACACCCCATCGAGCAGCACGAACCGCATGTCGGGCCGCAACCGTTTGAGCTCCTGCATCTCTTTCAGCGTGTGGTCGAGCGTGCCGACGATGCCGAGCGTCGGCACCTTGACCGCTCGCATCTCTTCGGCCGTGACCGCCTGGTCGCGATAGCCGCGCAGCGACGCGGCGACCGAATGCTGGTCGAAGCTCGGGTCCGCCCGGCACTGCTGCTCGCGCCGGCGGTATTCCTCCTCGGTCGGCTTGGCGTTGGGCGGCGCCTGGCGATAGAGCCGGCTGCGGCTGATGCAGCCCTTCTCGATCTCGGAGGCTTCCACATCGATACGCGGATCGTCGGCGGCCTCGGGCGAGCGCCCGGCGCCGGCCGCCTGCGTGGCGGTGAGGAACCGTTCCGGATGCAGCGTGAGCAGCTGCGCCACCGTGCTGGCGCCGAGCGAGAAGCCGACGATGTGCGCGCGCTCGAGCTTCAGCGCATCGAGCAGGCGTGGAACATCGAGCGCCTGCTGCCGGCCATACGCTTTCGGGTCATGCGGCTTGCTGCTCTTGCCCGAGCCGCGGGCGTCGAAGGCCACGACCCGGAAATCCTTCTGCAGATTGGCGACCACGCCGCTGCTCACCCAGCTTTCCAGGCTCGACGTGCCGCCGTGCAAGAGCACGATCGGCTCGCCCCGGCCGCGGTCGATATAGTGAATTTTCACCCCGTCGAATTCGGCATGTTTGCCATCGTCGACAGCGAGCGCCGGAACACTTACAAGGCAGAGCAACGCCAAGGCGGTTCGCACCTGGGTTGTCACGGTGTCATTCCTTGCTATACGAGCCGCGTGAAGGCTTGCTATTCCATTCGCCCCGATCCTGACCCGATCTATTTGGGCTTTTCGCGATCGGTCGAGTTGCCTCCGCTCACGGGCGCGACCGTTTCGCTGATCGTCTCCAACTTCTTCGCCACATTGACAGTACTCTTGGCAAATTTCCAGATGGCCAAAGGGGTAGCAATGATAGAGACGAGCCAGACCATCAATCCGACCACCTTTCCGAAAACGAAGAACAGCGCAATCGCCAGCACCTGGAGGACAAGTGCAAAGACGCTGGTAACGAAGGGAATTAGCGGCGCAGCGAAACACACATGAAACAGATTGATCTCGTCCGAGTCAAAGAGCCTCTTGGACAGGGAGAAAATGATTGAGATCGCGACCGGGAACGCCCCGATCATCGCGAGCGGCAGGAAAATACGGCCAAGGATATCGGAACGGCTCCAGATTTCCCAAAGAGTGGTTAGCAGGCTGCCGACAAGCCGCGCCGGATGGATGAAACGAAATGGGCTGCAATTTATCATCACTTCGCCGCTCGACAAGCTGGTGCGGTCGCAGGCGGCAAGATTCCGAAAATAGGCCTCCCACAGGGAGAACGGCTGGATGAGGCTTAGGTCGGCAATCACTTGGTCGCAAAGACCCTGCACTTTCTCAAACCCGCCCATTGATCTGACCCAAGCACCCAGCGCCACCAGAATGACCGCCGCGACCAAGAAACGTCTCTTGGGTAGGGACGCTTGCCAAGCCTTCAACAAGTCGAGAATGTCACCGATTGAAATTGCTTTCATGTTGATACCTCACCGGGCGGTCCCTGCAGGCCCCCACTGGCAATCCGGCCCATCATTCACGATCATGCGGCTTCGTTCCAGAGGCAGATCACTCCCCATCCCCTTCATGAGGCGCTCTTAATGACGACACTGGTCACCGGCGCAGGGCTCATCGGCACCGCCTTTGCGCAAAATGCTCAAGCACGTGGCGAGGCGGTGGTTTTTGTCGATCCGGAACCCCGCGCCGATTTTCTACGCCTGAAGCTCGGCGACAGGGGCTATGCGGCGGTGCGCAAGGACGTGCGCGACCTGCCTGGACTGCTGGAAACGATCAAGACGCACGGCGCCACAACGGTCGTGCACACCGCGGGCCTGATCGGCAACCGGGTGCAGCAGTCGCTCAACGCGGCGTTCGACATCAATCTCGGCGGCACCCGCAACGTCGCCGAGGCGGTGCGACTTGCGGGCGTGCGCCGGCTCGTCCACATCTCGACCTTCGGGGTCTATGACCGGCGGCGCGAGGCCAATGCCCCGATCACCGAGGACTTTCCGCGCGGCGGCGCGCGCGGCTACGGCAACTACAAGGGCGCCAAGGAGCTGATCCTGGAGGCCTATGCGGCCGCCTTCGGCTTCGAGCTGATCATGCTGCGGCCCGCCAACGTGTTCGGGCTCGGGCATTTCTGGTCAGGCTCGAGCGGCGGCCAGAAGATGCACAACCTGATCGCGGCCGGTCTCGACGGCACGCGCGCGCGCATCGCCGCCGCGGAGACGATGGCGAACGAGTACATCTACGCCAAGGATGTCGGGCGCGCGGTCGATCTTGCCGCCACCGTGCCGCTGCCGAAGCAGACCGTGTTCAACATCGGCAATGGCGTCGTGACGCCGTTCGAGGACGTGCTCGCCGCCGTGAAGGCGCTCTGCCCGAACCTGAGCTATGAGGTGGAGCCGGGCGAAGCGCCGCACTCCAAGCTTGTCCCGCTCGACATTTCGGCCGCCAAGCGCCACCTCGGCTGGGAGCCGCGGTTCACGGTCGCGAGCGCGTTCGCGGACTATCTGGCGGAGCTGAAGGCCGCGCGGGCGCGCTGACCTCAACCGATCGGAGCACGATGCAATGACGATTGTCCGCCTCCTGGCAGCCGCCGCGCTCGCGGCGCTCGCCGCCGTCCCCGCCGCGGCGCAGCCCTATCCGTCAAAGCCGATCAAGATCGTGGTCTCGACCTCGCCGGGCGGCGCGACCGACATAATGGCGCGCATCCTCGGCCACCACATCACGACCAAGACTGGCCAGCCGCACGTGATCGACAACCGCGCCGGCGCAAGCGGCAATCTCGCCATGGACGCGGTCGCCAAGGCGGCGCCCGACGGCACCACGCTCGGCTTCGCCAACACCGGCAACATCACGATCAATCCTTATCTGTTCAAGTCGATGACGTTCGACCCGCTCAACGACCTCGTGCCGGTCGGGCCGGTCGGCACGGTGCCGTTGTTCCTGGTGATCAACAGCAAGTTGCCGGCAAAGACGCTGGCGGAGTTCATCGCCTACGCCAAGGCCAATCCCGACAAGGTCAGCTACGCCGGCGCCGGCGTCGGCACCACGCCCGATCTCACCGGCGGCGAGTTTGCCCGCCGCGCCGGCCTCGACAAACTCGTGGTGGTGCCGTTCCGCGGCACCGCGCCCGCGACCGCGGCCGTGATCGGCGGCGAGGTGCAGATGACATTCGTGTCGATGGGCCCGCATTTCGAGTTCATCCGCAATGGCACGTTGCGAGTGCTCGCCGCCGCCACGCCGACGCGCCGGCCCTACGTGCCGGACGTGCCAACCTTTGCGGAGGCAGGCTTTCCGGCATTCGAGATGTCGACCTGGTTCTCGTTGTTCGCTCCCAAGGACACGCCCAAGGAGATCGTCGACCAGCTCAACTTCTATACCCGCCAGGTGCAGACCGAGCCGGACGCCAGAAAACGCCTGGAGGCGACGTTCATTGATCCGCTAGTGCTCACCCAACCCGAGTTTGCCGCCATGGTGACGGCCGATGCGATCAAGTATGAGCGGATCGTGCGCGAAGCGGGGATCAAGCTGGAGTGACGGCCACAGATGGCCCGGAAATCAACAGATGCAGGTCGCGACAGCACGGTTTTCAAACGGCCGCGGTGGACGGGCCCATCATCATTTGACAAGGGGTGAAGGATTAGCCTTAACTTGCCCTCCTCCGGCGGCCCCTTTTGAGCTCCTGCAAGGTCGATATGGCAAAGCCCAAGAAATTCCGGCCAACCTACATCCGGCAGTGGCGCCGCCATCGCGGCCTGACATTGGAGACGGTGGCACAGCGCATCGATATGACGCCCGGGCTGGTGTCCCTGGTGGAGCGAGGGCTGCGCGGCTACACCCAGACTACGGTTGAGGCGTTGGCCTCCGCGCTGCGGACCGACCCGGCAGCCCTGTTGACCCGGGATCCGACCGATCCGAAGGCGATCTGGGCGATCTGGGACAAGGCCAAGCCGGGCCAGCGCAAGCAGATCTTGGAAGCCGCGATCAAGATCGTGAAGCGCCGATCCAAGGCCCGGCGGTAGACGCCGCCTTCATGTTGCGGCGCGCCCGGCAGCTTTGCCCACGGAGGACAGCGTGAACATCATCGACAAGGCCGAGAGCACGACCGCCATCGATTTCGAACGCTACCGGCTGCGGCGCTTCCTCGCCGAGCTGCCGCCCGAGGAGATCGAGGCCCGCAACCAGGCCGTCGACCTCGCCGCGGTCGCCGAGGCGCTCGACGGCAACCAGCGCGCCGTGCTCTTCCGTGCCGTCGGACCGGAGCGCCACGAGCTTGCCGGCAACGTGACCGGCAGCCGCAGCCGCATCGCGCAGGCCTTCGGGGTGGCGCCCGACGACCTTTTGCAGGAAGTGCGCCGGCGGCTCACCAACAGCCCGAGCATCGTCGACGTCTCGCGCGCGCAGGCGCCCGCCCAGGAGATCGTGCTCACGGGCAGCGACGCCGACCTCACAGCCCTGCCGGTGCATCTCCAGCATGGCGCCGACGGCGCACCCTACATTTCCGCCTCGACCGATTTCGTGGTCGATCCCAAGACCGGATGGACCAATGTCGGCATCCGGCGCCTGATGCTGCGCGGCCGCACCGAGGCCGGCGTCGACCTCAATTCGCCGAGCGACCTGCGCGCGATCTACGAGGCGAGCGCCGCGGCCGGACAGCCGCTGCCGGTGAGCTTCGTCGTCGGCTCGCACCCGATCGATCATCTCGCCGCCGTGATGCGGCTGCCGATCGACGATCTTGCGCTGATCTCGTCACTGCGCAGCGCGCCGCTGCCGGTGGTCAAGTGCGTGACCAACGACGTGCGGGTGCCGGCCGACGCCGAATGGATACTGGAGGGCTATATCGACGCCCGCGGTCACGTCGAGCCGGAGGGACCCTACGGCGAATTCCTCGGCTATTACGGCGCGGTCAAGCGCAACCCGGTGTTCCACCTCACTGCCATCACGCGCCGGCGCGATGCGCTGTTCCAGACGTCCAGCATCGGCGGAAAATGGCTCTCGCGCACCGACACCGCGCTCCTCAATGGCGTGCGCACCGAGGTGATGGTCTGGCGCGCGCTCGAGACCGCGGTGCGCGAGCCGTTGGCGGTCCACGCGACGCCGTCGAGCGGCGGCATGTACACGCTGCGGGTCAAGCTGCGCCAGCGGGTGCCGGGCGAGGCGCGCAACGCGATCGCGGCCTGCTTCGGCGCGCTCACCAACGTCAAGCACGTGTTCGTGGTCGATCCCGACGTCGACATCTTCTCGGACGAGCAGATGGACTGGGCGTTCGCGACCCGCTTCCAGGCCGACCGCGATCTCGTGGTGATGGAGGGGATGCGCACCGTGCCGATCGACCCCTCGCTGATGGGCAGCCGGGTGGGCGCCAAGGCGGGCTTCGACCTGACCTGGCCGATGGGCGCCGCCTCGCGCCTCGAAATGCGGGTGCCGGAGCCGCCGCGGCTTGGCGGCAGGCGCTTCCCATCGATCGAGGCCGCGCTCGCCGACGGGCCGAAATTCTTCGAGGAGCTGATGGGCGCGGTGGGCAGCCGCGACGGCCGCGAGATCGTGCGCGCGCTCGAGACGCTGCGCGCAAAGGTCGCCCTCGACCGCGATGCCGACGGACGCTATCTGATCAAAACGAAGTAGTTTAGTTTACGTCGGGCACGACGAGATGGACGAGCAGCGAAGTCGGCGCCTGCTGTTGTGCCCTCTCCCCTTGCGGGAGAGGGCGCAGCAATACGCGCCGAGCTAGCGGCGGCACAACAAGGAGACCCCCATGATCGCCATCATTAAACGCGCCGCGGTCGTGTCGCTTGCGCTCGCCGCCTGCGCCGGCACCGCCTTCGCGCAGGAGACCACCGTCAAGATCGGGCTGGTCAAGTCGATCTCCAACGCCGCCAATCTGTGGGCGATCGAGAAAGGCTATTTCCGCGAGGTCGGCATCAAGCTGCAGGTCGAGGACCTCGACACCACCGCCAACGTGCTGGCGCTGTTGGCGCAGAACCAGCTCCAGCTGGTCGAAGGCGGCATCTCGGCCGGCTACTTCAACGGCATCGAGAAGAACCTGCCGATCACCATGGTGATGGACCGGGTGTCGAGCCCGCTCGGCCACAACCTGATGCTGCGGCCCGACCTCAAGGGTCAGATCACGCGGCTCTCGCAGCTCAAGGGCAAGGTCATCGCCACCAACGGCACCGGCGCGGTCTCGACCTATGAGGTCGGCAAGATGCTGGAGACCGACGGCCTCACGATCGCGGACGTCGACGTCAGGGTGATGCCGTTCACCCAGATGGCGATCGCGATGCGCAACAAGGCGATCGACGCGGCAATCGTGATCCCGCCCTTCACCTCGCAGTTCCTCGACCAGGGCCACGCGGTCGCGTTCAAGGATCCCGATGACCTGGTCAAGCCGCACCCGATGACGATCGCGGTCAGCATGGTCAACACCGACTGGGCCAAGGCGAACGACCGGGTCGCGCGCAACTACTACGCCGCCTATCTGCGCGGCGCGCGCGACTACTGCAACGCCTATCACGGCGGCAAGGACCGCGCCGCCATGATCGATCTCCTGATCAAGAGCGGCACCGAGAACCGTCCGCAGCTCCTGCACGATTATCCCTGGCCGGCGCGCAACCCGAACGGAATGATCAACACCGACAGCATGCTCGACATGCAGGCCTGGTACCTCAAGAGCAAGATGAGCACGCAGCAGTTTCCGCTCGAGCGCCTGGTGCAGACCTCCTACATCCGCGAGGCGGTCGACAAGCTCGGGCCGTTCGCGCTCGAGAACAAGGACAGCAAGCTCGCGGGGTGCAGATAGCCCCTAGTCACCTGTCGTCCCGGCCGAGCAAAGCGAGGGCCGGGACCCATTCGCCGCATATGTTTTGCTCGGCCGGGATGACGGAGCGGGGTTATCGGACGAACACATAATTGAGCACAATCGGAACATCGCCGTGAGACTTCTCAAGCCAATCGCATCCTCAGCTCTTCTCCTTTGCTCCCTCGCCTCAGCGCACGCGCAGGAAGAAACCGTGCGGGTCGGCAGCGTGCGCTCGACGGCATCGCTCGCGACCACGATCGCGGTCGAGAAAGGCTATTTCCGCGAGGCCGGGATCAAGGTCGAGCTGACCGACCTCGACACCTCAACCGACACGATTGCGGTCGTCGCCCAGAACCGGCTGCAGATCGTGGGCGGCGGGCTCTCGGCCGCTTATTTCAACGCGGTCGAGAAGAGCCTGCCGGTCACGGTCGCGTTCGACCGCGTGAGCTCGCCGCTCGGCCACAAGCTCCTGGTGCGTTCCGACCTCAAGGATCAGATCAAGACGGTCGCCCAACTCAAAGGCCGGCCGCTCGCCAGCAATTCGCGCGGCTCGATCACCAACTACGAGATCGGCAAGATCCTGAAGACGGTCGGGCTTAGCTTCAAGGACGTGGACCTGAAGTTCATTCCGTTCTCGCAGGTCGCTATCGCCTTCGCCAACAAGGCGATCGATGCCGCCTTCGTGATTCCGCCGTTTGCCGCCCAGATCGTCGAACGCGGGCTCGCGGCCGTCGTCGCCGACCCGGATGATTTCGTCACCCCGCATCCGATGACGATTGCGGTCGCCTTCATCAACACCGACTGGGCGGCGAAGAACGACGCGCTGGTGAAGCGCTATTTCGTCGCCTATATGCGCGCCGTGCGCGACTACTGCCAGGCCTATCATGGCGGTCCCAATCGCGCCGAGCTTATCGACCTGGCGATCCGCAGCGGCATCGAGCGGCAGCCCGAGATGCTGCAAAACTATCCCTGGCCCGCGCGCAGTCCGGATGGCCGCATCAACGTCGCCAGCATGCTCGATATCCAGGCGTTCTTCGTGCAGGAGGGCCTGTCGCTGCGCAATCTTCCAGCCGAAAAGCTCGCCACCAACGCCTATATCGAGCACGCCAACCGGACGCTCGGCCCGTTCGTGCTGACGAACAAGGACAGCACGCTTACCGGCTGCCGCTGAGGCACGTCTTCACTGGTATCGCAATTCATGTGTTAGGGTGCCGCCGGTTTTGTGGGAGAAGGGGCAATGGTCGTGCAGCGGCGCGGCGCCGCGGTCGATATCGCGGGCTTGCGCAAGGAATATGTGAGCGGCCAGGGCCGCGTGCTGGCGATCGACACCATCGACCTCACCATCGCGCCGGGCGAATTCCTGTGCATCGTCGGCCCCTCGGGCTGCGGCAAGTCGACCCTCCTTCGCATCCTGGCCGGGCTCGACCACCAGAGCGCGGGCACGATCACGGTCGAGGCCGGCGGCTGGTCGGTCGAGAACGCCATGGTGTTCCAGGAGAGCGGGCTGTTCCCCTGGATGAGCGTCGAAACCAACGTCCGCTTCGGGCTGATGACGCGCGGCGTTCCCGACGCGGAGGCGAACGAGCGCGTCGAGGCGGCGCTCAAGCTCGTGGGCCTGACCAAGTTCCGCCGCCACTACCCGCATCAGCTCTCCGGCGGCATGCGCCAGCGCAGCGCGATCGCGCGCGCTTTCGTCACCGACCCGGCGATGCTGCTGATGGACGAGCCGTTCGCCGCGCTCGATGCCCAGAACCGCGTCATCCTGCAGGCAGAGTTGGTGCGCATCTGGCACGAGACCCGCAAGACCGTGATCTATGTCACCCATTCGATCGAGGAGGCGCTGCTCATGGGCGACCGCTGCGTGGTGATGACCGCGCAGCCCGGCCGCATCAAACGGATCATCGACGTCCCCTTCCCGCACCCACGCGATCTGATCGCGCTGTCGTCGGCGGCCGAGTTCGGCGCGCTCAAGCTCGACATCTGGCGGGTGCTGGAGGAAGAGGTGACGCGGGCGCGGGCGGAGCTTGAGATATGAACGGGCTCTCGGCCAAGACGCGCGACCGGCTGCTCTACATGGTCTCGCCGCTCCTATTCCTGGGGCTGTGGCAGCTTCTGCTGATGGCGGGGATCGGCGACCGCCGTTTCATCCCGGCGCCGAGCGACATCGCGGTCCGGTACTGGCAGCTGGTGCTGAGCGGCGAGCTGGCGATGCATACCGGCGTGACGCTGCTGCGGGTATTCGGCGGATTCTTCATCGGCGCCATTCCGGGTGTCGCCTGCGGACTCTTGATGGCGATGTTCCGGCCGGTGCGCTTCATGATCGACCCGCTGATCGCGGCGCTGTTCCCGATCCCGAAGATCGCCCTGATGCCGCTCCTGCTCCTCGCGTTCGGCTTCGGCGACGCGTCAAAGATTGCGCTCGTTGCAATCGCGGTGTTCTTTCCGGTGTGCGTGAACACCTATGTGGGCGCCGCCAACATCGAGAAGATCTACTGGGACGTCGCCAAGAACTACGGCGCGAGCCAGACCGTGATGTTCACCCGCATCGTGTTCTTCGGCGCGTTGCCGACGGTCTTCGCCGGCATCCGCATCGCGGTTGCAGTCTCCTTCATCGTGCTGGTCGCAGCCGAGTTCGTCGCCACCAAGTCCGGTCTCGGCTACCTGATCTGGAACTCATGGGAGCTCCTGCAGGTCGACATCATGTTCTGCGGTATCGTCACGATCGGCATCCTCGGCCTGATCACCTCGGCGATCCTGCAGGAGCTCGAGCGCAAGATCATTCCGTGGAAGGCGGAGTGACGTTGGGCGGCGTCACGGGTGCGTGAGCTGCCCGATGAGGTCACCGACCACACAACTGCTGCTGTTCACATCCACGGCGATGCGTGGCGGGCCCTGCTTGCGCTGGCAGGGATTGAGGGTACCGGTCTGGAATTGAATGAGATACCTCGTAACGGTCGAGAGGCTCCATCCGAGCGGCAACGGATAGCCATATTCCTCCAGCCTGACCTTCAGCACCGCTCCTGACGGCGCATCGGTTCGCAAGTAGTCGGCCTGCTCGGCCCGGCCGACCTCGATATATCCGCGCGCCTCGCTGGCGTTGAGCATGGTGCGGATCGGATCGAGCGCCTCGTTGAGGCCATCCGCCGTCTCCGACGCAAAGCCGCCCGAGGTGAGAATGACCAGCTTGATGTCGACCGGCAGCTTGTGCTCGGCGATGACCTTTTGCAGCGAATGCGTCAGATCGAGCGCCGTGGCCACGCCGGAGCTTTCAAAATACCCGCCGTCGCTGACCTTCGTCACGCTCTTCACCGGCGGCGCACAGGGGCCCATCTCGGTCGTCTCGTAGTACCAACCCGTCGGCGTAATCCACGGGAACCGCGCGCTCAGCACGGCGGCGGTGCTGAGCGGAACAGATTCAATCTTGCCGCTCGCCTGGCCCACACTCGCCGCCACACAATTGGCGGGAAAGAACCTGAGGTCGGTCAGGCCCTCGAATCTGAACGGCGCGATCAGCCGACGTCGCCCGGTGTCAACCTCGGTAGTGTTCAGCACCAGCGCCGGCGTAAACAACGACTTGTCGAAGCCCGCAGGCCAGAGCGAGATGAAGGGCTCCGCCAGGGTGTTGGCCTCTTGCGCTTTCAAGCGCGGCCCGAACAGCTCGCTTCGTGTCATCATCCGTTGCCACGACGCCTCCAGCCCATTCTCCAAGGCGCGCGCCCGGTCGAACATCTCGACCCGATACGGAATGAACTGCTGGAGCAGGTCCGGGAACAGCCACATCGCCTGCAGCGGCGACCAGAAATCGTCGTCCAAGACATCGGAGGCGGCACTGAGCAAGGCGGGGCCATCGCCGCCGCCGACTTGACTGTTACACCCCGTGCTCGGGATTTTGACGGTCCCGCGCAACTCAGCTTCCTTCATCGAGGCGGCAAAGACCGCGGCCCCTACGCTGCCGCCGGACACGCCGCTGATTGCGAAGAGATGGTGAGCGAAGTTCGGGCACCGCTCCTGCATGTAGCTGAGAAACGTGGCGGCATGCAGCGCGGCATAGATGCCTCCGCCCTGCGCCGCGACGACATAGATTGGGTATCGGCCAGGGAATTTCGATTGGTCGGTGCGGGCATTGTACCACTTCAAAAAGGCGTCCGATAAGTCCGGCGTCGTCGGCGACGCTTGCGCCGCATACGGTATGCGCCTGACGCGATGATTGTTGCTGAAATCAAACAGTGAAAAGACGACTGCCACGGTTGCGAGCAGCCAGACCGCGAGGCGCCCCGCTGCTCCGGATTGGACCGCGAGATAGTTCACGACGACAAGGCTCAGCGCGGCAAACATGCAGAGAATGGGCGCGGCCGAAATGCGCGCGGCCGCGGCTCCCGCCTCGCTGGAATAGACGAGGCAAAGCGCCAGGAAGACGACGGCGGCTCCGAGCGCCGTGTACCCGCTCGACATAGCGCGGCCGACGGCGTCGGCGCGCGCCGAATTCTCGAAGCGATTGAGCAGGAAGACGAGAAGCAAGCCCAACAGGGCAAAGACGACAGCCGATCCAATCAGCATATCGTTGTAGCTCGCAAGCTGGCTCGCCCAGCCGACTGCCGCCTCGTGCGCGACCGAAGGATCGGCGCCCGCGTCCCGCAATTGGATTTCCTTGATCCTGGCAAGCAGACCTTTGATGTTCGCGACGGCGTCCTTGCTGCTGCTGGCCGCATAAAGCCCGAGAGACAATGCCAGGAATGGCAGGGCGACCAAGCTGAGGCCGACCAATCGGCGCGCTCCGGCCGCAACCGTGTTGACCGTGCCTTCCGCGCTGACCGAGCTTTCCGCCTCGTCAAGATTTGCGCGACAGGTCAGCCAGACCAGGACGGAGAGCACCGTCAGGCCGGCAAGGGTGTAGAGCAACGTGGTGACGGCCGCCCAGAAGTCAGGATTGGAAGACCAAACCTCCACCGTTTGCAGGGACGCGATGCGCTGCGCAAAGCCTCTGTAGATCTCTCGAAACTGCGCGGGCGCGAACAGAACGTAGGATGCCGCAACTGTCACGATGATCGGCACGAGATTGAACTCAAACGCGGAGAAGACTCGATCGATGTGCTTGCGCATGGCTTGACCGGTCAATTGTGCGGGAATTTGGCTTTGGGACGCGTAGACGGGCTATTTGCTTTTACTGCAGAAGGGTTTGGCACGCTCGCACTTCTCTGCGAGCGTGCAAATACTGTCCATGAGCGGCTTGCATTTGTCGGCCTGGGTCGGGCTGCGCGTGTTGCACTTCAGGCCCGTGTATTGAAGATACAAGGTGTTGGCCTGCTCACCACACGACAGGATCCTCTGGGCCAGCTGAATGCGGCCTGTCTGTGTCGAAGCTTGCGCGTGGTCGAAAGCGGCAACAAGGGCAAGTATCAAGGCCAGCAGAACAGCTGCTCGCATTGCAGTGCTCCGTGTATTACACAATTGCGCTGCAAGCGCACGATACTGCACTGCGAGCACACGATCGACATGGCCGAGATTGTCCAGCCAAGTCAACGCCTAGGCGAAGCTATGCAGCTTCACTTGGAACTCGTAGCAGAAATTGAAACTTCGCGCAACGTTGCTGCTGTTTGCAGCAACAACTCCACGTGTCACATCACCTGCTCCACGTGTCACATCACCTGCGCACAAAAAAACGCTGACGTTTGATCGATTGCATTACGAGACGCGCGTAATCCGGCGTGTTCGCTGATTGATGCGCGTCCAGCTTTGAAAGATCGATCAAGCTGCGCGCATGGCTTCGCGGCTTCACCACCGCGAACGATTGCGGCGTCACCGCCCCGCTGCATAGCCCTGCATGCCGCGCGGATTGGCGGCCGCGCGGCGGCGGCGGCCGTCGCGTGAGGCGGCGGTCAGGCGGCCTTCCGACCAGTCGGCTTCGACCTCGACCACATGGCCGCGGCGGCGCAGCTCCTTGATGGTGTCGGCCGGCAACCGGCCCTCGACCACCAGCACGCCGGGGCGCGCCTCGCGCGGCCAGAACGATGACGCGAAATGCTCGGAGTGCCAGGCCGGCGCGTCGATCGCCTCCTGCAGGTTCATGCCGCAATGGACGTGGCGCAGGAAGAGCTGCGCGGTCCACTGGTCCTGCTGGTCGCCGCCGGGCGAGCCCCAGGCGAGATAGGGCTCGCCGTCACGCAGCGCGAGCGTCGGCGTGAGCGTGGTGCGCGGCCGCTTGCCGGGCGCGAGCGCGTTGGGATGGCCTTCGTCGAGCCAGAACTGCTGCGCGCGTGTGCCCAGGCAGAAGCCGAGCTCCGGGATCACCGGCGAGGACTGCAGCCAGCCGCCTGACGGTGTCGCCGACACCATGTTGCCGGCGCGATCGACGATGTCGAAATGCACGGTGTCGCCGCGCATCAAGCCTGAGCGCTCGAGCTTGGCGTGATCGATCGCGACCACGCCCGGATCGACGGTGTCGTCATGCGTCCAGGCAGCGCCGCGGCCGACCGTGGGCTCGCCGACGCCGGCGGCAGCAACACGTTGGCCGCCAGCTACCCGCAAATCGAGCCGCATGCCGTAGCCCGGGATGTTGCCCGGCCGCTGCTCGAGCGAGGCGCGCTCGCCGACAAGCTTGCGGCGCGCCGTGTTGTAGGCCTCCGAGAGCAGCATCTCGCCCGGGACCTTCACGAAATCGGGATCGCCGTAGAACGTGTCGCGGTCCGCGAACGCGAGCTTGGCGCATTCGACCACGGCGTGGATGAAGTCGGCGCTCTTGGGATCGGCGCCGTCGAGGCCAAGGCCCTCCAGGAGCGCCAGCTGCTGCAGCATCACCGGGCCCTGGCTCCAGAACCCGCCTTTGCACAGCGTGTAGCGGCCATACTGATAGGTGACCGGCGCCTCGACGCGCGGCTGCCAGCGTCCCATGTCATCGGCCGTGAGCAAGCCGCGATGGCGCTCGCCGCTCGAATCCATCAGCTCCTGCGTGCGGCAAAAGCGATCAATCGCCTCGGCCACGAAGCCGTGCGACCATTGAGATCGCGCGCGCTCGATCTGCGCCTCGCGATTGCCGCCCGCGCTCTCGGCCTCGCGCAGGATGCGCGCATAGGTCTCCGCCATCGCGACATTGCTGAACAGCGAGCCGGTCGCCGGCACGTTGCCGCCTGGCAGGTAGACCGCGGCCGAGGTGGGCCAGTGATCGAGGAACAACTCGCGCACGGTCGTGATCGTGGCGTTGGCGCGCTCGACCAGCGGATGGCCCTCGCGCGCGTAGAAGATCGCGGGCGCGAGCACCTCCGCAAGCCGCATGGTGCCGTGGTCGCGCAGGAGCAACATCCAGGTCTCGAACGTGCCGGGCACGCAGCAGGCCAGGAGCCCGGTGCCGGGAACGAGATCGAGCCCGAGGCCGCGGTAATGCGCGATTGTGGCGCCGGCCGGCGCCGGCCCCTGCCCGCAGATCACCTCGACCTTGTCTTTGCCCTTGCGTACGTCGTGCAGGATCACCGGCACGTCGCCGCCGGGGCCGTTGAGGTGCGGCTCCACCACCTGCAGCGTGAAGGCGGTGGCGACCGCCGCATCGAACGCGTTGCCGCCACGCTCCAGAATGCCCATGCCGACCGCGGTCGCGATCCAGTGGGTCGAGGCGACAACCCCGAAGGTGCCATCGATCTCAGGACGCGTGGTAAAGGGATTGGGGTTGATGTTGCTCATCTCAAGGTCTCGCGCAGGTTGCGGGGCGCAGCTAAGCACAGGACGGCGGCGGCTGTCTCGCCAAGGAAACCTTAGCCCCGCCTGGTGGTACTGGCGCCCTTGACTCCCTTCCGCTGCCCATAGAACAAACGAAAGAAACAGGGGCGCAAACACATGCCGGAAACCGATCTCGAGCAGCGCGTTGCGGGCGTGCGCGCGCTGTTCAACCCACGCAACATCGCCATCGTGGGCGCAAGCGACCGCCCGGGCAACTGGTCGCAGCGGGTCTATCGCTCGCTCAAGAAGTTCGAATTCCCGGGCGCGATCTATGCGGTCAATCCGCGCAACAAGACGGTGTGGGATGGCCAGATCTGCTACGCGAGCTTAGGCGAACTGCCGGAGCCGCCCGACCACGTGGTGGTGATCGTGCCGGGCTCAGCCGCTGTCGAGGCCATCACCGAGGCCGGCAAGGCCAAGGCGCGCAGCGCCACCGTGTTCTCCGGCGGCTTCGGCGAAGGCGGCGACCCGAAGGGGCGCGCGCTCGCCGCCGACCTCAAGCGCGCGATCGAAGGCGCCGGCATCGCGGTCTCAGGCCCCAACTGCATGGGCAATCTCGCGGCGCCCTCGCGCATGATGACCATCCCGGACGACCGCATCACCACGCTCGACCGCGGCCCGGTCGGGATCGTGGGGCAGAGCGGCGGCATCGTGATGGCGATCCACCGCGCGCTGCTCGCGCGCGGCGTCACCGCCGGCTATGCGGTGACCAGCGGCAACGAGATCGGCCTCAACATGGCGGACTATATCCGCTACCTGGCCGACGAGCCGGACATCCGCGCGATTGCGTGCTTTATCGAATCGATCAAGCAGCCGGCCGCGTTCCGGCGCGCCTGCGTCTATGCGCGCGACGCCGGCAAACCGGTCATCGCCGTCAAGATCGGGGGCTCGGAGGAAAGCCGCAAGGCCGCGCTCGCCCACACCGGCTCGCTCGCCGGCTCGCTCAAATGCTTCGACGCGGTCGCGGAGACGATCGGAGTCGTGCGTGTCGACACCCTCGACGAGATCGTCGAGACGGTCGAGTACTTCACGCATGCGAAGCCGCCAAAGGGGCCGCGGCTCGGCGCCATGACGTTCTCGGGCGGCATGAAGGGCCTCCTGCTCGAAGCCGCCGAGCGCAACGGGCTGACTTTTCCGCCGCTCCTACCGGAGACCAACGCCAAGATGGCCGAGGTGCTCGGCGTCGGCACGTCGCTCGGCAATCCGCTCGATGCGGGCTTCGCGGCGCTCTCAAGCTCGGAAGCCTATTTCAAAGGCATCGAGACCATGCTGGCCGATCCCAACATCGACGTGCTCCTGGTGCAGGAGGAGCTGCCACCGGCGCCGCGGCTCAACAACAAAGTGGAAAACCTGCGCCAGGTCGACCAGATGGTGGCGCGCGCAGGCAAGCCGATCGCGGTCGTCTCGATGATCTCCTACATGTTCACCGAACACACGCGCGAGTTCCGCGCCGCCTTGCCGAATCTGCCGGTGCTGCAGGAGATCGACAAGGCGATCCGCGCGGTCGGCCGCGCCGGCCGCTATGGCGCACTGCGGGCCGAGGCTGCGAGCAAGACGTCGGCGCCAAGCGCGAAGCCCGACGTGACCGCGATCCTCAAGCGCCGCAAGGCCGCGGCCGACGGCCTCGCTGTGCTCAACGAAGCCGACTCCAAGGCGCTGCTGCGCGCCTATGGCATCGCGACGCCGCACGAGCAGGTGGTCGGGAGCGTCGACACCGCGGTAAGCGCCGCCAAGGAGATCGGCTATCCGGTCGTGCTCAAGCTCGTCTCCACGGAGGTGACGCACAAGTCGGACATCGGCGGCGTCATCCTTGGCATCAGGAGCGAGAACGAGTTGCGCAGCGCCTACGCTCGCCTGGAGCAGAATTTTGCCAAGGCGCAGGCCGGAGCGAAACTCACCCAGGCATTGGTGGCGCAGCAGATCTCGGGCGGCGTCGAGCTCGTGCTCGGGGTGCAGCGCGATCCCGAAGTTGGGCCGGTCCTGATGTTCGGCACCGGTGGCGTGCTCCTCGAGCTGACCAAGGACGTGAGCTTCGGCGCGGTCCCGCTGCCGCCCTGGCAAGCCAAGGCCATGATCGAGCGCACCACCGCCGGCCGCCTGCTCAAGGGCTATCGCGGCGCGCCGGCCAGCGACGAGGCGAGCGTGCTCGCCGCCCTGACCGCACTCGGGCGGCTTGCGCATGATCTTGGCGACCAGATCGAAAGCGTCGACATCAATCCGCTCGTTGCCCTGCCAGACGGCCAAGGAGCGGTCGCGCTCGACGCCCTGGTGGTGCTGCGCGGGTGATAATTGACAGGGCTGATTGCGAGCGCTCACCCCTCGATCGTCATGGCCGGGCTTGTCCCGGCCATCCACGTCTTTAGACTTGCGCAGGCATCAAGTCGTGGATGCCCGGGCCAATAGCGCGTTTACGCGCGTCTTCGACGCGCTATGCCCGGGCATGACGACAGAGACCTCGGTCTTGTCGGAGATCATCATGGCCTCGAGCGCACGTCATTTCATCATCGCGGCCTGCGCGGCCCTCATGTTTGCCACCGCCGCACCCGCCGCCGACATCAGCCCCGAGCTGATCGCCAAGGCC
>DAIUEP010000018.1:34822-36251 GCA_036845065.1 Xanthobacteraceae bacterium | reverse complement strand
GCTTGTTGCTTGCCCTGCGGTGCTCGATCGCGGAAATGCGGCAGGATCTCCTCGGCGATTGCGGTCATATTCGCACGCGTCATGTCGTCGGGCAGGGTGCCGAATTGCGTCTTGGTCAGCGAGGTGTTGAAGCCCGCGAGGTCCTGATACTCGGCGAGCTTCTCGCGCACCGTGTTGGGGCTGCCCACGATGACGACGCCGGATTTGACCAGCTCCTCAATGCTGGAGGTCTTGCCGGTGACCTTGGCGGCGCGCACCCGCTTCATCGACTCGATGTTGCTGTAGCCCGGCGGCAGCAGCATCTCGACCGGCATCTTCAGGAACCGGTTGACCAGCGCCTCGAGATGCGGGCGCGCTTCGCGCATCGCCTTCTCGTCGGTCTCGGCCACATAGATGGTGTTCGACCAGGCGAGCTGATCCGCGGTCGCCTGATAGCCGGCCTTGTCCGCCTCGTCGCGGTACATCTGAAAGAAGCGCGCCACCACCGCGATCGGGCTCAGCGTCTGGCAATAGGTGTAGCGCATCGCCGCCGCCCAGCGAATGGTGCTGCTCGAGCCCTGCGAGGGAATCCAGATCGGCGGATGGGGGCTCTGGCAGGGCCGCGGCCACGGGTTCACGTAATTGAACTGGTAGTGCTTGCCCGCATAGGCAAAAGGCCCGGGCTCGGTCCAGGCCCGCACGATCAGGTCGTGCGCCTCCGCGAAGCGTTCCTGCGACTGCACCGGATTGATGCCCATGGCGTGATATTCGGCGCCGATGCCGCGCACGAAGCCGGCGATGAATCGGCCGCGTGTGAGGTTGTCGAGCATGGCGTATTCCTCGGCAACCATCAGCGGGTTGTTGAGGAGCGGGAGCGCGCGGCCCAGCACCGCGAGCTTGGCGCGCTTGACGCTGCGCGCGAGCGCGCCGGCGAGCACGCCCGGGATCGGCATCATGCCATAGGCGGTCTGATGGTGCTCGTTGAGGCACACGCCATCGAAGCCGAGCCGGTCGGCGAGCTCCATCTGGTCGAGATATTCGTGATAGAGCTCGGCGCCCTTCTGCGGGTCGTAGTGGCTGTTCGAGAAGGTCACCCAGGCCGAGCCGTTGCGCTCGATCGCATCGAGATCGGCGTGGCGGTAGGGCATCAGGTGAAAGTTGAAGAACTTCATGCCGCGGCCCTCATGCCATCGATGAAGTTTTCCAGCTCGGAGACGAAGGTTGCTGCCTTCTCCACATGCGGCACGTGTCCGCACTCCGGAACGATCACGACTTTCGATCCCGGGATCAATCGCTGGTAGGCAAACGCATAGTCCTTGGGGAACAGCCGGTCATGGGAGCCCCAGACCAGCAGTGTCGGCACGTCGATCCGGTGCAGCCATTTGTGCAAATGCGGGTCGTAGCCGCGCGGCTGCCAGACAAGCCGCGCGGTCGCAACCCGATTCTTCAT
>DAIUEP010000018.1:0-34722 GCA_036845065.1 Xanthobacteraceae bacterium | reverse complement strand
GAGGCGCCAAAGCCCGGGTGCTCGGGAACGATCACGTCGAACTTGTCGGCGAGCGAGCGCATGAACGGAAGCCAAGTCCCTGCGCCGCTCGCGCCGTGCAGGATCAAGAGCGGCCGGCCGGCGCCGCCGCGCATCAACCCAATCTTGCAGCCGCGCACTTCGATCGTCGACGCCGTATGGTCCGCCATCCTTGAAGTCCCCGCCCACAGCTTACCCCATGGGCGGCATCATAACCGGCATCGCTGCGGAACCAATCATCTCAGCAAGGCGGTCCGGGCGCACGCACGCGCGTGAATACCTGCTCTGGGGCAAGCTTGCTGGGGCCTTGCGATCTCTGGCCGGAGAGATAGTTTCATTCTGTACTATCTCCCACTCTTGGGTTATTCTAATCTGTCGACCATGACGATAGGAGAGAGCGGTATGCCGAGCGCGGCCAAGCAGCAGGACAGCAAGAGCAACGGCACACCGGGTTCCAAGCACAATATCGAGGCGGCGCGCGAGGAGTTTTACGCGCGTATTTCCAAGCGCGACATGGCCCCGCTCTGGAAAGTCATGAGCTCGGTCGTCACCAAGGAGCCGGTGACGCGCTGCCTGCCGCATGTCTGGCACTACAATGACGTGAAATCGCTGGTGATGGAGTCGGGCGGCCTGATCACGGCCGAGGAGGCGCTCCGCCGGGTGCTCATCCTGGAGAACCCCGCGCTGCGGGGTGAATCGAAGGCGACCAATACGCTGTTCGCCGGCATCCAGATGATCCTGCCGGGCGAGGTCGCGCCCGCCCACCGTCACGTGTCGTCGGCCATTCGCTTCGTGCTCGACGGCGAGGGTGCCTATACGGCGGTCGAGGGCGAGAAGGCGTTCATGTCGCCGGGCGACTTCGTCATCACCGCGAACTGGGCGCCGCATGACCACGGCAATCCATCGGACAAGCCAATGTTGTGGCTCGACGTGCTCGACTTCCCGGCGGTGAATTTCTACGAAGCCTCGTTCGCCGACTATTTCGACGAAAAGAACAAGATGCAGAACACCACCCGTGGCGACGGCGACTCGCTCGCGTTCTACGGCTCCGGCGTGCTGCCCGATGGCGCTCCAATCGAGCTCAAGCGCAGCCCGGTTATCAACTACACCTACGCCCGCACCAGGCCCATTCTCGACCGTCTCATGAAGGCCGGCGACATCGACAAGAGCCACGGCGCGCGCGTGCGTTACGCCAACCCGATCAACGGCGGGCCGGTGCTGCCCACGATGGGGGCCCATCTGGCGCTGTTCCCGAAGGGCTTCAAGGGCGAGAAGTACCGCGCGACCGACGGCACCATCTTCGTCTGCACCGAAGGCCAAGGCACAACCAAGGTGGAGGACCAGGTGCTCGAATGGGGCCCCAACGACGTGTTCGTGGTGCCGCCCTGGAAGCGCTATTCACACCAGGCGACGAAGGAGTCGGTGCTGTTCTCGATCTCGGACCAGCCGGCGCAGGTGGCGCTCGGCATTTGGCGGGAGGACAAGCATCCGGGTGTCTGAGGTTTTTAGATACCGTCGGACGGCACTCATCGTGGGGCTGGCGGGCTCCCACATGCGGCCATTTGAATTAACCATCAGCAGCCGCACGTTTCGCTTCTTGGAACGCCTCAAGATGTGTAGAGTGCCCTCGACCATGGTGCGCTGAGATCAAGCGCCCGGTCTAGGGAGGGCATTACCGATGAAGCGACTTTTTGCTGCACTGCTCATGCTTCCGCTCGCTCAGGCTGCCGCGCAGGCCCAGGGCGATGCGG
Source organism: Xanthobacteraceae bacterium (assembly GCA_036845065.1). GTDB lineage: Bacteria > Pseudomonadota > Alphaproteobacteria > Rhizobiales > Xanthobacteraceae > VAZQ01. Next base: position 32,953 of record DAIUEP010000018.1, on the reverse strand, counting down.
CCGCCGGCAAGGCGATCTGGGACGGACCCAACACCCAATGCAAGAACTGCCACGGCAATAACGGCGAGGGAGCGTTCGGGCCCGATCTCGCCGGCCGTAAGCTGACCGTCGCACAATTCAGCCACGCGGTGCGCAGGCCGTGGGGCATCATGCCGGCCTTCGTGGCGAGCCAGGTCAGCGATGCCGAGCTCACCAACATGGTGGCCTACTTCGACACGCTGCCCGCGGTCGCGCAGCCCGGCAAGTGGCGCTTCGAGGTTCCCGCCAACGCGCGCCCCGGACAGGCGACGCTGCTGTCATTGGGGTGCGGCCAGTGCCATGGCCCGGCGCTCAATGGCCCGCGCGCCAACATGGGCGCGGTCGACATGGACTTCGACTGGTTCAAGGCCCTCGTCTACACCCACACCACGGCGTTGCCGGAGCACGCCAAGCGACTGGGCGAGACGTTCACGCTGCGCGTCCGCATGGGCAATTTCAACCCGGCGCGCGTGTCGGAAGGGCAGCTGCGCGAGATCTATGACTGGGCGCGCGAGGTTGGCTTCCGGGCGCGCGTGACGACAAGGCTCGGCAAAGGCGAAGCCGGCGAGAAGGGCGTGACCTATTCGCTGACGGTCGAGAACGCTGCGCTCCCCGGCAAGGGCCTGACTGTGGAAGACCCGATGGTGCGGCTGATCATCCCGGCCGGCACCGAGGTGGTCGCCACCACCGGCGCGGGCTACCAGGGCGTCAAGATGGACGATCAGGCCAAGGCGAACGTGGCGTCGTGGCAGGTTCCGGCGATGGCGCCGAAGGCGAAGCAGACTCTCACCATCACGCTGTCGAAGGCCGGCACGGCCGCCGACAATCTGCGCGGCGAGGTGCGCTGGACCAGGCCTTCGGTGAAGACTGGCCCGAACGATACGCAGCCGATCGCGCCGGCGCCGCTCTGAGGCGGTTACTCGGCCGATTTGCAGCCGATTGCGATTGACGTGACAATGGCGGCGCTGCTCGGATGCGGGCAGCGCCGCTTTCATTCCTTTTGACTCAGGATCGTAGAATCGGCAGGCCGCTGTGATCGAGCGCTGCTAACGTCGTCGCGACTCGATCGGCGTTCCGCGCTTCTTGCTGTATCCGTGAATCTGGACGGTCGCCCATACGCCATTGACGTGATAGGGGTCGCTGCGCGCGAAGGCATCGACCGAGGCGCGATCCTTTGCGTCGATGACAAAGACCGAGCCGCAGGGCGTCTCGCCGTCGTCGGCGAGAAGCGTGCCGGCGGTCACGACGTCGACGTCGTGCTTGGCGGACTCATCAAGATGGATGCGGTGGGCGCGGTAGAACTTCGCGCGTGTCGGCATGATATCGCGCTTGTCGGTGGCGTGGACGACGAACAGCATTATTAGGAACCCGTTCTGATTGAACCGGTGCGCATCCTAACCCATCCCGTCCGCCGGTTCGACCCGCAACTGAGCGTCTTTCGCGGGCGTCAAAGAGCCTCGATCACGGCCTTCGCCACCGCCGCGGTGCCATCGCGGCCGCCGAATTCGCAGGGCTTGAGGCCCGCCGCGAAGGCGTGATCGACCGCCTCGTCGATCGCTCGGGCGGCGTCGGCGGCGCCCGCGTGGCCGTGCCGCTCGGCGAGCCAGTCGAGCATCATGGCGGCCGAGAGGATCATGGCGGTCGGATTGGCCAGGCCCTGGCCCATGATGTCGGGGGCGGTGCCGTGGCAGGGCTGGAACACCGCGTGGCGGTCGCCGATGTCGGCGGACGGCGCCATGCCCATGCCGCCGATCAGGCCGGCGGTCAGGTCGGAGAGGATGTCGCCGAACATGTTCTCCATCACCAGCACGTCGAAATCCCACGGCTTGCGCACCAGCATGGCGGAGCAGGCGTCGACATAGAGCCGATCGGTCGCGACGGCGGGATGTTTCGCGGCGCATTCGTCGAACAGCTTGCGGAAGAATGCGTAGGCCTTGAAGGCGTTGGCCTTGTCGACGCAGGCGAGCCGGCCGGGTTTGCCGCGCGCGCGCCGGCGCTCGGCATAGCGGAACGAGAACTCGAACAGCCGCTCGCAGGTCTTGCGCGTGATCACCAGCGTCTCGCGCGCCTCGCTATCGGTGACCACGCCCTTGCCCATGGAGGCGAACAGGCCCTCGGTCGACTCGCGGATCACCGTGAGGTCGATGCCGCGCTCGGCCGCGCCCACGATCGGGCTCGGCACACCCGGAATGAGCCGACACGGCCGCACGCCGGCGTAGAGGTCGAAGATCATGCGCAGCTCGACCTGCGGCATGATCTCGGTGTTGTCGGGGTAGCGGACTTCCGGCAGCCCGCAGGCGCCGAGCAGGATCGCGTCGGCCTGTTCGCATAGCCGCACCGTGCTCTCCGGCAGAGAGGTGCCGGTTTCGCGATAATGCACGGCGCCCGCCGGTGCCTCGCTGAAGCGCAAGTTGAGACCCGGAACGGCCGTCTCGATGCGACGCAGCACCTCGAGCGCCGGTGCCGTCACTTCCGGTCCTATTCCATCACCCGCGATAACCGCGATGTGGAAGCTGTCGTTGGCAGGCATGGGGTACCTTGAGTTGGAAAGGGCCGAATTGAGGTGGCCTATGGCGGCTTCACTTGCATGAGGCTACGTTTCGGTTACGCGGATCGCGCCGCGCTCGCAAGATCAGCACGGGGTCGGGAGGAGATCATGAGCTTTCTGCGGTCACTGGTCGTCACAATGGCGTTCCTCTGCGGGCTGGGCACGGCCGCGTCCGCGGCCTATCCGGAGCGGCCCGTCACCATGATCGTGCCGTTTGCGGCCGGCGGGACGACCGACATCGTGGCTCGCATCATGGCGGAGCACATGACGCGCACGCTGGGGCAGCAGATCGTGGTCGAGAACGTGGTTGGCGCAGGCGGCACCGTCGGTGTCACCCGCGCGGCCCGCAGCGCGCCCGACGGCTACGTCCTGCTCATGGGCAATCTCGGCACCCAGGCGGCCAGCGTCGGCCTCTATCCGAGCCTCGCCTACGATCCGCGCCGCGATTTCGAGCACATCCTCAATACCGGCGGCACGCCGATGCTGGTTGCCGCCCGCAAGGACCTGCCGGTGAAGGATTTCCGGGAATTCGTCGCGCTGCTCAAGCGCGACGGCGCCAAGCTCAACTACGGCACCGGCGGGGTCGGCGCGACCTCGCATCTGACCTGTCTGTTCCTGAGCGCGCTGCTTGACGTCAATCCGCAGCACGTGCCGTTCCGCGGCTCGGGCCCGGCCCTGCAGGCGCTAATGGGAAGTCAGATCGACTACGTCTGCGATCAGACCGTCGGCATCGTGCCGCAGATCCAGTCGGGCGACGTGAAGGGGCTCGTGGCAGCGGTCCCAAAGCGCATCCCGGTGGTGCCGGATGTGCCGACCTCGGCCGAGCAAGGCCTGCCGGCCTTTCAGGTCACCGGATGGAACGCGATGTTCGCGCCGCGCGGCACGCCGAAGGACCTGGTCGAGCAGATCAATGGCGCGGCGCGCGCGGCCTTGCGCGATGAGGGCGTGCGCAAGCGCTTTCTCGAGCTGGGTCTCGAGCTGCCCGACGAGGCCGGGCAGACGCCCGCTGCCCTTGGCGAACTCGTGCGCAGCGAGATCGATCGATGGGTGCCGATCATCAAGAAGGCCGGCGTCGTCGCGCAATAGGCCAACCGTCATGCCCCGCTTCGCCGCCAACCTGGCTTATCTCTTCACCGAATATCCGTTCCTGGAGCGCTTCGCGGCGGCGGCTGCGTCGGGCTTCCCCGCGGTCGAGCTGCAGTTTCCCTACGATCAGGCGCCCTCGGCCGTGAAAGCGGAGCTGGCGCGCCACGGCCTCACCATGCTGGGCATCAACTCGCCGCCCGGCAATCCGCAGGCCGGCGAGTTCGGTCTTGCGGCACTGCCCGGGCGCGAACAGGACTTCGCGGCGCTGTTTCGCCAGGCGCTCGACTACGTGGTAGCGATCGGCGGCCGGCAGATCCATGTGCTGGCCGGGCGCGTGCCGCCGGAGCAGCGTCCGGCCGCGGAGCGTGTCTTCATTGCCAATCTCGGCCGCGCCGCCGATCTCGCGGCCGCGCACGCCGTCACGCTGCTGATCGAGCCGATCAATCCGCGCGACCGGCCGGACTATTTCCTGACCCGCGCCGAGCACGCCGCCGCCGTGATCGCCGAAGTCGGCCGCCCGAACGTCCGCATCCAGTTTGATTTCTATCACGCCCAGATTGTGGGCGGCGACTTGATGCGCCGGTTCGAGGCGCTGCTGCCGCTCGTCGGCCACGTCCAGATCGCCGCGGTGCCGTCGCGGCATGAGCCCGACGAAGGCGAGGTCAGCTACCCGGCGATTTTCGCGATGCTCGACCGGCTCGGTTATACGGGCTTCGTGGCGGGCGAATACCGGCCGCGTGCCGGGACCGAGGCTGGGCTCGGCTGGGCCCGCCCCTATGGTATTATTTCGCCTGCCGCATGAAGAACTTATGGTAAGCTGGCTGGGGGGGCGGTTGCCGTTCCGCAGGGCCACAGCTTGGTCGTGGTGTCGGTGTGGCATTGCGCGGCGCATCACGATTGGTAGGGTAGCACCATGTTGGAGCGAACCACTCATGTGCCCGGCTCGGCCGCGGAAGCCGAGCACCGACTGCGGGACGCGCTGCGCATCGCGCGGATCGAGGCGGCGGAGCGCACCAGCGTTGTCGTGGAGATGCACGACGCCGAGGTGGCGAGGCTCGAGCTCCTCAACGAGGCGCTCGATCCGATCTTTGCCGACATCCCGCCCGATGTGGACCTGTTCGACCGCGGCGTCAGTCGCAGCGAAACTCCGCGTCTGTGGCTCGATGCTGTTGCCCATGTCGTCATGAGCCGCGACCAGCGGCTCTACCGCTTCGTGCAGGACACGCGCTTCGGCCGCAAGGTGCTGCTCGAATCGATGCACGTGCGCGAGCTGACCGACGCGATCACGAGATACGTGGCGCAGCGTCTGATCGAGCGCGAGCGCTCGCTCTCCAACACGGCCGTTGTTCTCGGCGATCCGCAGCGGGACTTGAAGCTTGAGCGCGCGCGCGGCCGTCGCCGCGCCATCGGGGCATTTTTGCTCGGTGTGTTCGCAGGGCTTGCGGCGCTGGTGATCGCGGCGCTGCTCTCGGCGCCGCGGTAGAGCGCGGACTCATTGCCACGCAGCTGCGTAGGGTGGGCAAAGGCGGACGCACCGCCTGACCACACGACACAATCTCTCGTGCGCCGTGCCCACCACCTTCGGCTAACATGCGGAGCATCACATGGTGGGCACGGCGCACGAAAGACTTCTGACTTGCAGACGGGCTGTGCAACCGCCTTTGCCCACCCTACAGCGCTTCAGGCGTTAACCTTTCAGCATCACGCGCTTGCGCTCGACGATGCGCGTGCCGTCGCCATTAAGCCCGCGCGCGATCATCTCGCAGCGCCAGGCGCCGGCTTGGCCATCGATCGTGTAGAGATTGTAGGCGGCGGCGTCGTATTTCCAGCCGACCGTGCCTGAGGCTGACGGCACGCCGACGGCAGCGACCTTGCAATGCGGCGTGTCGAACCAGCGCACCAGGTCGAGGTGCTCATGGCCATGCAGCACGAGCTCCGCGCCGTGGTCTCTGAGCACGGCGATGAATGCGTCGCCGTCGACCAGCCTGCGGTCGCGCCACTGTGGCCGCGTCTGTGGCGGGTGATGGATCAGCACGACCCGGAACAGCCCGGCGGTTTCGTCGAGCAGGGCGGCAAGGCGCGCAAGCTGCGCGGCGCCGAGCCGGCCGGTCGCACGGAATGGCAGCGTCGGCACCGCCGTCGTCACGCCGATGAGCGCCACCTGTCCGCGCCGGCGCAGGAATGGAAAGCGCGGCGGCGCGCCCGGCGGGAGGCCATCGTCCCGCATGTAGTCGGCCCAATGCCGCTGCGGATAGTTCCGCTTCGACCAGACATAGGTGTCGTGGTTGCCCGGCACGACGGTGACGTCATGCGCGGGGCCGAGCCGATCGAGGAAGGCGCGCGCGGGCGCGAATTCGGCCGCGAGCGAGAGATTGATCAGGTCGCCAGTGACCGCGATGTGATCGACCGCCTGGGACTTGAGATCGGCAACGATGCGGTCGAGCACGTCGATCAGGTGGAAGCGCCGGCGCCGCCGCTGCCAGTTGACGAAGCCGCCGATGCGCTTGCCCGCGAGCTCGAGCAGATGGGGTTTTGGCGGCGCCAAATGCGGGTCAGACAGGTGCGCCAGCACGAAACTCGGCATTTCAAGACGATCCGATCGGTCGAGCTATAGGTCAAGGCCGCAGCGCCTCGATCCGGCAGCAGTGTATGGCACGCATGACGAGCTGCCGATGAGATTATGAATTGCCGATGAGAATGCCGGCGAGGAAAACCAGCGTTCCCCCGATTACGACCTGAAATGCGGCAGACAGGAACGGAGTGTCCATATAGCGATAGCGGATATAGGAGATGGCCGCGAGCTCGACCACCACCACGATCAGGGCCAGGATGGTCGCCACCCAGAAGTCGCGGATCAGGTAGGGCAGCGTGTGGCCGATGCCGCCGAGCGTCGTCATCAGGCCGCAGACGGTGCCGCGGATCCAGGGCGCGCCGCGTCCGGTAAGCGAGCCGTCGTCAGACAGCGCCTCCGCAAACCCCATCGATATGCCGGCGCCGACCGAGGCGGCGAGCCCGACCAGGAAGGTTTCCCAGGTGCTGTGGGTGGCGAAGGCGGCGGCGAACAGCGGCGCCAGCGTCGAGACCGAGCCATCCATCAGGCCGGCGAGGCCAGGCTGCACGTATTGCAGCAGGAACACGCGACGCGCGGTCTCGTCCTCGGCGGCAAGAGCCGACTTGGTGAGGAGCTGCTCGCCGAGGCGGTGGGCGAGGTCTTCGTGCTTGTCCTCGATCTCCGCCAATTCGACCAGCAGCTGCCGGGTCGAGGCGTCGCGCGTCGTTTCGGCGGCCCTGCGATAAAACCGCGCAGCCTCAAACTCCATGTCCTCGGCGTATTTGCGCACGTCATCGAGGCCAAGCGGGCGCACCAGCCAGAGCGGCCTCTTCTGGATGAAGCCCTTCACGTCCTGGCGGCGGATGAGCGGCAGGTAGTCGCCAAACTTCGAGCGGTAGAGATCGAACAGCATGCTGCGGTGGCGCACCTCCTCGTCCGCCATCTCCTCGAATACCTTGGCGGAGGCGGCGTACTGCTCGCGCAGGCCCTCGGCGAAGCCGCGATAGATTCGGCTGTCCTCTTCCTCGTTGGAAATGGCCAGCGCAAGAATTTCCTGTTCGGTGAGGTCGGAGAAGCGCTTCACATCGGCCTCGAGCGGCTGCCGGATAGGGGTAATTAGAGAGCCTCTAAACTATAATCCCGGGCCTTTGACAACCAAGCGGATTGGCCTCATTGGCTCCCCGCCGTCAATCTACGAATGGCAGGTTGCAATTCGGGTGGGGAATGAAGGCCGCCTTCCGATCCGTTCGCGATGCACTTGAGCCGGTGACCCGGCGCCTGTTGCACACCTACTGGCGATTCGCGCGTGGTCTCACGCTCGGCGCCCGCGCGCTGGTGGTCGACCATGAGCGGCGCGTCCTCCTGGTCCAGCACAGCTATGTGCGCGGATGGCACCTGCCGGGCGGCGGGGTGGAGCCGGGCGAGACGCTGCTCGACGCGCTTATTCGCGAGCTGCGCGAGGAGGCCAATATCGAGCCCACGGCGCCGCCGCGGCTGCACGGGATCTTCTTTAACGAGCGGGTCTCGCGCCGCGACCACGTCGCGGTGTACGTGGTGGCGGACTTTCGGCAGATCGCGGCGCCGGTCCCCGACCACGAGATCGTCGCCCATGGCTTCTTCGCGCTCGATGATCTGCCCAATGACACGACCGCCGCCACCCGCGCCCGTATTGCCGAGGTTCTTGGCGGCGCGCCGGTCAGCGAGCGCTGGTAGGGCGGGGCTCTTGTGGGGGGTGCGTTATATTGTTCAGGGCCTCGCCGGACGTAAATTTCGTGCTAGTTTGCGCGCCAGAGCCGTTCCGAAGCGGGCGGCTTGCGGCTCGCGTCGAGCCAACGATCATTGGGAGGATCGAAATGACCGGTAAAGTGCGTTTGTCCATGGTTGCGTCAGTGGCGTTTGTTGCGCTCGTCGGGAGCGCGCAGGCGCAGCAAGCGCCCCAGGCACCTAACATGACGTTTTTCGTAACGAGCATCGGGCTCGGCAAGGGCGCCGATCTTGGCGGTCTCGCGGGCGCCGACGCCCATTGCCAGCAACTCGCGACCGCGGCTGGCGCCGGCAGCAAGACCTGGCGCGCCTATCTGAGCACGAACCAGGCCCAGCAAGGCGGCCCGGTCAATGCCCGCGACCGCATCGGCAAGGGCCCCTGGCAGAATTTCAAGGGCACCGTGGTCGCGACCAGCGTCGAGGACCTGCACGGCGACAACAACAAGCTCGGCGCCGAAAACACATTGACCGAGCGCGGCACGGTCGTCTCCGGCGTCGGCTATACGCCGAACTGGCATGACGTGCTGACCGGCTCGCAGATGGACGGCACCGCCTGGCCGGGCAACATGAACCTGACCTGCAACAACTGGTCGAGCAGCACCTTCGGCAGCGCCATGCTGGGCCACATCGACCGGCGCGGCGGCCAGAACACCGTGTTCCAGCGCTCGTGGAACGCCGCGCACATGTCGCGCAGCTGCAGCCAGCCAGACCTCATCGCCACCGGCGGAAACGGCCTGTTCTACTGCTTCGCGCAATAGCGCGGCGCAACACCGGACAGCCTGGCGGGCAGCAACCGCGCGGTTGCTGTTCGCCGGTTGCGTGGCTGCAACCCAGATCAAACCGGCTGAAGTCAACCGACTGCAACTCAATTTGTCGCAACCCTGTCGCACCATGACGGTACGGCTTAACGGCTCGCAACGAGCCAATCATCGGTGGAGGACTGCAATGAAAAATTCGACGCGCTTGAGCGTGCTCGCCTCGGCGGCACTGATGGCCCTGTCGCTGAGCGGAAGCGGGCAGGCGCAGAACAATATGACCTTCTTCATCACCAGCGTCGGCTCCGGCAAGGGCGCTGATCTCGGCGGGCTTGAGGGCGCCGACCGGCATTGCCAGCAGCTCGCCCAGGCGGCAGGCGCGGGCGGCAAGACCTGGCGCGCCTATCTGAGCACGAACCAGGCTGCGCAGGGCGGCGCGGTCAACGCGCGTGACCGCATCGGCAACGGGCCGTGGCAGAATGCCAAGGGCACCGTGATCGCGACCAGCGTCGCCGATCTGCACAGCGCCAATAACAAGATCGGCCGGGCGACCGCCTACAACGAGAAGGGCGAGCTGGTGAAGATGCGGGGCGAGACACCGAACCAGCACGACATGCTGACCGGCTCCGATCTGGAAGGCAAAGCCTTCCCGGGCAACCTCAACCTGACCTGCAACAACTGGACCAGCAGCACCTTTGGCAGCGCCATGCTCGGCCATGTCGATCGCGAGGGCATCGCCGACACCGTCTACCAGAAGTCCTGGGTGTCGTCGCACATGTCGCGCAGCTGCAGCCAGCCCGACCTGGTCGCCACCGGCGGCAATGGGTTGTTCTACTGCTTCGCCCAGTAACGTCAGCTTCCGAACCGCCCACGGTCATGCGGCGCGGTGAAGTCGAGCAATGGCCCGCGTGGGATGATCCCGCGCGGGTTCAGGTGTCGGTGGGTGCCGTAATAGTGGGTCTTGATGTGATCCATGCTCACGGTCGCGGCGACGCCGGGCACTTGATACAGCTCGCGCAGATAGTTCGACAGGTTCGGGTAGTCGACGATGCGGCGCAGGTTGCATTTGAAGTGCCCGTAGTAGACCGCATCGAAACGGATCAGCGTCGTGAACAGCCGCCAGTCCGCCTCCGTGATGACCGCTCCGGCGAGATAGCGCTGGCGTGAGAGCTGCTGCTCGAGCCGGTCAAGCGTCGCAAACAGGGCCGCGAAGGCCTCGTCATAGGCCGCCTGTGTGGTCGCGAAGCCGGCGCGATAGACGCCGTTATTGACGTTGCCATAGACCAGGTCGTTGATCCGGTCGATCTCCGCGCGCAGCGCCGGCGGATAGTAGTCCGTCGTGACGTTGGTGAAGCGGCTGAATGCCTCGTTGAGCATCCGGATGATCTCGGCCGACTCGTTGTTGACGATGGTGCGCCGCTCCTTGTCCCACAGCACCGGCACGGTGACGCGACCGGTGAAGCGCGGATCGGCGAGCAGATAGATCTCAGCGAGCTCGCTCTTGCCGTTGACGGTGTCCGGTGTCGCGCCCGGCGTCGCGCCGAATCTCCAGCCGTGCGGTCCATAAAGCGGCTCCAAGACCGAGATCGACACCGCATCCTCGAGTCCCTTGAGCATCCGCATGATCACGGTGCGATGCGCCCACGGGCACGCCAGCGCGACGTAGAGGTGGTAGCGACCGCGCGCGGCCACAAAGCCGCGCTCGCCGCTCGGCCCGGCTTCGCCGTCGGGTGTGATCCAGCTGCGGTAGCGCGTGGTGGGGCGCGTGAAATGCCCGTTGAGCGTGCGCACCGCATCATCTTCGTCCTGCCAGATCCCGTCGACCAGAAGGCCCATTGCTCGCTCCAAGATGTGCTTGAAGATGTGCTTGCTGGATCATGTGGGGATGGAACGCGCCGATGGGCACACGCGTTCACCCGCGGGTGGAGCTGTTGGTTGCCGGTGCGATCGTAGGAATAGGCACAGGCGCCAAATCTCCAATTGACGGGTGTGGCCGCCTGTCGCAGGCTAGTAGCACGCTTCCGACGTTCGTGATCCATCGCGGCGTCTCTGACACGACCTTCGGAAGCTTGAGGCACTAGCAAGTCTATGATTCGAGTACCGCTTTTCGATCTGAGGTTCCTAACCGCCATTTCTGTTGTAGGACCTTCAGATCGGCGGCGCTAGGCTTGGGGATGACGCGTGAGCGAGGAGGGACCCCTGCAGCATCGGAACACGTCCGTCCGGCGCAGGAGCGGGCAGTCATGAGCGTCATCGCCGCGCGCGGCGCGGCGGTTGGCGCGCGCGGCAACGCCTCGCTGGCGTTGACCTGGGGGCTCGCGCTGTTTCTGCTGTTCAACGCCCTGGCCCTCAACGGCGTGCTGCGGCTCGCTTCGCCGGACTATTACCGCGAGACCGTGCTCAATCACACCTCGGACGTGCTGTTGGCGGAGGGCTGCGACGACTCCTGGGGGATCATGGCGTTCGCGCTGAAGTATGCCCAGTCGCCGCATACGACACCGCTCTATACCGAGATATTCTTCAATCAGAGGCTCAAATTCCAGTATCCGCCGTCCTCGCTGTTCGCGATTGCCGGGATGCTCTGGCTTGGGGGCCCCGAGCTGGTGCGAACCGCCGAATGTCCGGATTTCGCACCGGCCTCCCTCAACGATGTGCTCGGCTGGCTGTTCATTCTGATGTCGGCGGTCTCGGCTGCCGTGCTGCTGGAGCGCGGATTGCGGCCGACGTTGCCCGCGCCGTCGTCCGGCGGGCTGATGGCGGTGCGCACGGCGCTGGTGCTCGCTTTGGCGTTGACGTTCTATCCGATCGTGAAGGCGTTCACGCTCGGCCAGATCCAGATCTGGCTCAACGGGCTGTTCGCCCTGTCGCTGTTGTGCTGGGCGACCGGCTGGAAGGCAACAAGCGGGCTTCTCATTGGCCTGATGTGCCTGGTCAAGCCGCACTATGGCCTGTTCGTGCTGTGGGCCGCGCTACGCCGCGAATGGCGTTTCATGGTTGCCTGCGTGACCGCTGGCGTGGTGGGGCTGATCGCCTCGATTGCCACCTTTGGCTGGACCGACAATGTCGACTACCTGCAGGTGTTCTGGTTCCTGTCGCAACACGGCGAGGTCTACTATCCGAACCAGTCGTTCAACGGGCTGCTCAACCGGGTGATGACGCTGATCGACCCGGACAACTACGACAGCCTCGGCTTCGACGACAACGGGTTCCCGCCGTTCAACCCCTGGATCTATGCCGGCACGGTCGCGACCTCGCTCGCCATCCTTTCGGCGGCGCTGTTCCGGCGCGGCAACGATGGCGACCACGACCGCGTCTTCGATTTCTGCACCATGGCGCTGAGCATCACCATGGCGTCGCCGATCGCCTGGGAGCACCACTATGGCATCCTGTTTCCGATCTTCGCAGTCCTGCTGGCGAGCGTGATCGGCAATCGCACACGCCTCATTCTGCTGGCACTGAGCTACATGGTGATCAGCAACTTCTTCCCGGTCGCCAACCTCCTGGCGGGCACCGTATTTAACGTGGCGCAGTCCTATCTGTTGTTTGCGGCGCTCGTCGTTCTGGCGCTGCTGCATACCGCCCGGCCGGGCTGGCAGCTCGGCAACCTGCCGTTCGGGCGGGGGCAGGTGGCCCTGCCAGCGCTCAAACCGCAATAGACCTCCGGTGCGCCAAGTGCTAAGCGCGCAGCCGGCCGGACCCGGCCACCCTGGGGCGATCCCCCTGGCAACAGACCGGTTAACCACGGACCGATGACGGACCTTTCCCTGACCATCCGGGCGGAAACCGCCGACGACGCGCTCGCCATCGAGCGGTTGCATGAGCGTACCTTCGGTCCCGGCCGCTACGCCAAGACCGCCTATCGTATCCGCGAGGGGCAGGACCACGCCCTCGACCTCTCCTTTACGGCCCGCGTCGGCACGCTGCTGGTCGGCTCGGTGCGGCTGACACCGGTCCGCATCGGCGAGGCCAAGGCGCTGCTGCTCGGCCCGCTCACGGTCGAGCCGCCGTTCCGCGACCGCGGCATCGGGCAGGTGCTGATCGAGCGCTCGCTGGTCGAGGCGAAGGGGAAGGGCCATCGGCTGGTCGTGCTGGTCGGCGACGAGCCCTACTACGGCAAGTGCGGCTTCAAGCGCGTGCCGCGCGGACGGGCGACGATGCCGGGCCCGGTCGATCCGGTGCGGCTCCTGGTGTGTGAGCTGGTCGAGGGCGCCTTCGAGGGCGTCTGCGGACCGATCCGGCCGGAGTGGGAAGGTGCCTGAGTATGCGGCCCGGCTCGTCGTTGTGATCGTCAAGCGGAAGAATGACTTTGACCGTCGCACAATGTGGCGCTAAGCGTCTTGCGCCGGAATTCATCGAGGACCCGACCCGTGAAGATCGTCAGCGCCATCCTGGTTGCCATGTCGCTCGTCGCGGCCGCGCCCGCAGCGGCGCAGAAGCTCGACCTGTCGACGGTGAACTGCAAGCAGTTTCTCGAGTCGGGTGAGCGGACCATCAGCATGGTCCTGATGTGGCTGAACGGCTTTTTCACGGACGAGGACGATCCCCCGATCGTTGACATCGACAAGCTCAAGACCGACGCCAGCAAGATCGGCGAGTACTGCCGCAAGAATCCGACCACCAACCTGATGACCGCGGCCGAAGAGGTGTTGCAGTAGCCCGCTCGCGCCGACGCCGGTCAGAACGCCCCGAGGCTGAGAATGCCGTCGCCAGCGTCGAGCCCGGCCATGACCCGCTTGCCGAGGAGCTCGCGCAGCGTCTCCGAGGTGCCGCCGCCGAGCGTTCCGTAGCGCGCCCCGCGATAGAAGCGCGACACCGCGTATTCATCGGTGAAGCCGTAGCCGCCATGCACCTGGATCGCTTCGCTGGTGACGCGCAGCGCCATCTCGTTGCAGAACACCTTGGCGATCGCCGCGAGATACGGATCGGGAAACGGATTGGCGGTGGCGCAGGCGCGATAGAGGATGCTGCGGCCGGTCTCGATCTCCTTGTACATCTCGGCGAGCTTCCAGCGCATGCCCTGGAACTCGCCGATCGGCCGGCCGAAGGCCTCGCGCTCGCGCGCGTAGCGGACAGCTTCCTCGAAGGCGCCTTCGGCGAGGCCGAGCGAAATGCTCGGGTTCAGGCAGCGCTGGGTGTTGAAGGCGGTGAGCAGGCGCACGAAGCCGTCGTCGCGCACCACCAGGTTCTCGATCGGCAGCTCGCAGTCCTCGAAGCGGACCTCATGCAGGTTCTCGCCGCCCATGGTGTGAAACGTGCCGGTGACGCTGAAGCCCGGCGTGTTCTTCTCGACCAGCACGCAGCCGATGCCGGCGCGGCCCGGCTGCTTGTTGATGCGGGTGAAGACCACGAACATCCCGGCTTCGTCGGCGCGGCTGATCAGCGTCTTGACGCCGTTGAGCCGCAGCGTGTCGCCCGTGATGTCGGCGTTGGTCTTGTAGCTGGCGACGTCGGTGCCGGCGTCGGGCTCGGTCATGCAGATCGCCAGAATGCAGTCGCCTTCGACCACCGCCGGCAGGATGCGGCGGCGAATATGCTCGGGCGCATAGGTCGCGATGATGCGGGTCTGCACGCCGACCTCGCCGAGCACCGCCATGGCGGTGACGTAGCAGCCTTTGGCGATCTCCTCGAGGATGAGCGCGGTGTCGAGCACCGGCAGTCCGAGGCCGCCGTATTCCTCGGGCACCGCCATCCCGAGCACGCCGAGCTTGGCCAACGCTCGCAGGTTGTCCCACGGGAAGGTGCCGTCCATATATTTGTTCGCGCGCGGCTTGAACTCGTGCTGCGTGATGTCGCGCACCGTCTGCACGAACCGCCGCTGTTCATCTGACAAGCTCAGCTGCATGTATTGTTTCCCTTTGCCGTGCCGATACCGCTGGCCACCGCATCGACCAGATCGCGAATGCGCGTGAACACCTGCGCGCCCGCGCCGGCGAGCGCTTGCGTCTTTGACGCGATCGTGCCGACGTCGCCCGCAATCATCGCGCCGGCGTGTCCCATGGTGATGCCCTCGCGTGCGGTGCGGCCGGCGATGAGGGCGTAGACGGGCTTGCCGCAGCGATGCGCGCGCATCGCGGCGGCTAGCTCTTCCTCCTCGGAGCCGCCGATCTCGCCGATCACCACAATGCCATGCGTGTGCGGGTCGGTCAGCATGCAGGGCAGGATGTCGGCGAAGCGCGTTCCCTTGACCGTATCGCCGCCGACGCCGACCCACAGGCTTTGGCCGAGGCCGCGACCGACCAGCCGATGGCAGACCTCGTAGGAGAGCGTGCCGCTCTTGGCCATGATCCCGAGCGGGCCGGGAGCGAGCGACACGTCGGGCAGGAAGCCGAGCTTGAGGCGTCCGGGGATCGCGAGGCCCGGCGTCGATGGCCCGACCCAGCGCACGCCCGCCGCCCGCACCAGCTCGAGCGCCGCGACGGCGTCGCGCACCGGCATGCCCTCCGCGATGGTGACGATCAGCTTGATGCCGGCCGCGACTGCCTCTCGAACGGCGGCCAGCACGGCCAGGGGCGGCACCATCGCGACGCTTGCGGCAGCGCCGGTCGCGGCCACCGCCTCGATACAATTCTTGAAGACGGGAACGCCGTCGACCTCATCGCTGTCGCTCTTGGGCGATACGCCGGCCACGATGCGGGTGCCGTAGGCGCGCATCAGCTGTGCATGGCGGCGTCCCGTGCGGCCGGTCATCCCTTGGATGATGGTCTCCACATCGGGCGCGACGAACGGCACGTGCGCAGTCATGGCCGGGCCCCGGTCAGCGGCGCGAGCGCGAGCTCGATCGCCCGGTCGAGGTCGGGCTCGACCCGCAGCGGATTGCTGGCGGCCGCGAAGACCGCGATCGCCTCGTCGTAGCCGTTGCCGATGAGCCGCGCCGTCACCGGCACGCGCAGCTCGGGGACTGCCTTCAGTGCGGCCACCAGCAGATGAGCGACTTCTCCCAGATGGGTGATGCCGGCAAAGAAATTGATCAGCACGGAGCGAACCCTCCGCCCGGCGGCAATCCACCGGAAAACGTGAATGAGCCGCGTCGGATCGCCGCGCAACTGGCCGGTGCGGATGTCGCAGAAATTGAAAGCGGGATGGCCGCGCTCCGCCAGCTCGTCGAGCATCTGCATGCTCAGTCCGGCACCGGTTGTGACCAGGCCGATCTCTCCGTCGGGATCGACCACGACGAAATCGAAGCCGTGGTTCATTTTGAGCGCGATGTCGGGATAGGCGTCGGCGCGACGCTGAATGAGATCGCGCAGGCGCGGTTGCCGAACGAGCGCGTTGTCGTCGATGACGAGCTTCAGGTCGCCGGCGACCCACGATCCGTTGGGGCGAATGAACAGCGGATTGACTTCGAGCAAGGTTGCTTCGAATTCAAAGAACATGGCGATGAGCCGCTCGGCCGCCCGCACCATGGTGGCGCGCGCCGGGCTCGCGATGGTGTCGGCCAGCCGGCTCGCGGCGTCGATCGTCTCGCGTTGCGCGAGCGCGACCTCGGCCGAGAGCACTCGCCCGGCCTGCGCCTCGACGTCGACGCCGCCCTGCGACGACAGCAGCACGCGCAGGCGCCCACGGCTGGCATCGAGCGACACGCTCAGATAGCACTCCATGCCCTCGACGCACTGCTCGATCCGGCAGGCGCGAACGGCCTGGCCCTTGATCGTCTTGCCCAAGAGCACGCCGAGCGTCTGACCCAGCTCCGCGATGGTGTCCGCCCGTTTGATTCCTCCGGCCTTTCCGCGTCCGCCGACCGGGACCTGGGCTTTCACCATCCACGGGCCGGCAAGCGAGGCCGGCAGCTCGACGTCGGCTGCGGTGGCGAGAACGCCCGCCGGGACCGGGACGCCGTCGGCGGCAAGCAACTCCTTGGCGTCGTGCTCGAGCAGCATCATGACGCGCGGTCTCGATTGGCCGCGAGGCGGTTGCGGATTGCGACTGGGCGGAAAGCGGCTGGGTCCATCGTCTTTGCTTTCACTCGGATCATGGCGGACCTACTCATAGGAAGACTGCGCACAAGAATCCAAGCTATTGTGGCCAGTGATCAGCCGAGTCATGTCACAAGGGAGCAGCAAGCCATGACCAGAGTGGGCGTCTTGATCCTCGGGGCTCTGGTGCTGGCAAGCTCCGGCGCGCTGGCGCAGACCTATCCCACAAGGCCGATCACGCTGATCATCCCGTTCGCGGCCGGGGGCTCCAACGACATCATCGGCCGCGCCATCGGCAAGAAGCTTACGGACGTGCTCGGCCAGCCGGTGCTGATCGACAACCGGCTTGGGGCCGGCGGCGTCATTGGCGCTGCCGCGGTTGCGGCCGCGCGGCCGGATGGCCACACGCTCCTCCTGGTGTCGTCGACCTTCACGATCAACCCGGCCATCAAGAAGAGCATGCCGTTCGATACCTTGAGGGACTTCACCCCGGTTGCGTTCATCGCGAACTCGCCATTGCTCGTGACCGCCTCCAACAAGTTGTCCGTCAGAACGGCGAGCGAGCTCATTGAGCTCGCGCGACGCCGGCCCGGCGAGATCACCTATGCGTCGTCGGGGCCCGGCAGCATCAATCAGATTTCCGCCGAGTTGATCGCGCTGTCGGCTGGCGTCAAGCTCATGCACATTCCCTACAAAGGTGGATCGCTGGCGCTTAACGATCTCATCGGCGGCCATGTCGACATTTACGTGTCGAGCCTGCCGCAAGTGCTCGAGATCGTGCGTGGCGGCCAGGCGAGGGGGCTTGCGGTGACGAGCCGCAAGCGCACGCCGACGCTTCCCGACGTGCCGACGCTCGATCAATCCGGCATCCCGGGCTTCGACTCGTCATCGTGGTGGGGCATCGTCGGCCCCGCCGGCATGCCAGCCGCCATCGTCAACACGCTCAGCACCGAGATCGGCCGGATGCTGAGCTCGCCGGAGTTGAGGACGCTCCTGGAGCGCGAGGGCGCGGAAGCCGACATCATGACGCCGCAGCAATTCGGCGCGTTCATGCAGAGCGAGACACAGCGCTGGAGCAAGGTCGGCCGCGAGGCGAACATCGCGATCGATTAGCCGCAACGCACGTCATCGAAGGCCGCCTCAACGGCCTTCGCGTGTCCACGTTGCGGCCAGGATGCCGATCAGCAGCAGGAGCCCGATCATGCCGGCGAACACCGGCAGCACGCCGATGCCGCGCACCACGCTCGCCTCGCGGATCTTGAGGCCGAGCCAGTCGTCACCCCGGAAGGTGTCGCCCCGCACGCCAAGGAGCCGCGGCACGTGCGTGCCCGAGCCGTCCTCGACGCGCACCGCGGCGCCGCCGGTCGCGTTGACGAGCGGGCTGAGGATATCCGGGGTCGAGGTCACCTCGGAGAACTCGCGCGGATTGGCGGGGCCGACATTGGCGAGCGCGGTGAGCTTGCTGTCGGCGGCGCGCCAGAGCCCGAGCTCATTGGCCTCAATGGTCGAGCGCCACACGCCCGGCATCGCCTCCGTCAGCGTGAGCGTGCGGGTCTTGCCGGACGGCGTCGTCAGCGTGACCTCCTCGGCGGTGTCGGCCATGGTCTGGCGCTGCACCGTGATGTCACGCCCGCGCACCAGAATGCGCAGCGCCTCCTCTTCGAGGTCGGGCTGCTTCATCGACCAGTGCGACAGCCGGCGTAAGAGGTCGAGATGCGGCCCGCCGCCCTCGTAGCCGCGCGCCCACAGCCAGATGTGGTCGGACAGGAGCAGCGCGACGCGGCCCTCGCCCTCGCGCGAGAGCACGAGCAGCGGCTTGCCGTCCGGCCCGTCCAACACCTTGGTGCCCTTGGTGGCGCGGGCGTCGACCAGGCGGAACCAGCGGCTCCAGTGCGGCGGGTCCTCATCGGAGCCTTCGAGCCCGCGCGTCACCGGATGGCGCTTGCCGAGCTCGGAGAGCTTGGCGCGGAACGGAACGTCGGTGGTGCGTCCGCTCGGCTCGGCCGGCAGCACGCTTTCGAGCGGCGTGCGCCAGAGGCTGGTTTGGCTCGCATAGTCCGGGCCGGCCGCGATCAGCACCGCGCCGCCGGCGCGCACGTAGCGCGCGATGTTGTCGAAGTAGAGGATCGGCAGCACGCCCTGGCGGGCGTAGCGGTCGAAGATGATGAGCTGGAACTCGTTGATCTTCTGCTGGAACAATTCGCGGGTCGGGAACGCGATCAGCGACAGCTCGTTGATCGGCGTGCCGTCCTGCTTTTCCGGCGGCCGCAGGATGGTGAAGTGGACGAGGTCGACGGAGGCGTCGGACTTGAGCAGGTTGCGCCAGGTGCGCTCGCCCGCATGCGGCTCGCCCGAGACCAGCAGCACGCGCAGCTTGTCGCGCACGCCGTCGATCGACACCACCGCGCGGTTGTTGACGAGGGTCAGCTCGTTCTCGAGGGCTGAGGCTTCGATCTCGACGATGTTGGCGCCCGGATGCGGGATCGGCACCGCGATATTGACCTGCTGGCCGACGCGGACGCTGCGGGTGTCGATGGTCTCGCCGTCGCGCCGTACCGTGATCTGCGCGGTGCCCGGGGAGACGCCCTGGTCCTCGACCCGGTAGGTGATGGTTTGCGACTGGCCGACGATGCCGAAGCGCGGCGTCGTCACCAGCACCACGCGGCGGTCGCGCTCATTGGCGCGGCCGGTGATCAGCGCATGCACCGGCGCCGCAAAGCCGAGCGAGGAAGCGTCCGTCGGCACGTCATGCACGCGCCCGTCAGTGATGATGATCGCGCCCGCGACCCGGTCGTGCGGGACGTCGGAGAGGGCGGAGGTCAGCGCGTTGAACAGCCGGGTGCCGTCGGTCTCGCCGTCGGACTGGCCGGCTTCCACGAAACGCACCTCGACGCCGGGAAGCTTGCCGAGCCGCTCTGCGACCTCGGCGCGCGCGGCTTCGGTCTGCTTCGGCCGGTCGCCGAATTCCTGGCTTGGGCTCTTGTCGATCACCACCACGGCGACCGAGGTCAACGGATCGCGGTCCTCGCGGGTGATCGAGGGGTTGGCGAGCGCCAGCACGAACAGCGCCATCGCGACGATGCGCGTCCACATGCCGCGCGCCTTCGCAAACACCAGCATGGCGGCGAGCACGCACGCAATCGCCAGCGCGACCCACACGATGGTCTCGGGGACGAGCGGCGCGAATGAGATGCCGAAGTTCATAATGGCCACGGCCTTTGTTTGTTGTTCGTTGCTGCAAATGGCGAATAGCGAATGGCGAATGGCGAATGGCGAATGGCGAATGGCGAATAGTCAGCGCGCTTGCTTTTTTCCCCTATTTGCTACTCGCTACTCCCTATTCGCTCTCTCTCACTGTCCGAGCCGCTCCAAGAGCGCCGGAATGTGCACCTGATCCGCCTTGTAGTTGCCGGTGAGCGTGTACATCACGATGTTGACGCCGGCCCGGAACGCGAACTCGCGCTGGCGCGCCTCGCCGCCCGAGATCGGCAGCATGGCCTGGCCGTCCGGCCGGACCGCCCAGGCGCCGGCAAGATCGTTCGAGGTGATGATGATCGAGGAGACGCCGTCGCCGGCGCGCGCCGGGCGGTTCTCCGCCTCGTCGACATTGTCGGTCGGCGTGGCTTCGACCCAGAGCTGGCCGGTGGTGAAGCGGCCCGGAAAGTCCTTGAGCAGGTAGAACGTCTTGGTCAGCACGTGGTCCTTCGGCACCGGCTCAAGGTCGGGGATGTCGAGGGCACTGAGGATATTGCGCAGCGCCAGCATGCCGGGCGAGCGATTGGCGCCGTCCGGCCCGGGCGGCGCCTGGATGGCGTCGCGGGTGTCGAACAGCACGGTGCCGCCCTTCTTCATGTAGGCGTCGATATGTTCGAGCGCCTGGCGCGAGGGGCGCGCCGCGCCTGGCACGACCGACCAGTAGATCAAGGGATAGAACGCCAGCTCGTCGACGGCGGGATCGACCCCCACCGGGTCGCCGGCCTCGAGCGCGGTGCGCTGCGCCAGAAACAGGGTGAGCCCGTGTAGCCCGGCCTTGGTGACGCGATCGACCTCGGCGTCGCCCGAGACCACATAGGCAAACCGCGTCTGCAACGTCGCCTTCATGGCGGCGTCGTCGTTCTGCGCTCGTGCTGGGGAAGGCGCCCATAGGGCTGCGCCGAGGATCGCAGTGGCGATCAGGGCCGCGGCCGCCGGACGTCGGCTTCCGCCGCGCATGAGCTGGGCGATGCCGCCGGCGAGCCAGAACACGACCAGGGCGTCCAGTGCGAGGAGCCCGAGTGCCGCGAGCATGACTGGCCCGCGCAGATCCTGCGGTTCGCTCATTCGATAGGCCTCCCGGCGCGCATTGAGCGCGGAAACATCGAGCGGCGCAAGCCGGTCGGCTGGCGCCAGTGCGTTGACCGCCAGCAAGCCTTCCGGCGGTCCATAGAACCCCGGCGGGTTTTCGGCGGTTCCGCGCCCGGTAAATCCCACCGGCGCGGGCCGTGCGTTGGGCGGCGGCGGCCCGAATATTCCGAAACCGTCGAGGATGCGGGTCGGCGGCACCACTTCGCGCGCGCCGGCGCGCCCGCTGCCGGGCGCGTTGGGATCGGCGGTCGCCATCGAGCCGGCGAGCGACACGATGCGCTTGAGCATATCCACGAAGGCGCCCGAGAGCGGCAGGTCGGACCAGCGGGTGTCGGCGGTGA
The DNA here is from genome assembly GCA_036845065.1 of Xanthobacteraceae bacterium. Taxonomy (GTDB): domain Bacteria; phylum Pseudomonadota; class Alphaproteobacteria; order Rhizobiales; family Xanthobacteraceae; genus VAZQ01. Next base: position 11,633 of record DAIUEP010000018.1, on the reverse strand, counting down.
CGTGGAACAATACGATGATACCCTTGCCGCGCCGCTGCGCGGTGACCAGCGGCGTGCCGTCGGCGAGCGTGGCCCAGGTGCGATCGGTCAGCGTCGTATCGGGCTCCGCCAGCACCTGCCGGCTCACGGTCACGTCGGTGGGCACCGGCATGCCGAAGAACGGGCTTTCGCGTGAGAATGCCGCGAGTTGCTGTGGCTGATCCCAGCTCAGCGCGCCGCCGAGCACCCGGCCGCCGCGGCGCAGCCGCACCGGCACGAGATCATCATCGGCGGCGGCAAGCCGCGGGCCGGCAAAGCGCACCAGCACGCCGCCGTCCTCGAGCCATTTCGCCAGGGGCTCCTTGGCCTCGGCGATGTTGCCGACATCGGCCAGGATGATCATCGGCACGCGCTGTTCGAGGAACTGAGCCACCGCCTGTGCGGGCGAGCCGCGCTCGGCAAGCCGCACGTCAGCGAACGGCCCGAGCGCGCGCGCGAGGTAGTAGGTCGAGGCCAAGAGCGGTTGGGCGGTGTCGAAGGTGGCGCCGGTGGCGACGCCGATGCTGCGCCGCCGCCAGCGCTTGTCGAGCAGCGCGACCGCGCCAGCCGAGCGCTCGCCGCTGATCTCGAGCCGCGCGATGTCGTTCCTGATCTCGACCGGCAGCGTCAGCTCGGCGTCGGTCTCGGTCTCGCTGGCGCCGAATGTGAAAGTCGCTTCGCCAAGCGGCAGGCCCTTGAGATCGAGCCCGCGCACGACGCCGGATTGGGTCGAGCCTGCGGTCGAGCGCAACACCTTGACGGACAGCGCCGCGGCCGTGTTCTCGGCCGCGGTGAGCGCCTGCGCGGCCGGCAGCCCGCCCTCGACCACCGTCATCGGGCGGGTTCCGACGAGGCGCCCGAGCGCGGCGGCAAACTCAGCTCCGCCGCCGAGATCGACGCTGTCGGAAAGCCACATCACCTCGACGTCGGCGGTGGCCTCGAAGAAGCGCCCGAGCGGCACCAGCATGTCGGCGCGCGTGATCGCATGCGGCTTCGGCTTCATCTGCTTGAGCCGCACGCGCGCCGCGCCCGCTGTCTCGAACGAGATGTCGCGGCTCGGATCCGACATCGGGATCACCGCCACCGCGCGATTGTCGGTCTCCGCGCGGGAGACCAGGTCCTCGGCCATGCGGATGCGCGCATCCCATGAGCCGGCGGCGACGAAGCCGTCGTCGATCAGGAGCGCGAGTGGCGCCCGGCTCGACACAGTCTCGACCGCCGGATTCCACAAGGGGCCTGCGGCCGCCAGGATGACGAGTGTCGCCAATGTGAGGCGCAGGAGCGTGAGCCACCACGGTGTCTTTTGCGGCGTCTCTTCCTTCGGCTTGATCTCGAACAGGAGCCGCGTCGGCGGAAAATCGATGCGGCGCGGCTGTGGCGGAATGAGCCGCAACAGCCACCACAGCACCGGGATGCTCAGGAGCCCGAGCAGCACCAGCGGCTGTGCAAAGCCGAGTGGCAGACCCATCATGCTTGCCTCCGCTGTGCGGCCACGGCGACGCGGCCACCCACCACTGCGCCCGGTGGCGGCGCACCCATGCGCGCGTGCAACGCCAACAGCAGCTCGGTTGCCGGCCGGTCGGTGCGGTGGATGGCGAAGCTCCAGCCGATCTTGTCGGTCTCGGCGCGGATCTCGGCGCGATGGCGCGCCACCAACGCCTCGTAGTCGGCGCGCCAGGCTTCGGCGCGCCCGGCTGTGATCGAGCCGCCGCCTTCCGGCTCGACGAATTCGACGCGGCCGGAATAGGGGAACGTCTCTTCCGCCGGATCGACGATCTGCACGGTGTGGCCGTGCGCGCCGGAGGAGGACAATTGCGCGATGGTCTTGCGCACGTCCGCGATCGGGCTCCAGAAATCCGACACCAGCACGATCTCGGAGAGCGAGGAGGGTGCGAACGCGCGCGGCAGGCTCGGCCGCTCGGTGACGTCATGCACGATCGCGTTGGCGATCTTGTCGAGCACGTTGCGGCTGCCGGTCGGCCGCATCAGCCCCGGCACGCCCACGCGCTCGCCCGCGTGCACCAGCACCTCGGCGAGCGCGAATGCCACCACCAGCGCGCGATCGAGCTTCGACTCCTGCGCAAGCTTGGAGGTGAACGTCATCGAAGGCGAGCGGTCCGGCCAGATCCAGACCGTGTGCGCGGCTTCCCATTCCTGCTCGCGCACGTAGAGATGGTCGTCGCGCGCCGAGCGGCGCCAGTCGACGCGGCGGGCCGGCTCGCCCCACAGGAAGCGCCGATACTGCCAGAAGTTCTCGCCCGGGCCCGCGCGCTTGCGGCCGTGCAGACCGTGGATCACGGTCGCCGCGATCCGGCGCGCTTCAAGGATCAGGCGCGGCAGTGTCTCGGCGAGGGAGCGGGCAGTGCCGCTCGCCTGCTGGGTTGCTCTGATCTCGTTCTTGTCCGCGCGCCTCACCGCCATCTTGCTAACCAACGCGGCTCTTGAGCTTGGCGATCACGCCTTCGACGGTCTCGCCGTCGGCGCGTGCCGCAAAGGTCAGCGCCATGCGGTGCTTTAGGATCGGCTCGGCCATGTCCATCACGTCGTCGATCGAGGGCGAGAGCCGTCCGTCGATCAGCGCGCGGGCGCGCGCAACCAGCATCAGCGCCTGGCTCGCGCGCGGGCTTGGGCCCCACGAGATCAGCTTGCTGATATCGCCGGTGTCGGCGTCGGGGCGTGCCGAGCGCACCAGGTTGAGGATCGCATTCACGACCGACTCGCCGACCGGCAGCCGGCGCACCAGGCGTTGGGCGGCGATCAGCTCATCTGCCGTCAATGTCGCCTTCGGCTTGCTCTCTTCCGCGCCGGTGGTGTCGAATATGATTCTGCGTTCGTTCTCGAGATCCGGATAGGGCACGTCGATCTGCATCAGGAAGCGGTCGAGCTGGGCTTCCGGCAGCGGGTAGGTGCCTTCCTGCTCGATCGGGTTCTGTGTCGCCAGCACGTGGAAGGGGCGCGGCACGTCGTGGCGGTTGCCGCCGACGCTGACGTGCAATTCCTGCATCGCCTGCAACAGCGCCGACTGGGTCCGCGGGCTGGCGCGGTTGATCTCGTCGGCCATCAGGAGCTGGGCGAAGATCGGGCCCGGGATGAAGCGGAAGCTGCGCTTGCCGCCGGGCGCTTCCTCCAGCACTTCGCTGCCGACGATGTCGGAGGGCATCAGGTCGGGCGTGAACTGGATGCGGCGCGCGTCGAGCCCGAGCACGATGCCCATGGTCTCGACCAGCTTGGTCTTGGCGAGGCCAGGCAGGCCGACGAGCAGCGCGTGGCCGCCCGACAGTACGGTCATGAGCGCCTGCTCGACCACGCGCTCCTGTCCGAAGATGACCTTGCCGATCGCGGCCTTGGCGGCGGCAACCTGTGCGCCGGTCGCCTCCGCCTGACGCACGATCATGTCGTCGAGCTTCTCAATCGTTTCTCCGCCGGCTACCGCCATCTGTGTGCTCCTGTTGTCGCGGCGTTTTGGTTTTTGTTTTTCTTTATCTTCGTTCTTGTTGGTTCGCTTTCTTATTGATCCGCTATTGCGGTCTTATCGAGGTATTGTAGCGTCCCGGCTCGTTGCGGTGTCCGGGCTGGCCAAAAATCGTGCAACATTCGCGCCACCGCCCGCAAGCGGGCTAAGGCGGTGCCCACGGCTGCCATCAGCTGGCTGTAGATTACGCTATTTTTCAATGGGTGCGACCCCGCCTCCATGCGGGTATGCCATCATCGCCCCACCGACGCCCAGGCCACAAGGCCTTGGATGCTCGGATAAGTGCCGCTTTTCTTACCCCGGCCCGGCTGTTTAGACAGCAGTGGATAAGCTTGCGTGCGATCACAATCGCGTGGAAAACGGCCAGTCACGCTCTAACTATCAGGCAAACCATGGCAAAGGAAGGGCAGACGACTGGCTCGCTTGATGCGCTCGCGGGCGCGGTCCGGCGCGCTGGCGGCCCGCCGCCGGTGCACTTGTGGAATCCGCCGTTCTGCGGCGATCTCGACATGCGCATCGCGGCCGACGGCACCTGGTTCTACCTCAAGACCCCAATCGGGCGCCCGGCGCTGGTGCAACTGTTCGCCTCCGTGCTCAAGCGGGAGGGGGACCGCTACTTCCTGGTCACCCCGGTCGAAAAATGCGGCATCGTGGTCGACGATGTGCCGTTCGTGGCGGTCGAGCTGCGCGTTGAAGCGCGAGGTCCCGGCCAGACGCTGCATTTCCGCACCAATGTCGACGACTGGGTGGCCTGCGGCGCTGACCACGCGCTGCGCTTCACCCCGGAGGAGGGCACCGGCGGCTTGCGGCCCTATCTGCATGTGCGCTCGAACCTGTGGGCGCGGGTCAAGCGGGCGCTGTTCTTCGACCTGGTCGAGCTCGGCGAGGAGTGCGATGTCGATGGCGTGCCCATGTTCGGCGTGGTCTCGGGGGGCGCGTTCTTCGCCATGGCGAAGGCGGACGAGATCAAGGATCTGACCTGATGGCGGCACCCAAGAGCCCCGACTTCTTCGAGCGTGCGCGGTCCCGCCTGACGCTCGATGTGCCGGCGGCGCTGACCGACCATGCGGCGCCGGCCGCGCGCGGCGATCTCGATCTCGATCCGGAGCTGTGGCAGCGCGCCGGGGTTGCGGCGACGCGCCCGGCCGCCGTGCTGGTGCCGGTGGTCGACCATCCGGAGCCGACCGTGCTGCTGACGTTGCGCACCGCCGCGCTGCCGAGCCACCCCGGGCAGATCGCGTTCCCGGGCGGCAAGATCGATCCCGACGATCCGACGCCGCTCGCGGCCGCGTTGCGCGAGGCGCATGAGGAGATCGGGCTCGACCATGCTCTGGTGGAGCCGATCGGCTATCTCGACCTCTATCTCACCTTCTCGGGCTTTCGCATCCTGCCGACGCTCGCGCGCGTCAACCCGGCCTTCACGACCACGCTCAACCGCACCGAGGTCGACGACGCCTTTGAGGTGCCGCTCGCCTTCCTGATGGACGAGCAGAACCACGCGTTGCACAGCCGCGACTGGAAGGGCGTGATGCGGCGCTACTACGCGATGCCGTTCGGCGAGCGCTACATCTGGGGCGTCACCGCCGGCATTCTGCGGAATTTGTATGAGCGGATCTATGGTGGATGAGGTTGGGTGGGTGGGCAAAGGCGCGGGCCAAGCTTGGCGCCTGTCCAAAACCCTCATCGCACCGCGTAGCGCCGTGCCTGCGCGTGGGGCATAGTCCACGCCCTGATGTGGGGTTTGAGTCGTGGGTTCGGTCGCCCGACCGTGCGGCCCGCGGCGTACGAGAGGAACGATGGTCAGGCCGGTCTTCACCGAATTTGCGCTGTTCCTGATCCCATTCGCGGTCTACGCCGTGTTTCTGGTGGCGACCCGCAAGGGTCTGCTTGATCCCGCGCACTGGCCGCTCGCGCGCCTCGCCTGGCTCCTGATCGCGGCGCTTGGGCTGATGCTCGGCAGCCTGCTCTGGTTCGCGACTTTCGGGGGAGCGCCGCCGGACTCGGTCTACGTCCCGGCCCATGTCGACGAGAACGGCAACTTCGTGCCGGGACGGACTGTGCCGAAGCCCAAATAATGATGGCCAAGACGGCAAACATGACGGCGACCACGGGAGCAACCGCCCGCCTCGATGCCGACTGGCTGCGCGAGGGCGAGCTCGCGCGCATCCTTGCTCTGCTTGACTGCGACGGCGAAGCGGCCCGCGTGGTCGGCGGTGCGGTGCGCAACACGCTCCTTGGCGAGCCCTTGGGCGACATCGACATCGCCACCACGGCCGTGCCGCCGGAGGTCGTGCGCCGGGTCGAGGCAGCGGGCCTGAAGGCGGTGCCGACCGGCATCGAGCACGGCACCATCACGGTCGTCGCCAATGGCCACCCGTTCGAGGTGACCACGCTGCGCGAGGATGTCGAGACCGACGGCCGCCGCGCCAAGGTCGTCTTCGGGCGCGACTGGCGGCGCGACGCCGAGCGGCGCGACTTCACTATGAACGCGCTGTTTCTCACGCGCGATGGCGTGGTGCATGACTTTGTCGGCGGGCTTGCCGATGTCGCGGACCGGCGTGTGCGCTTCATCGGGGATGCTGCAACGCGCATCGCCGAGGACTATCTGCGCATCCTGCGCTTCTTCCGCTTCCACGCCGCCTACGGCCATGGCGGGCTCCCGGATGCCGCAGGCCTCCATGCCTGCATCGTGGCGCGCGCCGGGCTCGACACGCTCTCGCGCGAGCGCGTGCGCATGGAATTGCTCAAGCTGATGCTGGCGCGCCATGCGGTGCCGGCGCTCGCCGTGATGGCGGAGACCGGCTTGATCGAAATGGTGCTGGGCGGAGTGCCGCTGCTCGCAAGCCTGTCGAACCTGATCAAGCTCGAGGCGGCGCTGTCGCTGCCGCCCGCCGCGGCGCGGCGGCTCGCAGCCCTTGGCGTGCTGGTGACCGAGGACGCCGAGCGGCTGCGCCAGCGGCTGCGCCTGACCAATGCCGAGTTCGAGCGTCTTGCCGCCATGGGTGAGAGCTGGTGGCGTATCGTTGCCGGTCTCAATGAGCAGGCGGCATGCGCGCTGCTTTATCGGCTTGGCCCCGAGAAATATCTCGACCGCGTGCTGCTCGCCTGGTCGCGCGCGCCCGAAGGCGCAGCCGACCCGCATTGGCGCGCGCTCGCGACGCTGCCCGCGCGCTGGCGCGCGCCGGGGTTTCCCTTGCGGGCCGCCGACTTCATGGCGCGCGGCGTCGAGAAGGGCCCTGCGCTCGGCACCGCCATGCGCGCCGCCGAGGAGGCCTGGATCGCGGCCGGTTTTCCGCTCGATGCCAAGGCGCTCGCGCAGATTGCCGAGGTGGCAATCGCAGGCGGAAGTCCGCAATAGGCGTGAGCGCCGGACTCGAATGGGCCGCTGCCGTGGTCAGACCGTCGCGCACAAGGCAGGCGCCGGCTTGGCGCTGTCCTGCATGGTGGCGGCGAGCACGCCGTAGATCTTGGCCCAGGCGGCACGCGTCTCGCTGGTGAAGGCGTCGCCGAGGCCGCGTTCCAGCGTCCAGATTAAAGCCTGTCCGACAATGCCGTAGTGGGCGATGGTCACGCCGTAGTCGGCGTGGCGCGCGCCCAGCGCGCGCACGGCCGGCACCAGTTCCTCGGGCTTGTCGAGGCCGCCGACCGCGGCTGCGATCATCTCCATCAGCTTGCGCTTCTGGAGGGTGAGGTCCTTGGGAAAGAGCCGCCGCAGGCCGGGCGCGATCGCGAACAGGCGGTCGTAGAACAGGCCGGCCGCTTTCTCCTGAATCGGCACGACTTTGGCGAAACTCGCACGCACCAGGGCGATATCTTGGGCGGTCAACATCGACGTCTCCACGAGATGACGAAGTCACGCCCAGTTGTTGCGCCGAGGCTGCGGATGGTTCATCGCGCCGGGGCGCGAAACCTCATGAAAATGAAGGCCTTACGAAAATGTAATGGGAGCATTGCGAGCCGGTAGGGCTCAAGCCGCCAGGCAGGCGTTAGCCCCGTCACAAGCTGCGCGCGATGCGCAGGCCGTCCGCATAGGACGAGTTGTCCTTGTATTCCCCGACGCGGGCGGCCGAGCGCAGCTCGACGTCGGAATCCTCCCACGATCCGCCGCGCATCACGCGGCCGGTACAGTTGCCCTCGAGCCAGGCGGAGCCGTCGGCCGGAGCCTTGTCGGTGTAGTCGTTGTGCCAGCAGTCCTCGACCCATTCCGACACATTGCCGTGCATGTCGTGCAGGCCGAACGCGTTGGCCGGAAAGCTGCCGGCCGGCATGGTCTTCTGCCGGTTCTCCTCCGAAGGCCCCGAGCCGTCGGTGGTGGCGTTGTAGTTGGCGCCGCCGGGCGAGAGGGTGTCGCCGAACGCAAACGTCGTCGTGGTGCCGGCCCGCGCGGCGTATTCCCATTCCGCCTCGGTGAGCAGCCGGTAGGGCTTGCCGGTCTTGTGGCTGAGCCAGGTCACATAGGCCTTGGCCAATTCCCAGGTCATATGGATCACGGGACGGCGTCCGCGCCCCCAGCCCTCGTCATTCGGCCGAAAGCTCTGGCAGCCGCCGTCGGCTACGCAGGCATCCCAGTCGTCGAAAGTGATCTCGAATTTGCTGACCGCGAAGGGCGCCGCGATGGTGACGCGGTGCTGCGCTTCGGCTTGCTGCTCGGCGGGCGGCGACCCCATGGTGAACTCGCCGGCCGGAATCACCATCATGTGCGGACAGGCGGCGCAGTCCTTGAATTCGGAGAGCGCGCCGGGCACGCGCCAGATTTCGGGTGGCGCAGCGAGCCGGGCCTGCGGCGACAGGGCGGCCAGACGGGGGAGGGCGGACGCCACGATCGTTGCGGTCTTGGCCTTGAGCTCCGCGAGCTCGGCGTCCAGGCGTGGCCGCGCGAGCGGATCCGTGGCGTCGCCGCGCTGCGCTTGTGCGGCCACCGACAGGATCGCGACCGTGATGACCAGAATGAGAGCGCGCACCATCTCTTATTCCTTCATATAGAGCGCATGGCAGGTGTCGCAGGCGATTCCAAGCGCCCGGTAGAGCCGCTTGACGTCGTCCTCGTTGTCCGCGCGCCGCAGCTCGGAGGCCGTGGCCGCGGCGGCCGCCGCCCGCCGGGCGAAGTCCGCAAACTCGGTCCAGATGTCCGGCGACGCAAAGGTGTCTTTCACCGGATCGAGATCGACATCCTCCTTCCATTGGTTCGAGCTTGGCGGAAAGAGGTGGGGGAAGGCCGTGAGCATCGAGGAGATATTGTCGCCACAGTCGTGGCTGACGCCGAGATCGATCTTCCCCGCGATCAGCATCTCCTGAATCTTGTCCATGTTGTTCATGATCGAATTCATCAGGAGCTTGCGTGCCGCAATCACGTCGCTCGCGGTGGTCGCGTCTTGCGCGCGCGATCCGAGCGGAATCGCAAGACAGCTCAGGACCAGCCCGGCGCAAGCGATGCGCCGTCTCAGGCGGGAGAGAATATGGACCAGACTGGTCATCGTCCACATGCTTGCTGGCGTTCGCACCGAGTCACCACTAGCCTATCGCACGACGCCGTCTGGCCGCCAGGACCATAGCGACATGAATCGGATCACCGCCTTGCCTTTCCGGCTCTCCGAACTGGCGTGCTGCGAGCGGGCGTCGCGGCGTGGGAGAGGACGAAGACCGAAACGGCTTTGATCTCCTCGGGCTTGAGCGTCCCCTCAAAGGCCGGCATTTTTCCGTGTCGCCCCTTGACGAGCGACTCGCGGATCGACTCGCGATCGGAGCCATAAAGATAGAGGTTCCGTTTGGTGAGATTGCTCGATCCGAATGTATCAATGCCGCCGCCATCGCTGCCGTGGCAATCGACGCAGTTGCCCTTGGCGTTGTTGTTGAACAGCGCTTTGCCGCGGGCGGCCTTGGCCCGATCCGCGCGCTGGCCGCTGAGCTGAAGCACATATTCGACCACGTCGGCGATTTCCGCGGGAGTCAGAAATTCCTTGTCGCCGAAATCCTTGGTGTCCTCCTCGGTGCGAAACTTCGGGTCGTAGGCCAGCATGTTGACCTCCGTCCCACGGGCGTTCGCATGCCCGGAGCGGATGCCGTAGCGCACGGTCCATTCGACATCGGAGGGGAACTTGGTCAGTCCTCCGGATGGCAGATCGTCGCCGGAGAAGCGCCATTCGGCGTCGGTCAGGTCGGGGGTGTGCTGATCGGGTATCCCCTTGAGATCGGCGCCGTGACAGGCGGCGCAGCTCTTGTCATAGACCGCCCGTCCGAGCTCCATCGCGGTCTTGTTCAGCCGCAGCGATTTGACGATGTCGTTGGTTGCAACGGATGCGAGCTCGTCGGGCCGGGCGGCAAACTCGCCGTAGTCTTCCTCTTCCGCCTGCGCCGGAGCAGGTGCAGCGGGATTGAGCATGGCGCTAAAAACGCTCAAGCCGGTTGCGAGCAGCGCCGTCGACAGGACGCGACCGGTTCGGTTGTTCGACAGCGACGGAAGGCGTGATCTATCGTGCATCTGTTTCCCCCCGAACTTCAATGACACCTCACTGAATGCCAATCAATGTAGCGTGACTATGGCCCTGTCGGCAATTTTCGGGAATCGCCCGCCCGTGTCAAAACCACACTTCGGTTCCGGGGTCATGAGCTTGAACCGACCGAAAGCGGAAGTCCTCAGGTGAGACTTGTCGCGTTTGACCCGAACGCAACCTGTCGGGGTGATTGCTATTCGGTCGCGATGGGGCAATCAGCGAAGCGTGAGCAGGCCGCGGCTAGCCAGCAGGGCACCCGCACGAGGCCAGTGGGTCGGCACGACGCGTCCCTTGGCCAGCTGCCGCTTGCCAGGTGCTACTCCTTGCCCGCGCGCGACTGTGTGCGGTGGCGGTGGGTGTTCCGCGCGCCGCCCAGATAGTTGCCGCTGACCTGATCGATGACCTGCCACATGTCCCGCGTCCGCGTGGAAAGATCCGGCCGCTTCGGAGACATCTTCGGCCGACCAGTATTCGGCAGTTTGGGCCCGGCGCTCGCCGGCTCCATGCCGGACCAGCACAACCCGGCAAAGATCATCGTTGTAAAGAGGCACAGTCTGGCCATTCACCCTCCATCACCTGGCGCTGGCCCGATTGCTTGGATGCTCCATTGGTCGCTTCCCGAGCGGAGCAGGTTCACGGGCTTTCGGGACCAAGGCACCCTTGAAAGCGGATCGGAAACGCCAACATCGAGCGCGCCGAAGCGGGCTTATTGACCTTCCGCGCACCGCGACCGGATGCTAGCGTTGGCCTTGATCGCCGCCCAACAGGCGACCAGCAACAGGGAGGTATCCATGAGGCTCTTGATATCGACGCTATGTCTTGTGTCGCTCGCGGCAACGACAGCATCTGCGCAGCCGTTCAAGCCCAACGAGGCGGGCGTGACCATGGGGCACTGGCATCTCAACTCGGCCAATATCGAGGCCAACAAGAAGATCTTCGTCGGCATGGGCGGCACCGCGAGCGAAGCGGGCGGCCTGCATCGCGTGACGTTCCCCGGCGTCGTCATTATCTTGAATGTGCGGGAACCTGCACCGTCGAAAGGCGGCACGATCGGCTCGGTCGTGAACCACGTGGGATTCATCGTCAACAACGTGCAAGAGCAGGTCGCCAAATGGAAGGCCAATGGCGTCGCGGTGCTGCCCGGTGGCAACAACCGGCTCGATCAGGCCTTCGTCGAAACGCCGGACGGTTTGCGGATCGAGATTCTGGAAGACAAGAGCCAGAAGGTCGCGATCCAGCATGAGCACGTCCACTTCTTCCTGCCAGAAGCCGAGGTCGCAAAAAGCCAGGCGTGGTACGGAAAGATCTTTGGGGCGAAGGCCGGCACGCGCGGCCCGACCAACGCGCCGGTCGCGGATGTTCCGGGTGCGCAATTGAGATTCAACAAGGCCGACAAGGCGCAGGAGCCGACCAAGGGCCGCACCCTCGATCACATCGGCTTCGACGTCGTCGATCTGCAAGCCTTCATCAAGAAGCTTGAAGCCAATGGCATCAAGCTTGACCGGCCCTACACGCAGCAAGGGCCGGGCGCTGCGCTCGCGTTCATCACCGACCCCTGGGGCACCTATATCGAGCTGAACCAGCGGCCCAACCCGGTCTATCTGCCGTAGCGGCCACACACGTCCTTTGTCAGTGCCGAAGTCGGGCGCTCC
>DAIUEP010000017.1:17212-36445 GCA_036845065.1 Xanthobacteraceae bacterium | reverse complement strand
GTAACGGCGTGTCGCTCTCGTCGGTCCAAATGCCCTGCAGATCGGGCTCGCCCCAAGGCGTTTTCAGCACCGGAGCCTGAGCCGACAAACGCGTGACTGTTATCGAGCCGACCGTGCCGACAGCGACCGCAATGGCGAGCGCTGTCATGGAGAACGAGAAGCGGTCTCGCATGATGGCCTCCCTGTGGTTTGTTCACATTTGCTCAGCGCTTACTTTTGTTCAGTGGGGCAACCCGCGGTAGCCGACCAGAGTCACGGCTGGCGCGGATCGGACTTATTGGAACGGATCGTCCTCAACGCCCACGAAGTCCGTGGCGTTGTCTTTGGTCGCCGGGTGAGGGCCGCGGCCCTCGGCATAAGCGAGCTCTTCGAGGCGCGCTCCCAGCATCAGTGCCGGGTGGCCATAGTTTCCTTCGACGCAGCGCGGCTCGTAATAGATCCGGTTTTCCTGCTCACTCTGCTTGGTGAACTCAAGCTTGGCGGTCCAGGGCCGCGTCCACACCGTCGGATCCTCGGCCGTGACGACGTATTCGAGCGTATTGGGCCCGGTCCGCGTCCAGCGCTCGATCAGATGCAGGTTTTCGCGCGCGCCCAGAACATCGGTCTTCGGACTGAAGTTGGTCACGTCAATGACCAGCGTGTTGCCCTCCCATCGGCCACGCGAGTCGCCGTACCACTGGCGGATGCCGGCCGGCAGATGCGGACGACCGTCCATGACGATGTTGCGCTGCCAGCCCTGGCCTTGCCCGACATCGTAGAAGATCGAGATGCCGCCGGGTGTCTGCACGATGCGCCGGAAGCTGCCGCCATAAGCGCTGCCAAACTCGGGCAGTCCGAGGGTCAGGCAGCGGTCTTGCAGCGAACCGTCCTCCGGACCGTCATGGCGATTGATGCGCCCGGTGTTGTAGCGCGGAGGAGCCTCCTCGCGGCGTGGCGACGGCGTCGGGTCGTACTTGCCTCCGGGACATCCCACCACGTTCTGGGTCTTGCACGTCTCGGTCGATCGCAGCAGGGCGAGACGAAATTCGCGTTCGGCGGCTGCGATCTTCTGAGCCTCCGGCGTCAGCGGTGGCAGCCGACCATTGGGCGGATCGACAATCATCGACGTGCGCGCGCCGGTACGCTTCATCGACATGAACAGCGCGTTGTAAGCGCCCGCGACGTCGAGCTCGGTCCCGCGCTCGACACGCTTGTCGCGGCGCAGCAGTGCCGATCGCTCCCTGTCCAGCTCGTCGCGCTCGGCCTCGGTGAAGACTTCTCGAGTTCCGTATTTGGCGGAGCGCTGCAGCGGCGTATCGGTTTCGACCGTCCAGATGCCCTGCAGGTCCGGCTCGCCCCAAGGCGTTTTCAGAACCGTCTGGGCGGTCACGGTCGGCATCAGGATGACGACTGCCGATACCATCAGCGCCGATGCTCCGATGGACTTGAGAAGGCGAGCGCGCATGAGAGTGCACATGTGATACCTCCCCCCGCTGATATTCTTATTCAAGCACAACCGCTGAGCGCGAATACTCTCAGACGATTGCAATGCTGTCCAGCAGTTCCCGACGAGCGCAACCACAGTCCCGGTTACATCGGGCCACCTCGCGCCATTCGGCTATTTCCGCTGCTGCTCCCGGAGCGTCGACGGTTGCTTCGCCCCCGGATACCAGAACGCCTGATGGCAGCGCTCGCAGGCATCCTGCATCCGACCACCAATCTCCAACAGCGCAGCGGTATCTTGCGCCTCTCCGGCTCGCATCGCTTCCAGCCCGAGAACCTGCAAGGCCCTCGCCAGTGCGTCAAAGCTCTTTCGGTTCTTCTTGATCAGCGCGGTGATCTGAGGCGGCTCCAATTCAACTCCCGGCGCCTCCGACTTGGCTCCGGGTGGCGCCGCTTCGCGGCCAGGCATCATCAGCAGGTTGGCGCCCTCGATGATGCGGACAGCGGCACGCCGAACATTGAGCCATTCCTCCTGTGTCTTCGGAAAGGTCTCATGCACACCCTCTTGATCCACAACGGTCCCAACCGCGCCCCAAAGCACGTCCGCGGACGGATCGACGATGGAGTCCATGAGGTCCTTGATGGTGGAATAGACTTTGCGGCCCTGCGCCGCTTGAGCCTCGGCGGCCCCATTGGCTTTTGCAGCCTTTTGTTGAGCAACGGCAGATGATGATGGAGCCATGAAGCCAAGCACCACCGAGCACAAGACAGCCGTGATCTGTCTTCTCATCTTGCCATCTCCTCCCATGAAAACGGTATGGTAGCAGCCCGCAACCCTGCTCGAAAGGTTTCCCTCCGGTCGGCGGCAGTCACTGGAGCAATTTGAGATCGATCGACTCGCCCATGGCGCGATAGCCGGCGTCGTTGGGATGGAGGTGGTCGCCGCTGTCATAGGCCGCGGCCATGGCGGCCGGACGGGTCGGATCGGCAATGACGCGGTCGAAATCGATGATGGCGTCGAAGGCGCCGCTGGTCCGAATCCATTGGTTGACGGCGAGCCGCCTCCCCTCCTTCTCCGGCGTGAAATATCCCTGGTTGGGTCGTCCGGCGAGCGCATTCTCGAACGGCGTCAGGGTGCCGCCGATCACTTTGATCCCGCGGACGCGGGCGCGCTCGATCAATTGCTTATAGCCGGCAACGATCTCGTCCGCGGTGCGAATGATTCCGCGCGGCTCGAGCGCCGTGCCCGGCCATCCGATATCATTGATCCCAAGCAGGATCACGACGTGCGAAACTCCAAGCTGGCTCAGCACGTCGCGCTCGAAGCGCGCAAGCCCGCTGGCCCCCGCTCCATCGCTGAGGACGCGATTGCCGCTGATGCCCTGATTCAGAACGGCAACGTGCGCAGCGGTGTCCTTTAACAACCGGCGTGCAAGAACATCCGGCCAGCGCCCGTTGGCATCGACGGTCGAATTCGTCCCATCGGTGATCGAGTCGCCGAACGTCACCACCGCCCTTGCAGGAGAGGCGGACTCGACCATGACGCCGGCCAGGAAGAAGCGGTTGGTAAACTTGTCGACGACCGGAAACTCGGAGCTTGCCGTGAAATCGCCGGCCGCGGAGACATAGCCGGTCTGCAGGCCGATTTGATGAACCGTGCCCAGGTCCGTCGCAGCAGGCAAATATAAATTCACGGCCAAGTCGGACAGCGGCGCAACACTCAACGCGACCGGATCGCTCAAGACCGGGGCACCGGGCAGAACGGTGATCGATTTCGCGCTTCCAAATGTGAGCGGACGCAGGCTGCCGGCGACGATATCCGCGCTTCCGCCGACCAGTCCGACGCTGGCCGCTCCAATCAGCACCGGCTTGGTGCCGAACTCGTTCGACAACCGGATCCTGACCTTGCTCCCGCCGATGCTGACGCGGGTGATCTGGCGAACGGTCTGGTTCGAAAAGCTCGTCGGCATGACGCCACGGGGCGGCTGCGGACTGGCGGTCCAAGTGCTGACCCAGGATTGGGCAATGGCCGGAAGCGTCGCATGGACGAAAGCAGCGACAACGACTGCAACGAGAACGGCGCGCTTCGAGAACATGGTTCCCTCCACCCATTCCGCAGTTGCGGCTACGCTACTTGTCAGCCTTGGCGATGTCCAACACTGACAGTCGGTTCCCGAATTTCGCGCGTCGCCTCAACGACGGGCCGCCTCGTCGTCATGCTCCGGATCGAGCAGCCGATGCATATGGACAATAAAGTAGCGCATGTGGGCGTTGTCGACGGTCTGCTGGGCCTTCGCCTTCCAGGCGGTGTAGGCCGTCGCATAGTTCGGAAAGATGCCGACAACGTCCAGCTTGTCGAGGTCCTTGAACTCGACGTCGCCGAACTCCTTGAGCTCGCCGCCAAAGACCAGGTGAAGCAGTTGCTTGCGGACAGGTTCGTTCGCCATGGCAAGTCCTTCGCTCATCAAGCCCGTTGTCTCGCATGTCGCATACCGCATGTTTCGCGGCTTGCCTACTTCGCATGCGCCTCATGCACAGGCGTCCGGTTGCCGCGCGCCGCGAGCGCATAGGCCCGCTCCGTCACCCGGTTGACGCCGGCCTCGACCTCCCGCCGCGCCGCCTCCAGCGTGGCATCGTCGGCGTCATGCGGCACCCTGATCGGCCCTTCCCAGGCGATCGCGCCGCGTCCGAACGGGAGATTGATGACGCAGCGGTCCCACGAATTCAGTTCCTTGTATCGGCTGGTGACAATCGCGACCGGAAAGATCGGACGGCCAGACGCGGCGGCAAGCTTGACGATTCCCAAGCTGGCAACACGCGCGACCTTTGGCACGTCCGCGGTCGATGCCACGTTGTATCCTTCCGCCAGCGCCTCGAGCATGGCCCGGAAGGCGCGCGCCCCGCCCTTGCGGATGAAATCGCCGGTGTGGCTGCCGGACCCTCGGATGGTTCCGATGCCGAGACGCTCGGCCGCGATCGCATTCATCTCGCCGTCGCGATGACGAGAGATGATCACTTTGACGCGATGCCGCCGGCTGAGAAACGGAGTCATCAAGTGCTGGCCATGCCAGAACACCACGATCGCCGGCGGGTCGGCATCAAAGCGATCGTAGCCGTCGGGCGGATCGACCACGAACCGGTTGGTCTTCCACACCAGGCGCAGATATTCCGCGGCCAGGAAGCCGACAGCAACTTGAAACGGGCGCGAGGCGGTCAATCGCTTCAGCAATCGCATGGGAGACCCATCACCCGAGTTCAGCGGCGCGGTCGCGGACCAGACCGATCAGCGCCGCGTGGCGGTCTTGGCCAGCCGCAAGCAGGGCGCCATGGGCCAACTCGGAGCCATTGTAGGTCAACACGTCACCCGCCAGCGTGGTGAGCGCGCCGCCGGCTTCGTGCAACAAAAGATCGGCAGCCGCAAGATCCCAGTCGTGGCTGTTGCCGCCGGCGAATGCGACATCCAGCTCGCCTTGCGCCACACGCGCCAGCCGAAGCGCGATCGAGCCGATGCGCGGCATCGGGATGGCATTCGCCTCCATGCCGGCTAACCAGTTGAGATGACGCTTGGGGCCGATAACCTTCACGCCCGCGACATCACGGCCGGAGCTCGCCGCAATGGGAGCACCGTTGCGGGTGGCGCCGCCTCCCGCCGCGGCCAGGAACATCTCCTGCGTGACTGGAGCAAACACCGCGCCGAGGACGGGCCGGCCGCGACCGGTGAGCGCCACCGAGATCGTCCAGTCCTCCTGGCCGGCGAGATAGGCGCGGGTGCCGTCGATCGGGTCGACGATCCAGACGTTTTCGGCGACAAGCCGCGCGGGGTCGTCCTCGGTCTCTTCCGACAGCCAGCCATATCCCGCCGCGAACCCAAGGAGCCGTTCACGCAGAAAGTCGTTGACGGCGATATCGGCCTCGCTGACCGGAGACGACGCGCCCTTGGTCCATTGCCGCAGTGGCTGCCGAAAAGTTCGCAGCGCGATCTCGCCCGCGGCGCGAACGGCCGCGGTGAGCTGTTCGGCCATGGCAGTCCGGTTGCGGTCAGCGTCCTGCAACGGTCAGCCCCTCCACGCGAACGGTCGGCGCATTGGTGCCGTAGCGGAATTCAAGATCGTTGGCGGGCTCGAGCGCGCCGAACATCGCGGTGAGGTTGCCCGCGATCGTGACTTCGCTGACCGGATAAGTGCGTTGGCCATTCTCGATCCAGAACCCGGACGCGCCGCGGCTGTAGTCGCCGGTGACCTGATTCACGCCCATCCCGATCAGCTCGGTCACGTAAAACCCATCGGAGATGTCGGCGATCAGTTGCTCGGGCGTGCGCTCGCCTGCCTCGAGATGCAGGTTGGTCGCGCCGGGCGACGGCGGCGAGGACACGCCACGCTGGGCGTGTCCGGTGGTCACGAGGTCAAGCTCCCGTGCGGTCGCGCTGTCCAAGAGCCAGGTCTTGAGCACGCCGTCGTCCACGATGGCGATGGCGCGACCTGCCACGCCCTCGCCGTCGAACGGGCGCGAGCGCTGTCCGCGCTTGCGCAAGGGATCGTCGATGATGCGAATGCCGGGCTTGAACAACCGCTCCCCGAGCTTGTCGCGCAGGAAGCTGGTCTTGCGCGCGACCGCGCTGCCATTGATGGCGCCGGAGAGATGTCCGATCAGTCCGCCCGCGATCCGCCGGTCGAATACCACCGGAACCCGCTTGGTCGCCACCTTGCGCGGATTGAGCCTGGCCACCGCCCGTTCGCCCGCCGTGCGCCCGATCCGCTCCGCCGGATCGAGATCGGCGGCATGCAGCACGGAGGAGAAATCGTAGTCGCGCTCCATCGCAGTGCCCTCACCCGCGATCGCGCTCATCGCGACGCTGTGCCGTGAGGTCAGGTAGGCGCCCCGGAAGCCGTGGCTCGTCGCCAGCACCATGCCGCCAATGCCCGCGGAGGCAGACGCACCCTCCGACTTGGTGACGCCTTTCACCGCCAAGCCGGCAGCTTCGGCGGCTCGGGCGCGCTCCTCCAGCACAGCGACCGAGGGCAGCTCGGGATCAACCAGATCGAGGTCGGGCGGATCTTGCGCGAGCAAGCCTGCATCCGCGAGACCGGCGTAACGATCCTCCGGCGCGATTTTGGCCATCGCGACGGCGCGCTCGGCAAGCTGCGCCACGTCGGCCCGCATATCATTGGTGGAGACCACCGACTGGCGCCGGCCCACCAGAACGCGCAATCCCACATCGTCGGATTCGGAGCGTTGCGATTCCTCGACCGCGCCCTCGCGGATCTCGACCGACAGCGACATCGAACGCACCGCAACCGCATCGGCCGCATCGGCGCCGGCTCGCCGCGCGGCCGCGACCAGACGCTCGGCAAGCTCCGCGAGGGCAGTTTGGTCGAACAACGAGGTCATTTTGCTCACTTTTCGAAGCTTGAGGTGAAGATTAGCCGCAAATTGACGAAACCCGGCAACGCCGCGTCAAGCATGCGAACGCTCAGGAGTGGTGATACCGCGGATTAACCAGGAACATTAAGCGGATTCCGAAGTGTTTGCGGCATGTTTGCGGCAACGACCGGGAGCACGAACTTCCGGCGAACAAGGCGGACCGGGGATAACCCCGGCGGGGAGCGTGATCTTGAGGCGTCAAGCAGCAGTCGGCAGGATCCCTCCTGCCGGGTCGAGCCGCAACGAGCGGCTCGACCCCTTCACCCTTCCGGTTCGGTTTGCGGTCAGCGACAGGACCGCGGACGAGCGGATACGTGTGGTCGAGCTTTCGCGCGAGCACGTTGTGCTACGCCGCGCGGTGCGCGGCATCAAGATGCACATCCGGCTGCGGACCGCCGCCTATCTGGGCGTCGCAATCCGGATTGAACCGCCGCGCGACGGCCAGGATGGCGCGGTCGCGGTTGTGCTCGAACATCGCGATCCCGGCTTGTCACTCCCGCTCTATCGCGCCAAGGACGGCACCGACATCGTGGCGGAGTGGCAGTCGTGGGCGCGCGCGCTTTGCCTGCCGCTCCTGGTCGTCGAAGCCGACGGCCGCCTGCGTGAACCGTTTGCCCGCATTGGTGCGGTTCGCGTCGCCGCCCCCAGCTGGCGCCGCCGCCGACGCTCGGCGCTGCGGGCCCGGCGACCGACATTGCCGCTGCGGCGCCGCGTTGGCCGCTCGATCGCCGATGCCGTCATTCATCACGGCGAGCGCGAGATCATCGCGCGCAATTAAGCACCCACGGCCTATCGTCGCGGTAGCGGCGGCGCCCGCCGTATCAGATCGCGGCCCGGATAATTGCGCCGGCAATAGGTCACAATCTCCTCCACGAACTGCTCGGCGTAGGGCGCCAGAAACCGTTGCGGATCCCACGCAATATGCGCCCAACTGCCGATCGAGGCGCTGTGGTGAACCAGCGGCACGGCACGAATGTCGCGGGGCACTTGCGCATTCGAAGGAAGGATCGCAATGCCGTAATTGGTCGCCGCGAGCGCAACCAGCGTGTGCGGGGCGGAGCTTTCCAAGAGCACGCGCGGCCGGATGTTGGCGATTCCACAGGCAGCATCGAACCACTCGCGCGACCCAAAGCCGCGGCGCAGCAGCAGCAATGGCTGGTCGGCCAATTCGGCAATCTCAAGCACGGCGCGGCGGCGGCCTAGCCGGTGCTCGGGTGACAGCCCTGCGAGCAGATGCATGGGATAGAGCAAGCGGTCTTGAAAGTGTGTGCCGCCGACCGCCGTCATCGTCAGGTGCACGTCGCCGCGCTCCAAACGGTCGTACAGCCGAACGCCGCCATCTTCCACGAGGTGGACCTCGACGCCAGGATGGCGGCGCCGGTACTGAGTCAGGAAATCGGCGAGCAGGTTCTCGATCACATGCGGTGTGGCCCCGACCCGAAGTATGCCGGTGTCACCGGCCTTGAGCGAGCGCGCACGTTCGCCGAGCGCGTCGGCTTCCGCCAACAGGCGGCGACTGCGCCGGAGCAGGTCTTCTCCCTCCGATGTCAGTTGGACGCGGCGACCGATTCGATCGAACAGCGGCACGCCTAGCTCGGATTCGAGCGCGTGGATTTGTCGCGAGAGCGCCGGCTGGCTCAAGTTCAGGCGTGTGGCGGCACGGGCGAAGCCGCCGGCGTCCGCGATGGCGGCAAAGGAGCGCAGGTGGCGAAGATTCATGTTCCTCTGATAACGAATTTGCATCGATCATGCCACGACAAATGCATTGGACGGGGCAATCAACTCTCGCTAGGGTGCCACCTGGATAGGCATGAAAGCGATGTTCGATCTTGCGCAGATCGTCTCCGACTGCCGCGCGGCGCTGGCGGCCGACAAGTCCCACCGGCTCATACGCGAAGTCGTCGCCCGCGCGGTTTCTGAACCGGCCAGCGTTCTCAACGAGCTCGGCGAGCCCAAGCGCGCCGCGATGCAGACGCTCTACCACGCGCCCGATCTGACCATCCTCAATATCATCTGGGCACCAATGATGAGCCTCATGCCGCACAATCACCAAATGTGGGCGGTGATCGGCATCTATACCGGCCGCGAGGACAATATCTTCTGGCGGCGGGTCCCGGGCCTCATCGACGGCAAATTGGAAGCCGTCGGCGCCGCGGCGCTGTGCGAACGCGATGCCGTTCCCCTCGGACGCAACATCATTCATTCGGTGACAAACCCCATCACCCGATTAACCGGCGCCATTCACGTCTATGGCGGCGATTTCTTTTCACCCGCGCAGCGCAGTGAGTGGGACCCGGAAACGCTGCTCGAACGGCCCTGGGACCCGCATCAAGCCGTGCGCCGATTCGAAGACGCGAATACCGTTTCGATAAAGGATTAACAGCGACCGAGATCGCTAGATGTTCACTCTAGGCAAGACGTCACGAACAAGTTGGATGGAGTTTCAGAGATTTTCGAACGTTGCAAAATCGGAGGAGACGCACCATGAAAGTGAGATCGAGAGGAACTTTGTTCGCCGCGAGCCTTCTCGCTGCAGCACTCACGGGAGACGCCGTCGGCCAGCAGGACGAGAAGCTCGGCAAGCTGAGCTTCCCCACTTCCTGCGATCCCAAAGTGCAGGCCGAATTCGAGCGCGGCGTCGCGATGATTCATTCGTACTGGTTCACCATCGCGCGCAGGACATTCGAGGGAGTTCTGCAGCAGGACCCCAACTGCGCGATAGCGCATTGGGGGATCGCGCTCGACTTCCTCGGCAACACGCTGGCCACGACGCCGACGCGAGCCGAAGCGGACGCCGCCTGGGCAGCGCTCGAAAAGGCGCGCGCAATCGGCGCGAAGACAGAGCGCGAGCGCGACTGGATCGCGGCGCTGAGCGCCTACTTCCGCGACCACGACAAGACTCCCGTCAATGCCCGATTAATCGCCTACAACACCGCGATGGAGCGGATGGTGCAGCGCTACCCCGAGGATTACGAGGCGCAGGTCTTCTACGCGCTCACCTTGCAGGCGTCGGCAGCCCATGCCGACACGACCTATGCCAACCAGCTCAAGTCGGTCGCTATCCTGGAGAAGCTGTACAACCAGAACCCGCGGCATCCGGGCGTAACGCATTTCATCATCCACGCCTATGACTTTGCGCCGCTCGCGGAAAAGGGTATCCCCGCCGCCCGGCGCTATGCCGGCATCGCGCCGGCGGTGCCGCACGCCCGCCACATGCCGTCGCACATCTACTCGATGGTCGGGCTGTGGGAGGAATCGATCGCGTCGAACGCTTCGGCGATCGAGATCCAGCCCGACTATTATCACGCGGCGGATTTCTCGGTCTACGCGCACCTGCAGCTTGCGCAGGACGCCAAGGCCAAGGCCATGACCGAGAGGTCGCTCGCCACGGCGGATCGCGGCGATCGTCCCATCAACTTCGTCAACTTCACCGCCAAGAACGCCATGCCGGCGCGTTATGTGCTCGAACGGGCCGATTGGGCCGGCGCCACAGCGCTCCCGCTCAAGCCGAGCCAATACCCGCAGGCCGATTCGCTCACCCATTTCGCCCGCGGTCTCGGCATGGCGCGCAACGGCAATCTCGCCGGGGCGAAAGCGGAGATCGAGGCCATCAAGGCTCTTCGCGCCGCGCTCGAACGGGCCAACCAGTCGTACTGGGCTGACCGGTCGGAAGAACAGATTCTTGCGATCTCGGCCTGGGTCGCGCTCAAGGAGGGCGCGCGCGATCAAGCCGTCAAGTTCATGCGCACGGCCGCCGACGGCGAGGACGGTAGCGTCAAGCATGTGGCGATGGAGAATCGCCTCTATCCGTTCCGCGAGCTCTTGGCCGAACTGCTGCTCGAGATGGGGCAATCGGCGGTGGCCCTGAGCGAGTTCGAAACCGCGCTTAAGCAGACCCCCAACCGTTACCGCGCGTTCTTGGGAATTGCCCGTGCCGCCAATGCGACCGGCAATCGCGAGAAGGCGTCCGAGTATTACGGCAAACTCGTGGAGTTGGCCAAGAACGCCGATACGGAACGGCGGGAAGTCCGGGAGGCCAAGGAATTCTTGGCACGGAGATGATAACGTAGCAGCACACCGAGGAAGTCGGCTGGCGGGCGCCCGGCAGCCGACGGCTATGTGCAGGATAACAATGATTCGCTCGATTGCATTGGCCGCGGTGCTGGGCGCACTGGTCGCCGCAGGAGGCCTTTACGCGGCCACCCAGTCGCCGTGGCGAAGCCTCCTTGCGGCTTGGCTCGGCACATCCGAGCAGCCTATCAAAGCGAAAATCGCGCCGGAAGACTGGCCGATTTGTACGACCATGGGAGCGATGGGGTCGGAGGCCGATTGGGCGCAACTCGATCCCGATTTCGCCGTGGGCAAGAAGGCACTCGTCGCCGAAGATTGGAAGGGGGCCATTTTGTCGCTCGAGCTGGCCGCGTTGCGCGATCCCGCCAATGCGGATATCCAAAACTACATCGGCTATGCCTATCGCCGGCTGCGGCAATTGGGGCCAGCAATGGCGCATTACCAGCGGGCGTTGATGTTCAATCGCCGCCACCGCAGCGCGCATGAACACCTCGGTGAACTCTATCTGGCGCTTGGCGAGCCCGCCAAAGCCGAGCAGCAGCTCGCGACACTGGAAGGAATTTGCCTGATTCCCTGCGTGGAATACGACGACCTGAAGACCGCGATTGCGATATACAGAAAACTAACGACGCGCTGAGGTCAGACGAGCCGTCGGGCGATCGCCTCCAGCACCAGCGCGCCGAACAAGATCAATCCGGCGTCTCGATTCGACTTGAACACGATGAGGCAGCTCGCCGGATCGGCGATGTCGAGGCGGCTGATCTGCCATGACAGGTGGGCCGCAAAGGCGAAGAGCCCGAGCGAGAACACGAGCCCCGCGCCAGCGCTCCAGCCCGCAAGCGCGATCAGCAGCACCGCGAGCGTGTAGAAGAGAGCAAGCATCGGCTTGGTGCGCTCACCGAACAAAAGCGCGGTCGATTTGACGCCGATCAGGGCATCGTCCTCGCGATCCTGATGGGCATAGATGGTGTCATAGCCGATCACCCAGGCGATCGCGCCGGCATAGAGCAGCAGCGCCGGCCAATCGAGCCGCGCGAACACGGCCGGCCAGCCCATCAACGCGCCCCAGGAAAAGGCGAGGCCGAGCGCAATCTGCGGCCAGTAGGTCACGCGTTTCATGAACGGATAGACCGCCACGATCGCGAGCGAGGCGATGCCGGCATAGACCGTGAAGCGGTTGAACTGAACGAGGACAGCAAAACCGACAAGCGCCTGCAGCGCCAGGAAAGCGAGCGCAGCGGCGACGCTGACCTGGCCCGAGGGGATCGGGCGCGAGCGGGTGCGCTCGACGAGGGCATCGAGGTCGCGATCGACGATGTCGTTCCAGGTGCAGCCGGCGCCGCGCATCGCGAATGCGCCGACGAAGAACAGAAGGACATGCCAGACATTGACATGCTGGCGTGCCGCCACGGCAGCCAAGCCCGCCGACCACCAGCACGGCAACAGCAGGAGCCACGATCCGATCGGGCGGTCGAGGCGCGCGAGACGCAGATACGGGCGCGTCCACGCCGGCGCGAGGCTGTCGACCCAGTTTCCGGTTGAATCGGCGACGCGTCCGGCGGCCGCGCCGGTCATCGCGACAGGACGTTGCCAGAGAGGGTGTCGAACGCCCCTCCGCCGGTCGTCGACTTGGAGCTTTCCGGCATCACCGGGCCTGCTCCCAACGCATCGCTCAGGCTCGGCCCGGCCGGACGCGGACCCTGAGCAGCGGCGTCGCAAACCTGCTTGCCCACCTGCGCGGCCTTGGCATGGCCCTCCTTCACCTGCTTGATCGCATCGGGAGGCACGCCACACGTGCGGCTGTTATCCTCAAGTCCCTTGATGAACTTGGTCTCCGCGGCCAGGTACGACTTGAACAGCTTGCAGGCATCCTGGACGTTGGCCTTGCGCTCGTTGGCCTTTTGGATGGCCATGCCATGCTTCTGGGTTTCGTCGCGCAGCGCCAGGAGCTGCTGGCACGCGGGCGGCGGACCCGCCTGCGGCGGTGGAGCTCCAAAGCCTCCTCCGGGCGCGCCCGGCATTCCGGGCATGCCGCCGAACTGGGCGTGCGCCATAAACGGAGCGGGAACCAAGATGGCCGCAAACAGAAGGGCGCGGTAGACCGTCACGGCTCGTCCTCCTCTACCCCAGCGATTCGTTATCCTTGGCAGCACCCAAGCGATTCGGTCGCCGACGTCGTCACCTTCGCCATAATATCAGGCTTTTGATTCAGGCGATAACACGGCAAATCACTAATTCGATACCGAATTGCAGCAAAAGGCGCCAGCAGTCGTCAGACCCCGATGCCACGATACGATTTCCGCAGTCCGAGGCTTTTTGTCGAGGCCCCCCTCGCCGGCGGCTGCACACTGGGGCTCGATCCGGCGCAGGTGAATTACCTGCGCAACGTGCTTCGCCTCAAATCGGGCGCCCCCGTGCTGGTGTTCAACAGCCGGGACGGGGAATGGCGGGCCACGCTGGCGGAGAGCGGAAAACGCGCGCTGTCGCTGCAAGTCAGCGAGCAAACGCGCGCCCAGACGCAGCCCCTCGACCTCCATTACCTGTTCGCGCCGCTCAAGCATGCGCGGCTCGACTACATGGTGCAAAAGGCGGTCGAGATGGGGGCCTCGCGCCTGCAGCCGATCCTGACCCGCCATACCCAGGTCACGCGCGTCAACCTCGAGCGGATGCGGGCGAACGCCATCGAGGCGACCGAGCAGTGCGGCATCCTGACGCTGCCCGAGATCGCCGCCCCAATGAGCCTTGAGCGCATGCTGGCCGAGCGCGACCCCGCGCGCCTGCTCATCTTCTGCGACGAGGAGGCCGATCACAAAGACCCGCTGGCGGCGCTCGCTGCTGCCCGCCCGGCCGCGGACGGGGCTCGGCCGCCGCTTGCGGTTCTGATCGGTCCGGAAGGCGGCTTCGCGGAGGACGAGCGGACCGCGCTCCTGCGGGCACGCAATATGGTACGGCTGGCGCTCGGGCCGCGCATCCTGCGCGCCGACACCGCGGCGGTGGCGGCCCTTGCACTGGTTGCCGCCGTTCTTGGAGATTGGCGTTAACCATCTCCAGTTCACACGGTCGTCCTGGTGAACGATCCATTAACGGCATACCTGCAACGGCATCGAATTCGTAACCGGCACGTGCTAAAGCGCTGCCGCCAAAGGCTTGAACCTACTAGCGTATCATGACGAGTGCAGCAGCAAGGCCGGGGGAGACCGCGCGCGACGCCCGCGCCGAGGCGCTCGTCGCCTCCTTCGAGCGCGCCGGCTACACCCGCGTTGCGCCCGCCATCCTGCAGCCGGCAGAACCATTCCTCGACCTCTCGGGCGAAGACATCCGCAAGCGGATGTTCCTCACCGCCGATCCGCAAGGCCGCGAGCTCTGCCTGCGGCCCGACCTCACCATTCCGGTCTCGCGCGACTACCTGGCGTCGGCAGCGGCCGGACGGGCGCAAGGGTTCTGCTACCTCGGGCAGGTCTTCCGGCATCGCCAAGACGAGCCGAGCGAGTTCCTGCAGGCCGGCATCGAATCGTTCGGGCGGCCGGATATCGCGGCCGCGGACGCCGAGATGCTGACACTCGGGCTCGACACCACGGCGCACTATGGCCTGGCCGCCCCCGACATCCGGATCGGCGACGTCGGGCTGTTTGCGGCGCTGATCGCGGCGCTCGATCTCGCGCCCGCCTGGAAGCGGCGGCTGATCAAGGATTTCAACCACAAGACCTCGCTCGCGCAGGACCTGGAGCGCCTGACCCTCTCGGCCTCCCATGCAAGGCCCGAATATCAGGGCGTGCTCGCCGCGCTCGCGGGCTCCGACCCCAAGGGCGCTCACGCCCTGGTCACCGATCTTCTGTCGATCGCCGGCATCTCGGCGGTGGGCGGCCGCTCGGTCGGCGAGATCGCGGACCGGTTCCTCGAGCAGGCCGCGCTCGGCGCACAGACCTCGTTGCCGCGCGAGACGCGTGCGCTGATCGAACGTTTCCTCGCGGTCACGGGCGACCCCGACGAGGCGGCGGCCGAGCTGCGCGCCGTCGCGAAGGACGGCTCGCTCAAGCTCAATGCCGCGCTCGACCTGTTCGAGAGCCGCACCGGCTTCCTGGCCGCGCGCGGCGTCGACGTTCGCCGCATCAGGTTCTCGACTGCCTTCGGCCGCGGCCTCGACTACTACACGGGCTTCGTGTTCGAGCTGCACGATCCGGCCGCGCGCGCGGCCGGCCAGCTTGTCGCCGGCGGACGCTATGACGGGCTTCTTACCAGGCTCGGCAGCACCAAGCCTATTCCGGCTGTGGGTTTCGCGGCCTGGATCGAGCGGCTTGCCGCCTGTGGAGGCGCGCGATGAGTGCGCCGTTCGTCATTGCGGTGCCCGCGAAGGGCCGGCTGCAGGAGAACGCCACGCGCTTCTTCGCGCGCGCGGGGCTCGATCTCATCAAGCCGCGCGGCGCCCGCGACTATCGCGGCACGATCGCGGGCCTGCCCGGCGTGGAGGTTGCGTATCTCTCGGCGTCCGAGATCACCGAGCTGCTCGGCCAGGGCATGGTGCATTTCGGCGTGACCGGCGAGGACCTGGTGCGGGAGATGATCCCCGACGCCGACAGCAAGGTCATCCTGATCGATGGGCTTGGCTTCGGGCACGCCAACGTGGTGGTGGCGGTGCCGCAGGCCTGGATCGACGTCTATTCGATGGCCGACCTCGACGACGTCGCAACCGCGTTCCGGCTGCGGCACAACCGCAAGCTCCGCGTCGCCACCAAGTACATCAATCTCACGCGCGATTTCTTTTCAGCCCACGGCGTCACCGACTATCGCATCGTGGCAAGCTCAGGCGCGACCGAAGGCGCGCCGGCGGCCGGAACCGCGGAACTGATTGTCGATATCACCACGACCGGCGCGACGCTCGCCGCCAACGCGCTCAAGGTGATCGACGACGGCGTGATCCTGCGCTCGCAGGCCAATCTGGTCGCCGCGCGCGCCGCCACCTGGGGCGAGAGCGAGCGCGCCACCGCCCGGCTCGTGCTCGACCGCCTGGCCGCCGAAGCGCGCGGCCGCGCGTTCCGCGAAGTGCGCGCGCGCTTTACCGGCAATAACGACGCCGCCCTGGCCGACGCGCAGACGCGCTTTGGAGCGCTGTCACCGTTCGGCAATGCGACCTCGTCCGGGATGCTGACCCTGCACTGTCCGCCGGGCGAGGTGCACGCGCTCGCAAGCTTCCTGCGCGAGAATGGCGCCGAAGCCGTCACGGTGGCGGACCTCGGCTATGTGTTCGCGCGCGACAATCCGCTCTACACCAAGCTCGAAGCGGGGCTGGCACGCTGAGTTCCGGCGGCGCGGTGCGGATGGCGCATTCCGCTGACGCGTCGCGCGGGCTACAGTCCCGCAACCAGCCTCGTGGAACCCGCCGGAACCGACTTTGATCGCATCAAGCATAGAAACGCGCACGTCCTGGGTCGTGGCTGCCGTTTCGGTCGCGCTCCTGTCGCTCTCGTTCGGCGGGCTCTGGATTACCGCCGTTGGCCTCAAGTCCATCGCCGCCGACCTCGGCGGCGCCCGCTCCGCGCCATCGCTTGCCAACTCGCTCGCCTGGCTGGGCTCCTCGATCGGCGGCATCGCGATGGGGCGCATGGCCGAGCGCTACGGCATTCGCTGGACCGTGCTGGTCGGCGCGGTGTCTATCTGCATCGGGCTCATCATCTCGACGCTCGGCGAAACCTGGCAGCTCTATGTCGGGCACGGCGTGTTCATGGGACTCTTGGGCAATGCCGGGCTCAACGCGCCGCTCTATGTCTATGTCAGCCGCTGGTTCGACCGCCGGCGCGGCTCGGCGCTGGCGCTGATCTCGAGCGGCAGCTACCTCGCCGGCACGATCTGGCCGCCGATCTTCGAGCGCGCCATCGCGCTCGTGGGCTGGCGCACGACCATGATCACGTATGGGTTGTTCGTGGCGGCGGTGATCGTGCCGCTCGCCTTGCTGTTCCTGCGCCCGCCGCCGGAGCTTCCGGCAGCCGCCATCGGCGGCGCCGGTCGGGCGCCCACGCCGCGGGTCCTGGGCTGGCCACCCAATGCCGTGTTCGCGATGCTCGCGGCGGCAGCGTTTCTCTGCTGCGTGACCATGTCAATGCCGCAAGCGCATCTGGTGGCATTCTGCAGCGATCTCGGCATTTCGGCGACCCACGGCGCCGCCATGCTGTCACTGCTGTTGGGCGCCGGATTCCTGAGCCGCCAGGTGTGGGGCGTGATCTCCGACCGGATCGGCGGATTGCTGACGCTGCTGATCAGCTCGCTGATGCAGGCAACCGCGATGACCGGGTTCCTGCTGACGCAGGACGAGGCCGGGCTGTTCGCGGTGGCGGGCGCCTTCGGCATCGGCTTCAGCGCCCTCGTTCCGGCCTATGTGCTCGCGATCCGCGAATATTTTCCGGCGCGCGAGGCAAGCTGGCGGGTGCCAACATTGCTCCTGCTCAGCGGCAGCGGGATGGCGGCCGGGACTTGGCTTGCGGGCATCCTGTACGACCATTTCGGCTACTACGCCCCCGCTTTCGCGGCCGGCGTCGGCTTCAACCTGCTCAATCTCGCCGTCGTCGGCACGCTGGTGCTGCGCAGCCAGGTCGCGCGCTGAGCCGACGCGCGCCGAACAGTCGTGTACCGAACAGCTGTTGCAAAATCGCGGTCGCGCAGCCACCCTCTCAACGGTCAAAGCCGGGAGGAAACCATGGGCGCGAAGCATCATCGGATCGCGTGTGCAGCGGCGCTGCTCCTGATCGTCGGCAGCGCGTCCGCACAAGAGCGGCGCGACGAGTTCTACTGGCTCGGCGAGCTCAACAAGGCTTCGAGCGTGATGGTGGTCGAGCAGGGGATCGTTCCCAAGGCGCTCGGCAAGACCA
Organism: Xanthobacteraceae bacterium; assembly: GCA_036845065.1. GTDB lineage: Bacteria > Pseudomonadota > Alphaproteobacteria > Rhizobiales > Xanthobacteraceae > VAZQ01. The sequence continues at coordinate 18,671 of DAIUEP010000017.1, read as the reverse complement.
TCGCGGACGCCGTCGCCCAGGTGATCGCCGATGCCGAGAAGCCGGGCGCACGGCGCTCCGGCGATTATCTGCAGGTCGAGCCGCTGATCATCGCCATCGGCGGCCCGGATGTCACCCGCATGCACTCGGGACGCAGCCGGCAGGATATCGGCGCGACCCGCAATCGGCTGTTCCAGCGCGACCAGGTGCTCGCGACCTATGCGGCGCTCAACGTGGCGCGCACAGCGTTGTTGGAGCTTGCGGCCAAGCATCCCGACGCCATCGTGCCCGCCTATACGGTCGGCGTGCAGGCCCAGCCGATCTCGTTCGGGCACTATATCCTCGCCTATACGCAGGCGCTGGAGCGGGACGGCGTGCGGCTCGCGCAGGCGTTTGCGACCGTCAACAAGTCTCCGCTCGGCTCGGCCGCGCTCGGCACGTCGAGCTTTCCGGTCAATCGACCACGCCTCGCCGAGTTGCTCGGCTTCGACGGCGTGCTCGAAAACTCGCTCGACGCCAACCAGATCTCGCCGATCGACGCCGGTCTCGATCTCGTCAGCGTCGCGTCCTCGATCGCCCTCACCGTCAGCGCGTTCATATCCGACGTCGAGGCGCAATACCGCATGACCACGCCCTGGCTGACCCTCGAAGAGGGTGAGCTGACCGGCACCTCCAGCATCATGCCGCAGAAGCGCAACCCGGTGGCGCTCAACGACGTGCGGATCAGGGCGAGCGAGGTTCTGGGGGGCGCTGCGACCTATCTGTTCAAGGCGCATAACGTTCCGCACGGCGTGCCCGACTACAAGGGCAACGATCCGGCGCAGACGCTTGCCCGTGCCTCCGACATGCTTGGCAAGCTCACCGCAGTCGTGAAACAGTTCACCTTCAACGCGGCGCGCGCGCTGGAGGAGGTCAACGCCGATTACGCGACCACCACCGAGCTCGCCGACATCCTGCAGCGCGACGCCGACGTGCCGTTCCGCGTCGGCCATCACTTCGCGTCCGACCTGGTCACGTTTGGCCGTAGCAACAGCTTGCGCCCGACGCAGATTCCGTTCGCGGCCGCGCAGGAGATCTACGCCAAGGCGGCTGCGCATCTCGGCCTGAAGGAAACCAAGCTGCCGCTCGCGGAGGCGGACTTCCGCCGCGCGCTCACCGCCGAGAACATGGTGCGATCGAGCCTCGGCCTCGGTGGCCCGCAACCCGCGGAGGTCCAGCGCATGCTGCGCGCACAACGACAGCACCTCGCCGCCGATCAGGCCTGGATCGCGGAGCGGCGGGCCAAGCTCGCTGCTGCAGCGAGCGCGCTCAATCGCGCGTTCGCGCAGCTGCGCGAAGGGCGTTGAAGACGATCAACAAAGCCGCCCGAGCGAGCAGCCGGCTCACTCCGGCTTGACGTTCGCCGCCTTGATGACCGGCCACCATTTCGCGGCTTCGGCCTTGTGCCAGGCGCCGAGCGCCTCGGGCGTGAGCTGGTCGC
>DAIUEP010000017.1:8372-17112 GCA_036845065.1 Xanthobacteraceae bacterium | reverse complement strand
TTCGCGGCTTCGGCCTTGTGCCAGGCGCCGAGCGCCTCGGGCGTGAGCTGGTCGCGCTCGGGGATTTCCAGGCCGAGATCGGTGAGCCGCTGCTTCACCGCCGGATCCGCGAGCGCTTCGACCACCGCGGCGTTGAGCTTGCTGACGACATCCTTCGGTGTGCCCTTCGGCACCCACAGGCCATTCCACAGCGTCATGTGAAAGCCCGGCAAGCCGGCCTCGTCCACCGTCGGAATTTCGGGTGCCGCGGCGAGCCGCTTGCGGTCGGTGATCGCATAGGCGCGGATGTTGCCGGTGCGGATCTGCTGCATCGAGTTCGAGGCCTGATCGACAATGATGTCGATCTGGCCGGCGACCAGATCGGTCAGCGCCGGCGCCGTGCCGCGATAGGGCACGAACTGGAACTGAAGGCCGATGAGATTCTGCAGATAGACGCCCGCGATATGCGATCCCGATCCCGCGCCGGCGGTGCCCGCCGTCGCCTTGCCCTGGTTCGCGCGCAGCCAGGTGATCAGCTCCTGCAGACTCTTCGCCGGCAGCGTGTTCCTGCTGACCACGACCATCGGGTTGCTGGGCAAGAGCACGACCGGATCGAGATCGGCCAGCATGTCGTATTGCAGCGGATAGATCGCCTGATTCGCCACATGCGTGCCGAGATGGCCGAAGCTGATGGTGTAGCCATCGGGCGCCGCGCGCAGCGCGCGGCCGACTCCGATCGAGCCACCGGCGCCGGTGACGTTCTCGATGATGAAAGACTGCCCGAGCGTCGTCTTCATGCGGTCGCCCAGGATGCGCGCCAGCGCGTCGGACGGCCCGCCGGCCGCGAACGGCACCACGATGGTGATGGGCTTGGTCGGATAGGTCTGCGCCCCAGCCCCCGCCACGCCGGTGACTGTCAATAGCGCGGCCAGCAGCAACGTCCTCATGACATCCTCACTCCATCCATTCTCACTCGGCCTTGATGCCGGCGGCCTTGATGACCGGCCACCATTTCTCGATCTCCGCCTTGTGAAAAGCCAAGAGCGCCTGCGGCGCGAGCTGCTCACGCGGGAAAATGTCCTGCGCGAGATCGACCAGTTTCTGCCGGATGCCCGGATCGGCCAGCGCTTTCGCGGCGGCGTCATTGAGCTTGGCGACGATGGGCGCCGGCGTACCCTTGGGCGCCCACAGCGCGTGCCAGAACGAAAAGTAGAAGCCCGGCAAGCCGGCTTCGTCGGTCGTCGGGATTTCGGGCGCGACCGAGATGCGGTTCTTGGCGGTCACCGCGTAGGCCTTGATGTTGCCGGAGCGCACCTGCGCCATCGAAACCGCGGGCGTGTCGAGCATCATGTCGATGTTGCCGGCGACGAGATCCTGCATCGACAATCCGGCGCTGCGGTAGGGCACCAGCGGCCAGCGCGCCCCGATCGCGTTCTGCAGGAAGATGCCGGCCACGTGGCTCGGCGTGCCGATGCCGGAATTGCCCTGCGAGGCCTTGTCGGTGTTGGCTTTCAACCAAGCGACCAGCTCGGCAAGGTCCTTCGCCGGATGGGTCTTGCGCGCGACGATCAGGAACGGCTGGGTCGAGATCAGCGCGATCGGCTCGAAGTCCGCAACGAGATCATACTGGAGCGAGTAGATGGCGCCGTTCGCCATGTTGGTGCCCCACTGCCCGATGCCGAACGTGTAGCCGTCGGGAGCCGAACGCGCGAGACGACCAACCCCGATAGTGCCGCCCGCGCCGGTAACGTTCTCGACCACCACCGGCTGGCCGAGCGAGGCCCGCATGCCTTCCGCCATGATGCGGCCGATGACGTCGGTCGATCCGCCCGGCGCGAGCGGCACGATCATGGTGATCGGGCGCGCCGGGTAGGTCTGCGCAAAGGCTTGCGAAACTTGGGCTTGCGAAACTTGGGCTTGCGAAACATGGGCTTGCGAAAGAAGAACGGCGAGCGTCGCCAGCGTGACGGCGATCAGCAGCCTTGTCATGGCATCCTCCCGTTGAAGTTTCGGGAGCCTACCACGCCATTACAGGGCCGCGAAGTCGATCGGCTTGTGGCGATCAAGGGTGCGGTGCGACGGCGGTAATGGGTACTTCAGGCCGGTCGCGCAATTGAACAGCACGACCCGCTCGTCGCGGCGGATACGACCGTCGGCCAGGCTCTGCTTGTAGGCGGCGTAGGTGGCGGCACCCTCCGGACACATCAGGAAGCCCTCCACGCGCGCCGCTTCTTCAAGCGCCGAGGTGATGGCGTCGTCGTCGACTGCGATCGCGAAGCCACCGCTTTCGCGCACCGCACGCAGGATCAAAAAGTCGCCGACCGCCTGCGGAACGCGGATGCCCGATGCAATCGTATGCGCGTTCTCCCAGCGTGGCGCGTGCTCCTCGCCCGCCTCGTAGGCGCGCACCATCGGGGCACAGCCGGCAGCCTGCACCGCCACCATGCGCGGCCGCTTCCTGCCGATGAAGCCGATCGCCTCGAGCTCCGCGAATGCCTTCCACATCCCGATCAGGCCGGTGCCGCCGCCGGTCGGGTAGAGGATCACATCCGGCACATCCCAATCGAGCTGCTCGGCAAGCTCCAGGCCCATCGTCTTCTTGCCTTCGATGCGATAGGGCTCCTTGAGGGTGGAGACATCGAACCAGCCGACCTTGGCCTTGCCCTCGCCGACGATCTTGCCGCAATCGTCGATCAGGCCGTTGACCCGATAGACGGCCGCGCCCTGCAGCGCGATCTCGCTCACGTTCACCTCAGGCGTATCCTCCGGGCAGAAGATCGTGGTCTTGATGCCGGCGCTTGACGCATAGGCGGCGAGCGCCGCGCCGGCATTGCCGTTGGTCGGCATCGCCATGTGGGTGATGCCGAGCGCCTTGGCCATCGACACCGCCATGACCAGGCCGCGCGCCTTGAACGACCCGGTCGGCAGCCGCCCTTCATCCTTCACGATCAGCTCGCCGCCCGCGGCCGCGAGCTTCCGCAGCGGCACCAGCGGTGTCATCACCTCGCCGAGACTCACGATGTCCCGCGTGCGCCGCACCGGAAGCAGCTCGCGGTAGCGCCACAGATCGGCCGGACGGCGCGCGAGCGCCTCCTTGCTCAGCGCGTTGCGCACGCCGGCGAGATCGTAGCGGACGAGCAGCGGCTTGCCGGCGCGCGAGAGATTGTGCACCTCGTCGGCCGGGTAGCGCTCGCCCGTATAGGCGCATTCGAGATGGGTGACGAAGGTCGGCCGGTCGGCCGTCAGATTGTCGTTGTGCAGCAAGCAGCCTCTCCTTTGATCACGGATCCTTAACGAGACGGCTCTTCCCGGCGCCGGAACACGATGAGGTGCGACAGCGTGAAGTCCACGATAAAGCTCGACGCGATGGCGGGAATCTTGGCCATCCACGCCGGCATGAACTGCGACAGGATGAACACCGTCGTGGTGTTGGCGATGAGACCGCCGACCTGTGACAAGATGAACGTAATGTAAGCTTTCACGCTCAGACGGCGTCCCGTTTCCGCCGCAAACGTGATCATTGAATTCATGACGTACGAGTTGCTGACCGCCATGAGCCAGGCGATCGGATTGGCGACGATGATCGGCCAGCCCAGATAGTAGTGGGTGAATGTGAACACACCGAAGTCGATCCCGGTATTCACCAGACCGATCAGGGCAAAACTGACGGCCTTGAGCACAACCGCGCGATCGAGCCCCCGGAGGCGGCGCAGAAGGTTGTCGAATGTGTGAGAAAATCCCATGGCGGGCTTCGCTTAGCACGGCTGGCGCGCCGCGCCGAGCCTCACCATGTATGTCCCGCCAGTTTTGGACCACCCCTCCGGTTAAGCAAGGCAAAAGGGCGCAGCCAGGGCCGCGCGACAGCTTGGGCGGCTTGCGCTATAAACGACCCGCAGCCGCATAAAGGCCGAAAGGCGATCAACGATGGCAGCCAATCCGATAATCCTGGGCGATACCGGCGCTCTGGCACGGCCGCGCGGGCGGGCGGAGGCCGGCCTGTCCATCGTGGTCCCGGTCTACAACGAGGCCGGGAACCTGCCGGGGCTGCACGCCCGCATCGTCGAGGTAGCGACGGCGTTGCGCAGCAATAGGCGGCTCGTCACCGAAGTCATTTATATCGACGACGGCAGCCGGGACGAGACGCTGGCGGTCGCACGCGAGCTTGCCGCCGACGTGCTCGATGTCCAGGTGATCTCGCTGTCGCGCAATTTCGGCAAGGAGGCCGCCCTACTCGCCGGCCTCGACCATGCGCGGCTGGGCGCCGTGCTGTTCATGGACGGCGACGGTCAGCACCCGCCATCACTGGTCGATACCTTGGTCGGCCATTGGCTCGATGGTGGATACGACGTCGTCTACACCGCCAAGGCCCACCGTGAGAACGAGCCTTGGCTGCGACGGCTGTCCGTGCGCGGCTTCTATGCCATCATCAATTGGGGCGCGCGCCACAAAATTCCCGAAGACGCTGGCGACTTCCGCCTGTTGTCGCCGCGCGCCGCCGCCGCGCTGCGCCAACTGCCCGAGCGCAACCGCTTCTTCAAGGGGCTGGCGAGCTGGATCGGCTTCCGTCAGATGCGCGTCGACTACGAGCCGGCCGCGCGCGGCCATGGGCGCAGCACCTGGAACTTCTATTCGCTGGTCGGCCTGTCGATCGAAGGCCTCACGTCGTTCTCGGTGGCGCCGCTTCGGCTGGCGAGCCTCTTGGGCCTCTTGCTCGCGGGCGCCGCTCTCGTATTCGGCTTGCAAATCCTGGTCGAGACATTCTTCTTCGGGCAGTCGGTCCCGGGCTATCCCTCGCTCGTCGTCGGCCTCATGGTGCTGGGCGGCGTGCAACTGGTCATGATCGGGATCATGGGCGAATATATCGGCAAGATTCTCTCCGAGCTGAAAGCTCGCCCGGTCTATTTCGTGGCCGAGCACGAGCTCAAGTCGGCCGAAGGCTCGGACCGCGCCACCGAAGAGCCGCCGGCGCGCTCGGCGGCGGAATGACCCGCATCTGGCTCTGCGCGGACGACTATGGCATCTCGGCTTCGGTCAGTGCCGCGATCCGCGATCTCGTCGTGCGCGGACGCATCAATGCCACCTCGGTGATGGTGGCGGCACCGAGCTTCCATCGCGCCGAAGCGCTCGCCTTGCAGGCGCTCAATGCCGGTGCGCGGCGTGTCGCGATCGGGCTGCACGTCACGCTCACCGCGCCTTTTCGTCCGCTCAGCGCAGGATTTCGCCCGTTGCGCGACGGAGCGTTCCTGCCACTCGGCTCACTCTTGATCCGAGCCGGCCTGCGCTCGCTCGCGCCAGACGCGCTCGAGGCGGAGATCGCGCGACAGGTACGCGCGTTCGTGGAGCATTTCGGCCGCCCGCCCGACTTCATCGACGGTCACCAGCATGTCCAGCTGTTCCCGCAGGTGCGCGAGGCGCTGCTCACCGTCGCCAAGCGCGACGCGCCGGACGCCTGGGTGCGCCAATGCGGGCGCACGCATCCGCTCCTTCGCTCGCTCGGCGACCGCAAGGGCCTGCTGCTCGACGCCTTGAGCCAGGGCTTCCGGAGCCGCGCGGCGGCGGCTGGCGTCCGCACCAATCCGGCCTTCGCGGGCACTTATGCGTTTCGCGACCAGGCGGATTTTGCGGCCACCTTCCCACAATTTCTCGTGGGGCTCCCGGACGGCAGCGTGGTGATGTGCCACCCGGGCTTCGTCGACCCCGAGTTGCAGAAGCTCGATCCGCTCACCACCCTGCGGGAGCGGGAATATGCCTACTTCGTCGAGGATTCCTTCCCCGGCCTCCTGGCGCGTCATGGCGTCGCCCTGGCTTAGCCCCCCTCAAATAATTGTGGAACCGGTCATTCCGCCGCCACCCCCAGTGCCTACATAGACGCGTGCGTTACAGGAGGACAGGAGACACCCGATGACCCCAGAGGAACGCAAACTCGTCACCGAGCTGTTTGATCGCCTGGCAACGCTTGAGAATACGCCGCGCGATAGGGAGGCCGAGCGATTGATTCAAGACGGCCTCCGTCAAGCTCCCAATGCGCCCTACGCGATGACGCAGACCATGCTGATCCAGGACGAGGCGCTCAAGCGCGCTGATGCCCGTATCCGCGAGCTGGAAGCACAGCTCGGCATCGGCGCCGAGCCGCAGCGGCAAGGCGGCTTCCTCGACAACATCCGCGAAAGCGTGTGGGGACGGCGCGAGGCGCCGCGCGCGGGCTCGGTCCCGACGGTGCGGCCTTCCGGCGAGCCCACGGGTGCTCCCCCCGTCTACCGGACCGAGGCGCAGCCCATGGGACAACCAATCGGACAGCCGATGGGACAACCGATGGGACAGCCGTCGGGCGGCAGCTCGTTTCTTGGAACGGCAGCCGCCACCGCGGTTGGCGTGATCGGCGGGTCGCTGCTCATGAACAGCATGCGTTCGATGATGGGCGGTCATCAGGGCGGCACCGCGCATGCGGCGTATAATCCACCAGGCGGCTCGGCATCACCCTGGAGCGGTGTTGGCGGCGACGGAAATCTTGCGCGCGAGGCGGGGCTTGACGATATCGGCCGTGGCACAGGCGCCGGTGGCGGCGCCCCCCGCAACTACGGGCTTGTCGACAACGAGACGAACGAGACCGCCAACGCGAATTACGCTTCCGATGATGACGCGAGCTCTGCCGCCGAAGATCAGGACAACGTCACCGAGTTCGAGGACGATACCGATCTCGGTGGTGATCTCGGCGGCGGCGACGAGGAATAACCGGCTTATCTTCTCCAGCGCTGACAAGCCGCCACCCGCTTGTCGCCGGCTTCAAATGGCATTTCAAATGGCATAAAGTCGGCGCCGGGCCGCCGTCATGAGCGGCCGGACATCGCTGGAGGAACCCCATGGCACGCGGATTGCGCGCTGCAGCTGCGATCATCGGCATCGCAGGCCTGTTGTCGACCCAGGCGGCGTTGGCCGAGCCAAGCCTGAACGATCTCGCGGCCCGCATCGAGCTGCGCCCGATCGAGACACTGACCCTGAGCGACCGGCAGTTCCTGACCGGAGACAAGAACGGCAAGGCCGTTACGATCGCGGGCGAGTTGCGCATCCCGCGCGGCGTCAACGGCCGGATGCCGGCCGTCGTGTTGCTGCATGGCTCCGGCGGCGTCAATGGCGGCAACGAGCTGTGGGCCAAGCACTTCAACGAGATGGGGATCGCGTCATTCGTGCTCGACAGCTTCTCGGCGCGCGGCATCGTCAGCACGTCGGCCGACCAGGCTTTGCTCGGCCGCCTCAACATGATCCTCGACGCCTATCGCAGCCACGAGATGCTCGCCGCCCACCCGCGCATCGATCCGGCGCGCATCGCCGTCATGGGCTTCTCACGCGGCGGGCAGTCGGCGCTCTATTCCAGCATGCGGCGGCTCCAGCAGCTGTGGAGCCCAAAGGCGACGTTCGCGCTGCATCTTCCGCTCTATGCGTCGTGCTCGACGAGCTTCGTCGGCGACACCGACGTGACCGGACCGATCCGCCAGCATCACGGGTTGGCAGACGACTATGTGACGATCGGGCCATGCCGCCCCTATTTCGAGCGACTGCGCGCGGCCGGACGCGATGCGCAGCTGATCGAATATCCCGACGCTCATCACGCCTATGACAATCCGCTCGGCCCCAAGACGCCGACGGTCGCAAAGGGCTCGCAGAGCACGCGGGCCTGCACGCTCAAGGAAGAGGCGGGCGGCGTCGTGATCAATGTCTCGACCGGCCAACCCTTCACCTACAAAGATCCCTGCGTCGAGACCGATCCCCACATCGGCTATAACGAAGCCGCCGCCAAGGCGACGCAGAAGGCGGTGAAGGAGCAGCTGCGCGCGGCATTCAAACTCGAGTGACGGCAGCCGCGACACGCACGTCGCTGAATTAAGAAGGCCGCCCCAAGGGCGGCCTTCGGCGTTCAAGAGCCTTGATCAAGAGCAACAAGCGGTGAGCGCGCAGTGCGCGCATCCGGCCGCCGCGGTCAGATCACCACCACCTTGGTGCCGACCTTGACCCTCTCATAGAGATCGACCACGTCCTCGTTGCGCATGCGGATGCAGCCGGACGACACCGCCGTTCCGATCGTCCAGGGCTCGTTCGAGCCGTGAATTCGATAGAGCGTCGAGCCCAGATACATGGCGCGGGCGCCGAGCGGATTTTCGGGGCCGCCCTCCATGTGGCGCGGCAGATCGGGACGGCGCTTGAGCATTTCGGGTGGCGGTGTCCAATCCGGCCATTCGCGCTTGCGCGTAACTTGGCGGACACCCGCCCAGGTAAAGCCGGGCCGACCAACGCCAATGCCGTATCGGATCGCAGTCCCGTCATCCTGAACCAGATAAAGCAGGCGCTCATTCGTGTTGATGATGATGGTGCCGGGCCGTTCCCTGCCGTCGTAGTTGACGACCTGTTTCAGGAAGCGCGGATTGACCGTCTGCTGCCCCGGTTGGCCGGAATAGTCCTGCCCTTGCTCGGGAGGATCCACCTGTTGGCGCTGGAAGGGCGACCGCGGCTCGTATCGCGGCGCGGCGTCATTGTTGCCCGGGCCGCGGAACAGCAGCTCGAGAAAACCGCCGCCGAGATTGGGTCCCGGCCCATTGACGCGTTGGACCGGCGCGGTCTCCGCCGGCGCGTGTGCGGACGGATGCACAGCACCGGGAGGATTGAGATTGATCGGACCGGCTGTCGCCGTGGTGATCGCTAAGGCGGTGACGATAGCGGGCAAGACGAGACGCTGCATTGATGCACTCACTCTACTCAACTGGATACA
>DAIUEP010000017.1:0-8272 GCA_036845065.1 Xanthobacteraceae bacterium | reverse complement strand
GGCCGCCGCAGCGTGACAAAACACGCAAATGCGATCAGCGCGAGCATCGCGACCACCGTCAGCACAATTGAATCGGAGCCGTGCTCCGCCACCAGTGCGAGCACCAGCGGCGCAATCGCCTGCATCAGCAGGAACGGGCCGGCAATGCGGCCGAGCAAGGCGCCGTAGCCACTGGCGCCGAACAGCGCGAGCGGCACCGTGCCGCGCGCAATCGTGATCAGGCCGTTGGCCATTCCAAACATCACCATGAAGGCGGCCGCGACCGCCAGCGAAAGTCCGCACAGCGCCATCAGCGCAAAGCCCGCCAGCAACATGCCGACAGCGACGCGCGCCACCATGAGCGGGTGAATGCCGCGCGCGAACATGAGCTCGCCAATACGCGCCAGCACTTGTGAGGGACCAAACAGCGCGCCAATGACGACCGCACTCCCCGCATCGATGCCGGAACGGCCGAAGATCGCAAGCAGATGCGCCGAGAGGCCGGATGGCACGAACGCATAGGCGGCGAACGCCGCCGCCACCAGCGCGAACGGCCATCCGCGGGGCGGAAGCAGGGCCGTGGGCGCCGCCGGCGCGCTGGTCGGCCGGGCCTCGCGATCAGCGCGCTGACGCGGCAATGCGAAGGCGTGCAAGGGTGCCGCGACGAGCGCGAGCAGCGCCGCATAGACCAGATAAGTCCCTCGCCAGCCCATGAGATCGATCAGCACGTGGCTCGCCGGCCAGCTGACGGTCGAAGCAAAGCCGCCTGCGAGCGTGAGCGCGGTGATCGGCTGGCGCGCTGCTGCGCCAAAGATGCGGCCGAGCGTCGCGAAGGCGGGATCGTAGAGCGACGCCGCGATCGCAACGCCGAGCAGCACCCAGACCGCAAGATAGCTCGCCCGATGCTCCGCGTAGGCAAGTCCGACCAGCCCGAGTGCCGCGAGCAGCGAGCCCACCGGCATGATCCGGTGACCGCCATGGCGATCGATCAGGCGTCCGATCAGCGGCGAGACGAGGCCGGCCACCAGCAGCGCGAGCGAGAATCCGCTCATCACGAAGGTGATCGACCAGCCGCGGTCCGCGGCGATCAACGGCAGGGTCAGGACCGGCGGATAGAAGATCGCGCCCCAGGCCAGAACCTGTGTGACGCCGAGCACCAGGACGGCGCGCCAGGGGCCGAGAACAAAGTCGCGAGTGGTCGGCATGGGATCGACGTGCGCCCGATGGGAGCGCGCAGCCTAGCACTGTGGGCGATGCAAGAGAGCACCCAAAGCTCCCCTGAATGTTCTGGCCCTTGCCGGCCGCGCAAGACCCGTCAGCAGGCACGACCGATCCGTTGTCGCACCTATTCGCAAGCCACGATTGATTCAGGCCTCATGTGCAAACGGCAGCGATGCACTGCGCATCGCTGCCGCAATCCACTCGTCCCGCGATCAAGCAGGATCGCTACGTGCGATCCTTCACTTCGGCGGCTCGGTCAGCTTGAAGTTGGAGAACTTCCAGGACGTCACCTGATCCTTCTCCGACTCCGCGATCAGGCCAATCAAGCCATCGTTGGGCGTGCCCCTGAACGTCCCGACGCGCTGATCATTGGCATAGAAAGCGACATTGTTGCCCTTGGCGGTGACGCGAAGCGTGTTGGTGGCGCCATTGCCGGTCTTGAACGCATTGATCTTGCGCGGCGGACTCGCAAGTATGTTCCTGCCCTTGTTGTTGCTGATCGCGAACATCACGCCCGCCGGAGCCGCCAGCACGGCTACCATGTTCTGGAAATCGTTGAACCAGAATGCAAGCCCGGCGACCGGCGGTGCATCGGCGTTCTTGAATGCTGGATTGGCAACGTCAACGCAGACGTCGAATTCCTTGAAGTTGCCGCCGAGGTAGGGAATGAAGCCGCTATTGCCGGGCTCCATCTTGAACTCGGCAGCTCCGCCCGCGATGTTGAACCAAGGCGCATTCGCCCATGGGCCGTCAGAGCTACTGAAATCTTCCGAATAAATCTCCTCGCCCTTGCAAGCCAATGCGGGGCTTGCCGCGATGGTCAATGCAAGCATGGCGGCAGTGATCTGCAGCTTCATCTTTAACTCTCCCGTGCTTCAACTCCGGCGACGGCCGGATCGATACCATAGGACTAGCAGCGGTGTCATCGGCCGAATAGCCTTACGCGATCCGCAAAGACAGAAACACCGTCTCGAGCGCACAAAGCGCGCTCGTGGTTCACAGCCGCAGACTTCATAACTGGAGATACAAGTGGAGCCGACGCCGGCAATGCGGGCGCGCGCAACACTCATCCCAGAACGGGGCCAGAACCATGAATCCCGCCGCAATACGACGGGATTCACCATGCAAAGACAATCAATTGGCGCGGCTAGCTCTTGCGATTACCGCTGACCGCCGACTTCAATTGCGAGCCGAAATTCGATTTATTAACCATGCCGGCAGCAGGCACCGCCCTTGCCAACACGCTGAGATTCGCTCGACTTGTCACCGCGGCGGCCGCATGCGAGGCCGACGAAGCCTTCGCCATTGGGCCCAGATTGCTCTTTGCCGACTTGGCCGCCGACGATTTGGCCGCCGACGACTGCACCGCGGTCGCGGCGAGGTTGAGTTGCGACTTTCCTGCCGCTCCTGCTGCGCTACCAGACATGTTCGCATCAGCGCCGATGCTCGTCCTGGCTGCAACGGCACCAATCGATGCTGCGTGCGCCATGGCTCCGACGCTCGTCTTGGCCAATGTGGCAGCGACGGCAGACGCCGCATGCGCGATCGCGCTCATCTTGCCGCCGGTCGCCGACGCGGCGGCTTGCGCAGGCGCAACGCTTGTCATTGCGCCAATGTTGGATTTGGCCGCTCGGGCTTCCGCACCCGGTGCCATCCTGGCCAGCGAACCGAGATTGCTTCTCGCGGACACGACCGCGGGGGACTGGATTTTAGCCTTTGCGCCGGGCTTGCCCATTGCGGCGCCAGGCGTCTGCGCCATCGCTGAACCGACGCTAACCAGCCCAATGACGCCAACTGCTACAAGGTGCGAGAGCCTTTGCATCACTATTAATCCCTATCTCGTGGAGGCGAGGAATCTACCGCCAACAAGGCTGTTTGATAGTGGCGATTTGACGACAACCTATACCATTGCGGGCGGGGTTGCGAAAACTTAATACGGCTGGCGCTAAGCCATCGTCCGTTCGGTGGACGAGTGGCAAGGCGACAACCATTACTATCGTCAAACTGACAAGCGCGCGCTCCGGGCCCCCCTTGGCTGGACAGGGCCCGGCCCAAGCGATAGCTTCCCGGCAGCCTTCAAGCGGCGAGGGCCTGCGCTCCAATTCGAAGGCCCGCGCTCAAAATTAAAGCGCATCTAAACCATCCGAGGAATTTTCCTGTTCGGACCATCATGTCGGCTTGGCCCAACTCATCCACACTGGTCATCCACACAAGTTTTTCGCAGATGGCCCGGATCCTCGTCGACCGACGCTCATCGTCTGTGAGACAGCAACCTGAAGACAGCAACTTCATCAGCTAGAGGCTCGTCAATGAAGCGAACGATCACTGCGTCGGCCTGCGTGGCCGCCTTGGTTGGGCTTACCGCGCTGACGCCATCGCGGGCCCTTGCCCAGCAAAACATTTCGATCGCCTACGAACAGCCGAAGAAGGCCGAGTATTTGGCGATCATGAAACGGCTGCAACAACGCAAGGTGCTCGAGACCTTGCAGCAGTTTCTGTCGCCGTTGCAGTTTCCGCTCACCGTGCGGACCGCCGAATGCGGCACCCACTATGCGCCCTACAAGGCCGGCGGCCCGGTGACCATCTGCTATGAATTCGTCGACCTGATCGAGAGCGTGCTGCCGGGCGAGAAGGGACCGCAGTCCCCCGATCCAACCATGCAGGAGATGTTCAAGACGCTGGGGCGTATCGGTCCCAATCTGATCACGCGCGAGATGGCGACGGTCGGCCCGTTCGTTGAGCACGTGTTGCACGAGACCGCGCTCGCGGTGTTCGACAATCTCGAAGTTCCGGTCTGGGGCCGGCTGCACGACGCCGCCGACTACTCCGCCGCCTTCCTATTGTTCCAATTCGGCACCGACATCGCGCGCAAGACGATCTTCGGCACCGCCTACTTCCTCAACCAGTGGGACGCAGTGATCCGCGAAGGACAGATCACGGACGTGAACTACCTGGGCGACATCCGCCCCACGGTGCGGCAGCGCTACTACAACCTGCTGTGCATCGCAGTCGGGAAGGACCCGATTGGCTTCTCAAGCTTCATCGCGGTCGGCCGTCCCAACACCCCGATCGACCTGCCGACGCGTCGCATCGCGCACTGCCGCGGTTATCTGGCCGGAGCGGCGTCCTATACGAGCGATTACGAGAAAGTCCGGCGCGCGTTCACCGCAAACATCCTGCCGCACCTCGACAAGGACAAGCTGCGGAAGGTCCAGGGAACCAAGTGGATCCCGGATTGAGCCCGGCACTGGCGCCAATGAAGTGAACGTCTGCACGAACAACCTTAATCGGAGATGTCACCCATGACCCGCATCGCAGCTGCCAGCGCATTGGCGCTTGCTCTCGGTTGCCTGATCCCGTGCTTGATCCCACATGGGCCGGCGGCGGCACAGACGCCGCCTGCGCTGCAGAACGACATGATCGAGATCGAATACAACGAGCCGCGCAGCGCGAAATACAAGCCGATCTACGCCCGGCTCAAGGACCGCAAGCTGCTCGAACAGCTCGCCGCTTTTCTCTCGCCCCTGAAGCTGCAGGGCGGACTCGTGCTGTCGCTGGAAGAGGGCGATCCCAAGGCCTGCGGCGGACCGAACTCCTATTACGACGGAGCGGGCCGCGTTCATCTCTGCTATTCCTGGTTCCACTACATGGACACCCAGGTCGCGGTCGAGCGCAAGCGCGCGCCCAATGAGCCGTTCAGCTCGACCTCGCTCGGCCTGATGCCCGGATTTACGCGCTCGGAGGTGATGGTCGGCGGCGCGGTCAGCGTCATTCTGCATGAGCTTGGCCATGCCCTGTTCCAGATCCAGGACATCCCGCTGCTTGGTAAGGAAGAAGACGGTGCCGACCAGATCGCGGCTTTGATCATGCTGCAGTTCGGCCCCAAGGTGGCGTTGACCACGATCAAAGGCACTTACAACGCCTGGCATCACATGAACGCCGAGCGTCTCCAATCCCAGAAGGGCGATATCAAACCCGCCCAGGAGGCGGACGAGCACAGCATCGATATCCAGCGTGCGTTCAATTACCTTTGCATCGCCTACGGCAAGGATCCGGCAACCTTCCAGGAGCTCGCCGACCGGCTGCTGCCGCGCGCCCGCACGGCGCATTGCGCCGACGAGTACAAGCAGGCGGCGCTGGCATTCAAGAAAACAGTCCTGCCCGAGGTCGATCTGGACATAATGAAGGAAGTCCTGAAGATGGATTTCCTGCGTCCGGAGGATTTCCGGTAGGGAGCGACCTCGAGAGAATTACAGAATCTCTGTCACTCGCTCGGGCGGTCGGCAAAGCCGGCTGCCCTTTCTGCTGCGCACAAGCACTCGATCAGGATCGGATCATCCCTGGCACCTCGCAGAGGTCGTGCATCTTGAATTGTGCCAGATCGTGACCGTCATTTCTTTCCGGAGGCGACGTTGCCCGCACTCGGCGCGCAACGCACGTAAATGCCGGTGCCGTAGCGGCCTGCGATCTCGGGATCGGCGAAGACCATCACCATGACCCTGCCGTCAAACGACGTGATCTCGCGATCCTGCGGACCGGGCGTCGGGCCAGCAGGCCCGATATAGTTCTTACCGCCCGGGCCGCCCTTGACGCGCAGCTCCCGCAGCTCCGACTGGTCGGCAAGATACATCATCACACCGCCGGTCGGTCCCTGCCCGATGACAAAGGGATGGTTGCACTGGGAGCGCGCGGCAGCTTCCGTGCGCTGCCGGTCCTCCGCTTTGTGGAAGGCCGCATAGCCCCAGCGCCCGATGACCTCGGACACACGGATCGTGGCGGGAATTTCCGGCCCCGGCTGTTCCTGCTGAGGGGGCTGATCCGAATTGCCAAAGCCCCAGCCGCTACCGATGCTGCCCCCGGAGCAGCCGGCGAGCGCCAGCGCTGCAACGATGGCCGCAATGGGCGGCGAAAACTGACCGAAAGTCCCCATAGGACCCCTCCATTGACCGCCCCCGGAAACTGGGCGGCCGCACACATGCTCCCACGGGCTATACCACTGCACATCCCGCTGCGGACGCACGGTTGAACCACATATCGCGTGGGCTCATCCGGGCCGCATCGCCTAATACCACCAGCAGGATACCGCCAAGGCAAGGCGGATTAAGGGCGGAGGCGGACGCAACCCCAAATCGTCTACCAAGAGTCTTCGGTCGCGGCCACTCGTGCCGCCGATTTGAAGCTCCTACACCAATTCAGCAAACTCGGCTAGGAACTTCAAATCGAAAAGCGGCACTAGAATCATAGAGTTGCCCCTTTGTTTCCGAAGCTCGCGTCAGCGGGTGCTGCGACGATTCACGAACTTCGGAAACGGGGCACTGGGGCAAGCTATTTCTTGCGCGGGTCGCGGACCGGCGGATCCTTTTTGATGTTGAGCCGGCGAACATCCGCCGGGCTGAAATCGTCGTCGGGAAGGAACCCACCGGCGCGGATGCCGTCCATGGCGCAGAGGTCGTCGACTTCGTTAACGTCGCCCGTGACCCCGAGCGCGCCCACGACCTCGCCCGACTTGTCGCGGATCAGCTGGCCGCCGCCTTCGAGGAACAGCGGCCCGTCCGACAGATCAGCCAGCGAGGCCATGAATGCCGGCTTCTCCTTCTGCTTCTGCAGGACCTGGCGGGAGGAGCGGTTGAGCCCGAGGGCGGCGAACGCCTTGCCATAGGCGATCTCGAAACGCAGCAACGACGCGCCGTCCTGCTTCTGGAACGCCTTCACTCGCCCGCCAGCGTCGAGCACGATCGCGGCCAGCGCATAGGCCTTACGCCGCTTGGCGGACGCAAAGGTGCCCTCGATGATCTTGTTCGCCTCGGCAAGGCTGATGGCTCGCATGCTGTTCCTCATGTTCCCGGTTCCCTGTCCGGCTGGCTGGCCGGGTATCGTCGCTATGGGCCGGTCTGTTAGCATGCGGTCCACAACCCAATACAGCCCATCGTGCGCACTGGAGATTAGCAATGGACCGTCGCTCACGCCTCGCCGGCTCGGCCCTGCTCGGCACCCTGCTCCTGCTCGCAGCCGCCACCCCATCTGCGGGACCCGCCCGCGCCGCCGACCTGGTGACGCTGCGGATCAATGCGTTCCCCAACGCCAAGGCGCTGCCGCTGCATGCCGGCATTGCCAACGGCATTTTTGAGCGGCGCGGCTTCAAGATCGATCTCGAGCTTACCGAGGGGTCACGCCCGCAGCGCGAAGGGCTCGCCTCGGGCAAGACCCACGTAGCGCATTCGGCCGTCGACAATGCGCTCGCCATGATCGAGGTCGCCAGGGAGGACGTCGTCATCGTCTCCGGCGGCGACAGCGGCATGAACGAGTTCTTCGTGCAGGGCAACATCAACGGCTTTACCGACTTGCGCGGACGTACCCTGGTGGTCGATGCGCCCGACACCGCCTATGCGCTGCAGCTCAAGAAGATATTGGCGCAGCATGGGCTCAAGGAGGGCGACTACAAGATCAATCCGGTCGGCGCCGGCCCGTTTCGATTCAAGGCGCTGATGGAGGATAAGAGCAACGCTGGCGGCATCCTCAATCTGCCGTTCACGGTGCAGGCCGAGGTCGCCGGCATGAAGAGCCTGGGACGCACGATCGACATGCTCGGCGCCTACCAGGCCGCCGGCGCCTTCGCGATGCGCGCCTTCGCGGAGAAGAACCGCGACACGCTCGAGCGCTACCTCGCCGCATATATCGAATGCATTCGCTGGGTTCGTGCACCGGCCAACAAGGCCCAAGGCATCGCCATCCTGGTCGACAAGCTCAAGCTCTCCACCCGCGAAGCGGAGCGCACGCATGCGCTGCTGCTCGACCCCGCCTTCGGCTTCACGCCCGACGCCGCCTTCGATCGCGAAGGTTTCAAGAACGTGCTGGCGCTGCGCGCCGAGCTCGAGCGCAAGGCCGGCACCAACGTGCCAGCGCCCGAGCGCTATGTCGACATGAGCTACTACGAAGGCGCGATGCGGCTGGTGGGGCGGTGATGGGAATGGGCGAATGGCGAATAGCGAGTAGAAAATAGAATTCGAGCCCTTCTTGTCTACTCGCTACTCGCTACTCGCTACTCGCTACTCGCTACTCGCTACTCGCTACT
>DAIUEP010000016.1:0-36878 GCA_036845065.1 Xanthobacteraceae bacterium | reverse complement strand
CGGGCCGGCGGCCGGTGCTCTGGGTCGGCAGCAACCACGGCGCCTCGATCGTGCGGGTCGAGCCGCTGGATTAGCGCTTAGTTTCGCGATGGCCGT
This sequence comes from Xanthobacteraceae bacterium, assembly GCA_036845065.1. GTDB lineage: Bacteria > Pseudomonadota > Alphaproteobacteria > Rhizobiales > Xanthobacteraceae > VAZQ01. The sequence continues at coordinate 36,782 of DAIUEP010000016.1, read as the reverse complement.
ACACCGCTGCGGCCATCGCTTTTTTGTATTCGGCCCCTGTCAGACCGAAGCGGAAAATGTAAACATTGCTCTTTTCAATAAGGCGTCGACTCAGGTCGACCCCACAGGGAGAACGCAGCCATGAAATTGAAAGCACTGCTGCTTGCGACCAGCGTCTTCACCGTCACAGGCCTCGTCGGCGCACAGGCTCAGACCCTGAGCGGCCAGGTCTCCTCGACCGAGGAAGGCATGATGGAAGGCGTGCTGGTGAGCGCCAAGAAAGAGGGCTCGACCGTCACCACCACGGTGGTGACCAACGACAAAGGCCAGTTCAGCTTCCCGGCCGGCCGGCTCGAGCCCGGCAAGTACACGATCACGACCCGCGCGATCGGCTACACCCTCGTCGGCCCGAAGACCGTCGACGTCGGCGCGACGGGCGCGGCGGCGGAGATCAAGCTCGCCAAGGCGCGCAACATCGTTCCGCAGCTATCCAACGGCGAATGGCTGCTCAGCATACCGGGTTCCGACCAGTTCAAGGCATCGTTCCTGCTTGACTGCCAGGGCTGCCACACGCTGCAGCGCGTGTTCACGGCCGTGCATGACGCCGAGGAATGGAAGCAGGTGTTCACCCGCATGGGCCGCTACGCGCCCGAAAGCACCCCCACGCATCCGCAGCTCATCGTGCAGGGTGGCGCGCGCAGCGAGCGTCCGCGGGTCGCCGCCAACATGATGCAGCAGGCCGCCGAGTATCTGGAGAAGGTGAGCCTCTCCAATCCAGACCGGCAGGAATACGACTTCAAGACCCTGCCGCGCCCGAAGGGCAAGGCCACCAAGGTCGTCATCACCGAATACGATCTGCCGCGCAAGGAAGCGCAGCCCCATGACGTGGTGGTCGATGCCGACGGCCGCGTCTGGCACACCGATTTCGGCGCCCAGATCGTCGGCGAGCTCGACCCCAAGACCGGCAAGGTCGTCGACCATAAGCTCGAGCTGCTGCGGCCCGAGCAGCCGAAGGGCTCGCTCGACATCGAGCTCGATCCCGACGGCAACCTCTGGATCGGCATGTCGTATCAGGGCGGCGCGTCCAAGATCGACCGCAAGACCAAGCAGGTCACGACCTATCCCTTGAACAAGGAGTGGCTCGACCTCACCACCCAGACCAACATGGTGACGCCGACCAACATGTATGTCGACAACAAGGTCTGGATGACCGACACGGCGACCCGCAATGTCTACCGGCTCGATATCAAGACCGGCAAGTGGGAGAACCTCGGGGTCTCCAAGCTCGCCAGCCGGCAGATCAGCGGCTACGGGTTGCCGACCGACAAGAACAACAACGTCTACATGCTCGAGTTTGGCGGCAACAGCGTTGGCATACGCAATGCCAAGAACCCCGACGAGGTCAAGATCTGGTCGACGGCCGCCCCGCGCACGCGGCCGCGCCGCGGCCGGCTCGACGACCAGGGCAAGCTCTGGTTCGCGCAATATGGCGGCAACGCAATCGGCATGTTTGATCCTTCGACCGAGAAGATGAAGGAATGGAAGCTGCCGAAGGCGTGGGGCAACCCATACGACGTGGTGCCGAGCAAGGGCGGCGCCGAGGTATGGACCGGCTCGATGTCGAACGACTACGTGTCGCGGCTCGATACCAAGACCGAGGAGATCACCGAATATCTCCTGCCGCGCACGACCAACATCCGCCGCGTCTTCGTCGAGGAGACCGGGCCGCGGCCGGTGCTCTGGATCGGCAACAACCACGGCGCCGCGATCATCAAGGTCGAGCCGCTGGAGTAAGCGCGCACGACCAAGCGTTACGCATGGCGATGGCCGGGCCTTGTCCCGGCCATCGGTTTTTCAGCCACCGCTCAATCGTACCCTGCGCTTTGGACGCGGCGCTCGCTGATCAATGCCATTGTGGCGGTGGGACGTTAGGCGCAAAATGCACCGCGAGAATGTTGCCGTCACAAGAAACCGAACGTGCTCACACCAGGGAGGAATGAAGCCATGTTGACGCGCCGCAGTTTTCTCAACACTACCATCGCGGCCGGCGCCGCGCTCGCAACGCAAGCCCCTCAGAAAGCAGCCGCGCAGGCCAACCGGCGCATGATTGTGGATGCGCAGATCCATCTGTGGAAGGCGGAATCGGAGGACTGGAAATGGGTGCCGGGCGCGCAGCCGCAGCTGCCATGGCCCTTCACGATCGAGAACGCAATATCGATGATGAACGAGGCCGGTGTCGACCGCGCCGTCATCGTGCCGCCGTCCTGGCCCGGCGACCGCAACGACTATGCGCTCGAGGCGGCGAAACGCTATCCCGACCGCTTCCGCGTCATGGGCAGGCTCCCGCTGCAGGACCCCAAAGCGCTCGATCTCTTGCCGAAGTGGAGAGATCAGCAGGGGATGCTGGGCGTGCGCGTGATCTTCAACAGCCCGCAGACGCTCGCCTGGCTTACCGACGGAACGGCGGACCGGTTCTGGGCGGCGGCCGAAAAGGCCGGCCTTCCAGTGATGTGCTTTGCCCCTGGCTCCACGTCCGCATTCGGGCGCGTCGCCGAGCGGCACCCGCAACTGCAACTGATCCTCGATCATATGGGCGTGTCGGGCGCGATGCCGCCGGACAAGGTCGCGGAAGGGATAGGGCAAACAGCCGCGCTCGCGAAGTATCCCAACGTCAGCGCCAAGGTATCGGCCTCGCCCGGCCTCTCGCGGCAGCCCTATCCGTTCCGCGACGTGGCCGACCATATCAAGCGCGTGTTCGATGCCTATGGGCCGCAGCGCAGCTACTGGGGCACGGACATCACCAACTCCTACGCCAAGGCGAGCTACCGCCAGCGCATCACGCAATTCACGGAGGAGCTGAGCTTCCTGAGCGAGAGCGACAAGGACCAGGTGATGGGCCGCGCGATCGTGGCGCGGCTGAAGTGGACGTGAGCGACAGCCGCGATGATTGATATGACTCGTCATGCCCGCGCTTGTCGCGGGCATCCACGACTTGGACCGCGAATCGAATTAAAGACGTGGATGGCCGGGACAAGCCCGGCCATGACGTGGAGAGAATGTCGACCATTAGAAATGATTTGACGTAGGCGGCAGCCCCATCCATCGCCCAGCGTCACCCCTGCGAGATGAACTTGCGCGACAGGTAGGCATCGAGACCCTCGATGCCGCCTTCGTGGCCGTAGCCGGACTCCTTGATGCCGCCGAATGGCGTCTCCGGCGTCGAGATCGCGACGCTGTTGACGCCGACCATGCCGGCCTGAAGCGCGTCGCCGATCAGGTTCGCGGTCTGCGCCGACGACGTAAACGCATAGGCCGCAAGCCCGAATGACAGCGAGTTGGCGCGCTCGACCACCTCGTCGAAGCTCTTGAAAGTGACGACCGGCGCGATCGGCCCGAACGGCTCCTCGGTCATCAGCTTCGAATCGTCCGGCAGCTCGGTGACCACGGTCGGCTCGAAGAAGTAGCCCTGGTTGCCGCGCCGCTTGCCGCCGGTGACGATCTTGCCGCCGCGGCCCTTTGAATCCTGCACGATCGCTTCCATCGCCTCGAGCCGGCGCGGGTTGGCGAGCGGCCCCATGGTGGTGCCGGGCTCGAGCCCGTCGCCGAGCTTGATCGCGTTGGCGAGCTCGGTGAAGCGCTTGAGGAAGCGGTCATAGACCGGCTCCTGCACATAGAAGCGGGTCGGCGAGATGCAGACCTGGCCGGCGTTGCGATACTTGAACGCGCCGATGGTGTCGGCGGTCTTCTCCGGGTCGGCGTCGGCGAACACCACGACCGGCGAATGGCCGCCGAGCTCCATGGTGGCGCGCTTCATGCCCTTGGCGGCGAGGCCGGCGAGATGCTTGCCGACCGGCACCGAGCCGGTGAACGACACCTTGCGCACCGCGCTCGCTGCAATCAGGCGCGTGGAGACCTCGGACGGCACGCCGAACACGAGATTGAGCACGCCCGCCGGCAGGCCGGCATCGACGAAGCAGCGCACCAGCTCGACGCAGCTTCCAGGCGTCTCCTCCGACGCCTTGAGGATGAGCGAGCAGCCGGCCGCGAGCGCGCCGCCGATCTTGCGCGCCGGCGTCAGCGTCGGGAAATTCCAGGGCGTGAACGCGACGCAGATGCCGACCGGCTCCTGCGTCACCAGCTGGCGCACGCCCTTGGCGCGTCCCGGCACGATGCGGCCATAGGCGCGGCGGCCTTCCTCGGCGTACCACTCGATGATGTCGGCGGTGACCAGCACCTCGGCGCGCGCCTCGGCGATGACCTTGCCCTGCTCCTGCGTCATGACGCGCGCGATGGCGTCCGCGCGCTCGCGCACGAGATTGGCAGCCTTGCGCAGGAGCTTGGCGCGGTCATAGGCCGAGGTTGCGCGCCAGAGCGCGAAGCCCTTGGTCGCAGCCGCGAGCGCCTGATCGAGGTCGGCTTCGCTGGCATGGGGCAGCCTTGCGAGCGGCTTCTCGGTCGCCGGGTTGATGACGTCCTCGCCCTTGCGGCCGCTGCCGTTCTTCCATTCGCCGTCGATGTAAAGCGCGAGATCGGGGTACATGGGAACCTCACTGTGGCGATACCTGCTGGCGCAGGACCTAGCACAGTTCCGGCGCCGCGGTCATGGCCGAACGGACCGCCCATGGTCGCCGCGCGCCATGCGCGGACTTTGGCAAATTGGACAGAAGACTTGGGCAACCGCCCGGGACGCTACCGCACTTCCACCAGCTCGATCGCCTCGCGGCTCGGGCCCTCGATCATCACCGCGCGGGTCTCGCCCAGCCGGTAGGGCTCCTGCAGGATGGTGACGCCCTCACGCCTGAGCTTGACAACCCAGGCGTCGAGATCGGTCACGGCGAGCCCGATGTGGTCGTAGACATGGCCGCGCGTGCCGACGAGCGGCGCGCTGCCTTGCCGCGCATACCAGGTGAGCATCACGTCGCTGAACTCGACCGCGGCGCGCGGCGTGCGGAACAGGCCCTCGCGCTCCAGCGCCGGCCAGGTCGGATCGGGACCACGCGCCACCTGGCAGTTGGCCTCGGTCATGGGCGTGCCGCTGGTGCGCCCCTCGACCGTCGGCGCGTTGAGGTGCTTCTGGTACCAGAGCTGTGCGCAGAACGGATGCTCCTGGAACATGTGCACGTGGTTCATGCGCTCGGCCGGGAAATTGCCCAGGTATTCGATGATGGCGCCGTCGGGGCCCTGCATGTAGGCAAAGCCGCGCGTGCGAGCCGGCTGCACGCCTTTGGCCTTGGCGTCGGCGATCTCGGCCTTGGTGAGCCCGAGCACGCCGGGCGCGCCCGGCCAGGTGTCGCTCGAGATCAGCACGCTGCCGCCCTCGTCCGTGGTGTAGAGCGGCAGGAGCTTCACGTCAGGCCGCGTCTTGTAGATGTCGAGGCTCTTGCGCGAATCGACCGCATGCCAGCCGAAATGCCAGATCGCGGTCTGCGGCGCGGTCGCTGGCGGCGCCGCCACCTTGGTGAACAGGAGCAGCACATTGTTAGGCGACTTCAGCGCCGGCAAGCTGCCCCAGCTTGCCTTCGATGTGGTCGCGAACTGCCGGGTGTAGAAGTCGATCGCCGCGTCAGGATCGACCGAGTTGAGATGCAGATGATGAAAGGCCGGAGCCGGAAGCGGAGCAGTTTGCCCTATAGCGGGAGACCGCACCGACACGACCAGCAGCGCTGAAAGCAAAACGGCAAACGCCCCCACCTTCACGACTCCCTCCCTCTTAGCCGATCCTTATCTTGCCGGGCATTCACGGTAGCCGAACTTGCCGATCATGTCGCTGCCCGAAATGGTGTGAAAGGCAAGCGTCTCCATGACATGGTTCGCAACCAGATAAGCGCGCAGCCGCGCGTTGTAGGCGCTCATCAGATGACTGGTGGCCGATGCGCTGATATTGCGCCTGCGATCATGGCCGGCGTGGAACAGCAGCCGAGCGCCGCGCACGATGCAGACACTCCTGATCCCGAGGAACAGCGTGCAGGCCGATTGGCAATGTCCTTCGATGCGAAACTGCTCGCCGCTTTGATTGTACTGGCTCACGATCGGATCGAACTGCTCGAACCAGCCGCCGCGGCCGTAGGGCGTCGATGACCCGACCGCCATGACCGGCAACGACGTGATCAGCGACACTATCACGACGCCGACAAACACTCGCATGCTGTCATCTCCTGAGTGGCGCGAGATCGATCCTGCCGTCATAGAACGTGCGCATGAGCGCAAGCGCTTCCTTGATGTGCACACCGCTCCAGCCGCCATGCGCCGCGTTGAGCGCGAACTTGTCCTCGATGTCCTGCCGGCTGAGCGGCTCGTGCGCGCCGCCACGCATGTGCGGCTGACGCTCCTCGACCACGCCGCCGTCGTTGAGCACGGCGCGGATGTGGCCGGTGAAGTTCTTTGGATAGGGATTGTTGGGATCGATCTGGTAGCGCACCTTGCCGGCGAGCGCGACGACGGCCGGATCGCGCACCGCGGCGTCGGCGAAGTCGCCCAAGCCGACGTTGCCGCGCACGAAGCCCGCCGCGATGCAGTAGGGCGTCGAGAACTTTCCGGCATAGCCGTTGGCCGGCCGCTGCTTGGCGGCGAGCGGCTCCCACAGGCGGTGCACGGTGCCCTCGCCCACCTCGCAGACCATCTCCTTGATGTCGGTCGCCTTGATGCCCTTGGCGGCGAGCCGGCGCGCGCAGTCGATATAGGGATGCGTCATGGTCCCGCACGGATAAGGCTTGAACGCCAGAGTCTCGGTCACCCAGCGCTCGCCGAAGCGGCCGGTGATCGCGTCGTAGTCACCCTTGGTGGTGTTGGCGAAGCCGTGGAAGAAGCCATGCACGCCCTCGAACACGGTGCGCGGACCGACGAAGCCCGCGCGCCCGAGCAAGGCTGCGCGCAGGCCCGACTGCGCGGCCCAGCCGGGGTGCAGCCGCTTGGTCCAGGCGCCCTCGGCAAGATACTCGATGATGCCGCTCGCCATCGAGCCCACGGTGCCGAGCGCATCGACAAGCTGGCGGGCATTGAGCCCGAGCGCCGCCCCGACGCCGGCGGCAGCCCCCATGGCGCCGAAGATCGCGGTCGGATGGAAGCCGGCCTTGTGGGTGAGCGTCGGCGCTACCAGGCTCAGCCGGCACATCGTCTCGACGCCGACCGCGATGCCGAGAAGCGCGGACGGCCCATCCGGCTTGTGCCGCTCACAGGCCGCCAGCACCGCCGGCACGATCACGGCGCCGGCATGGACCGGGCCGCCCTCGAAGGTGTCGTCGAAATCCTCGCCGTGGATCGCGGTGCCGTTGACGAAGGCAGCGCCCGCCGCGCTCATGGTGCGGGTGTGCCCGATCGCAGTGCACGGCCCGTCGTCGTCCCAGGCTGCGATCGCCGCCTTGACGTAGTCCTCGTTGCGCACGGTCACGCAGAGGCCGACCACGTCGATCAGCAGATCCTCGCACTTGCGGCGCACTGCCGGCGGCAGCTGCCCCACGCTCAACGCGGCAATCTTGCCGGCCAGCACCTCGGCGACGGCCGTCTCGGGAAGCTTGTCCGCCATGTTACTGGTTCCGCAGCCGCTGGGCGACGCCGAGGCCGGGCGCGCGATTGACCGCGATCACGACCGCAAAAGTGATGACCAGCATGGCGAGGCCGAGCACCGCGATGGCGCCGAGATCGCCCGATTCCTTGAGGTCGAAGATGAGCACCGAGATCACCTTGGTCTCCGACGTGAACAGAATGACGGCGGCGGAGAGCTCCCGCATGACGCCGACGAAGATGAAGCACCAGGTCGCGATCACGCTGGTTCGCAGGAGCGGCGCCGTGATGTCGCGCAGCGTGCGCAGCCGCGTTGCGCCGAGGATGCGGCCGGCGTCCTCGAGATCGGCGTGCACCGAGCGGAACGCCGATTGCATCTGCTGGTAGGCGGATGGCAGCGCGATGGTGATGAACGCGATCAGCAGGATCCACAAGGTCCCGTACAGCACGAACGGCGGCCGCGCGTAGCTCAGAAACAGCCCGACGCCCAGCACGATGCCCGGGATCGCGACCGGCGCGGTCGCCAGAAATCCAAGCGCCCGATGGCCGGCGATCGCCTTGCGCGCGGTAACATAGCTGATCACCACCGCCAGAACGGTGCCGATGGTGGCCGAGAGAATGCCGAGAATGAAGGTGTTCTTGACCGCGAGCTTGGTCGCCGAGAGCTGGAAGAACACGAAATCGAAGTTGTGGAAGGTGAAATTGTCGAACCAGATGAACTGCGACGCCACCCGCGAGAACGCCGCGTTAATGAGCGCCGCGTAAGGCAGGAAGATCGGACACATCAGGATGAGAAAGACCAAGCCAAGCGCAACCCACTTGAACCAGCCGAGCTGGACCAGCCGGGGATCGCCCTGCTTGCCGCTAACCACCGAATAACCGCGGCGTCCGAGCACCATGCTTTCAGCGCGCAGGAGCACGATGGTGAGCACGAGCAACGGCAGCGAGGCTGCGGCCGCGAGCTCGAGCTTCGGCGGAAACTGGAACAGGCTCCAGATCTTCGTGGTCATGGTGTGGAAGCCGGCCGGCAGCGCGAGAATGGCCGGCGAGCCGAACAGCGTCATCGCCTGCAGGAACGCGACCAACGCGCCCGCCAGCAGGGCCGGCATGGCGAGCGGGATGGTGATGCGGCGCGCCGTCGTCCAGGCGCGGCCGCCGAGGATCGAGGAGGCGTCTTCCAGATCGCCCGGAATGCGATCGAGCGCGTTCGCGACCAGCACGAACACATAAGGAAACGTGTAGCACGAGATCACGAAAATGAGCCCGGGCAACGTATAAATGTTGAACAGGTAGGAGTCCATTTCGGCGCCGGTGAGCGCGCGCCAGGTCTTGTTGATCAAACCGGAGTTGGGCGCGGCCAGGAGCTCCCACGCGATCGCGCCGAGGAACGGCGGCGTGACGAAAGAGGCCGTCACCAAAGCCCGCACGACCCCGCCGAGCGGCATGTCGGTGCGTGCCACCAGCCAGCCCATCGGCGCCGCGAACGCGCAGCAGATCACGCTCGACGAGACCGCGATGATGACGGTCGTGATCAGCGGATCGACAAACGTGGGATCGGTGGCGAGCCGCACGAAATTCTCGAGCGTGAAGGTGCCGTCACGGTCAACGAAGCTGTAATAGACCAGCCACGTCATCGGCAGGATGATGAGCACGCACAGCACCGCGGCGAACAGGATCAGGACCGGCCACGACAGGTCAAGTTTGCGCGGCAACCGCATGGTCTCGGCGGGGAGCGCGATCGTCATCCGGCGCTCCCAAAGTCACAGATACGTAGGATCATAACTTCCTTCCGGCGGGGCTGATTGCTAAGGTGCAAGGCCCAATGCAGCAAGCATGACATGTCTCTGTCCGTATCGTCTATCCATATCGTCTAGCCGTATCGCCCACCGCGTTTGGCCATAGCCCGGGAGAGCGCCGATGCCTGTTCGTACCCTGTTCGCCGCCCTCATGCTCCTGACCGTGCCACCCGCAGCCGCCCAGACCGCGTGGCCGAACCTGCGCGAGGGCGATTTTGTGATCAAGGATTTCCGCTTTGCCAGTGGCGAAATTCTGCCCGAGCTCAAGCTGCACTACCGGACGCTCGGGACCGCGAGGCGCAACGACGCCGGCGAGATCATCAACGGCGTGGTCCTGCTGCACGGGACCAGCGGCAGCGGCGCCGACTGGCTGCGGCCCTCGCTCGGCGACGAGCTGTTCGGCACCGGTCAGCCGCTCGATGCGTCCAAGTATTTTATCGTCCTGCCGGACGGCATCGGACGCGGGGGATCGTCGAAGCCAAGCGACGGCCTGCGCGCCAAGTTTCCGCACTACCGCTATCACGACATCGTGGCGGCGGAGCACAAGCTGGTGACCGAGCATCTCAACGTGCGGCATCTGCGCCTCGTGCTCGGGTCATCGATGGGCGGGATGCATAGCTGGATGTGGGGCTACCTGTACCCCGACCTGATGGACGGCGTCGTGCCGATCGCGAGCCAGCCGGTCCAGGTCAGTGGCAAGAACTGGATCCAGCGCCGCGTCGCCATCGAGGCGATCCGCAATGATCCGGATTGGAACGGCGGAAACTACACCAAGAACCCGTCGCACTACATCTACACCGTGCCGTATGGCTTTGTGCAGACCGAAAACGTCGTGCAGATTCAGAACCTGGCGCCGACGCAGGCGGCGGCCGACGAGCTCTATAAAAAGCTCGTCGAGGACGCCAAGAAGCGTGACGCCAACGACGTGCTGTGGGGCATCGAGGCGGTGATGGACTATGACCCCGGCCCGCATCTTGAAAAGATCAAGGCCAAGCTGCTCGCGATCAATTTCGGCGACGACGGCACCAACGCGCCCGAGCTTGGGACGCTGGAGGCCGGCGTGAAGCGGATCAAGAACGCCCGCTACGTGATTGTGCCGGGCACCAAGGAGACGCACGGCCATTTCACCCATTTGCGCGCGGCGTTCTGGAAGTCCCACCTGGCCGAGTTCATGAAGGAGCTCGGGGAGTGACGAGAGGCTCGTAGGGTGGGCCATAAGGGTGTCCACGCCCGTCTTCGACGGGCTATGGGCGCTGGCAAGGCGTTTCAGCAGGGCGAGATCTCTCGTGCGCCGTGCCCACCAAAAGCATCGATGCGAACCTCACCATCGCTGGTGGGCACGGCGCACGATAGGTCTTACGAAGCGGGAAGGCCGTGCCGGGCGCCTTTGCCCACCCTACGATGAAGGGCACGCCATCCGGCACACGCTGTTAATCAAACCCCGAAAATCTTGCCGTAGCGCGTCTTGATCTCGTCGGCCATTTTCTCCACGCCCTCCGGGTCCTCCCGCATCAGCTTGATATCGGCAAGCCTGCGGACCCCCGGCTTCTCGACGGTCTGGGCGTGCGGGGAATATTGCCGGGCGAAGTCGACGAGCAGCTGCTGGGCTTCGCGCCCATGCAGCCAGTTGAAGAACAGGCGCGCCGCATTCGGATTGGGAGCGCCCTTGAACACCGTGCTCGGGCTGGTCGCCAGCGGGGTGCCCTCGGCCGGATAGATCACGTCGACCGGCTCGCCCGCCTCCTTGGCCTGGATCACCAGATAGCCCGCGCCGTCGATCATGATCGCGCGCTCGCCGAGCGAGATCTTCTTGGGCGTGTCGGTCGCCGACTGGACTTGCATGATGCGCTGCTTGGCGAGCTTCTCGAAATACTCCCAGCCGAGATCGCGCGCGATCTGGAAGGTCGCATTCATGATCGTGCCGCTGTAGGCCGGATGGGCCTTGACCATCTTGCCGGCCCATTTCGGATCGAGCAGATCGGCGAAGCTCTTGGGCGCGTCCTCGGCCTTCACCAGCTTGGTGTTGTAGCCGAACGGCGAGACCAGCACGCGTGTCGTCACGTGCAGGCCGTCGGGATCGTAGTAGCGCTTGTCGAAATTCCTGGCGACCTCCTCCGGCAGATAGGGGGCGAGCCAGCCGTTGCGCTTCCAGATGATGCAGTGCGCCTGATCCGCGGTGTTGACGACGTCAACGGCGCGAATGTTGCTGCGGTATTCCTGGTCGATGCGCTGGAAAACGCGCTCGGCGCCGGAACGCTCGACGCGCACCGCAATCCCCGGATAGCGCGCCTCGAAGGTGCGGCCAAAGCGTTCCGCCAGCTGCAGATCCATGGCGGTGTAGAAGACCAGCTTGCCTTCCTTCTTGGCCGCCTCGATCAGCGCCGGCGTGATTGGCTCTGAAGCCGGCGCCTGGGCGCGCAGCGGTGAAGCGAATACGGTCGCGGCGACCGCACCCGTTCCCTTGAGCACGCTACGCCTGGAGAACCGTGATCTGGTCATCGTCTGCCTCCGTCGTCCTCGCCCCTCACACTCCGAACAGCTTGCTGTAGCGCGCCTTGATCGCCTCGCCCTCCTTCTCGACCGCGGCGGCGTCCTCTTTCATGGTCTTGATCTCGGCGAACGGCTTGCGGCCGGGCTTTTCCTTGGCCTGCGGATGCATGGACCGCATCCCGCCGACGTCGATGATCAGCTGCTGGCATTCGGGCGTGAAGCTGAAAAGCTGGAACAGGCGCGCCGCGTTCGGATTCGGCGCCCGCTTGAAGATGGCGTTCGGGCCGATCACCAGCGGGGCGCCCTCGGTCGGATAGACGACCTCGACCGGCTTGCCGGCCTCCTTGAGCTGCAGGAGGTTGTACTCGTTGCCGTCGGCCATGATGGCGCGCTCGCCGAGGTCAAGCTTCTTGGGCGGGTCGGATGCCGACTGCACCTGCATGATGCGCTGCTTGGCGAGCTTCTCGAAATATTCCCAGCCGAGGTCGCGCGCCATCTGCTGGGTCGCGGTCATGATCGTGCCGCTGTAGCCGGGATGCGCCTTGACCATCTTGCCGGCCCATTTCGGATCGAGCAGGTCGGCGAAGCTCTTCGGCGCCTCCTCGGCCTTCACCATCCGGGTGTTGTAGCCGATCACGACGAGGCCCACGCGGAAGCCCGCGAACGTCCCCTCCGGATCCTTGTGCTCGTCCTTGTAGAACCTGGCCACATCCTCGGGCACGAACGGCTCGAGGATGCCGTCGCGCTTCCAAACGATGAAGTGAGCCGCATCCGAGGAATTGACGGCGTCGACCGCATAGATGCGGCTCGCATATTCCTGCCCGATGCGCTGGAACACGCGCTCGGCGCCGGTGCGCTCCACGCGCACCGCAATGCCGGGGAACCTCGCCTCGAAGGCCTTGGCGATCCGCTCGGCGATCGGCAGATCGACCGAGGTGTAGTAGATCACCTTGCCTTCCTTCTTGGCGGCCTCGATCAGCTGCGGCGTGATGGCGGTCGCGGGCGGAGCGGCCGCGAGCACCTTGGCAGGCGTCGCCATAGCACCCGCCGCCGCAACTGCGGACGATGCCTTGAGCAGGTCGCGCCTTGACCATGTCGGTTTCTGCATTGCGATCTCTCCCTGTCAGTCTCGTTCCAAAGCCCGCGTTGCGGGCTCCATCACCCACTGAGTGCGCGGCATCGTTCGGGCGGCATGTCGAGCCAGACCGCGGCACCCTGTTGGATGTTCTCGGCCGCCGAGGCGACCACGCGGATCTGCGTGCCGTCCGCCGTCTCAACCATGTAGTCGCGGCTCGCCCCCAGAAACACCTGCCGCACCACCGTCCCCGGCACGATGTTCTCAGGCCCATCGGGCTTGCTGGCCCATAGCCGTACGGCGTGCTGGCGGATCGCCACCGCGCCTTCCGCGCCCGGTGCCAGCTTGCCGCCCGTGCAGCGCAAGGTGCAACCCGAAAACGAGAGATGACTCTCGTCAAGCACCTTGCCCTTGACGACATTGCTGGAGCCGATGAAGCGAGCGACGAATTCCGAGCGCGGCCTGTCATAGATCTCTTCGGGCGAGCCGGCCTGCTCGATCTTGCCCTGGTTCATCACCGCGATGATGTCAGCCGTGGTCATGGCTTCCGACTGGTCGTGCGTGACGTAGACGGTCGTGTAACGGTATTCGTCATGCAGACGGCGCACCTCGAAGCGCATCTCCTCGCGCAGATTAGCGTCGAGATTGCTCAGCGGCTCATCGAGCAGCAGCGTCTCCGGCTCGACGATCAGCGCGCGCGCGAGCGCCACGCGCTGCTGCTGGCCACCGGACAGCTCGCCAGGATAGCGCTCCGCAAGCTGTTCGAGATGGGTCGTCGCAAGAATGGCCTTGAGCTTGGTGTTGATGGTGTCACGATCGAATTTGCGCAGCTGCAGCCCGTAAGAGACATTCTGCGCGACCGTCATGTGCGGCCACAGCGCGTAGCTCTGGAAGATCATCGACATGTTGCGCCGCTCGGGCGGAACCGTACGGCTCGGCGAGGAGATAACCTGTTCGCCCACCCGGATCTCGCCAGCCGACGGCTCCACGAAGCCGGCGATCAACCGCAAGGTCGTGGTCTTGCCGCAGCCGGAGGGGCCGAGCAGGCAGACCAGCCGCCCGTGCTCGATCGTGAGCGACACGTCGTCGACCACCGCGAGCGAGCCGTAACGCTTGACCAGACCTCGAAGTTCCACCGAAGCCACGCCTGTTTTCTCCTTGCCCCCGGCGCCGGTCACACCGCGGCGCCTTGCTATTGAACACCTAAACCGGCCGCCACACGCCGTGACAGCTTGCCGCCATGCCCAGTTCGTCGCCCCTGCGAGAGCGCAAATCGCACGGCGCCAGAATGCCCAGCGCCGGTTATTGCGCCCTCTGCCCTTGCGGGAGAGGGCACAGCAACAGCCGCCTCGGCTCCCACATCTCCGACGCCGTCCCTACGTGCCGGTGAAAGCCGGCTTGCGCTTCTCCATGAAGGCCCGCCGGCCCTCGGTGTAATCGCTGCTCTTGAAGCAATTCTCCACCAGCTCGGCGCAGCGAGCGAGATTGCGCTTGCTCTCGTCGCGCACCGTCTCGTTGGCGATGAACTTGGCGGCCTTCACGGTCAGTGGCGCATTATTGGCAATCGTGTCGGCATAATTCTTCACATAGGCCTCGAGCTCCGCCTGCGGCACCACCCGGTTGACGAGCCCCATGACACGCGCCTCCTCGGCGTCGAACTGGCGCGCGGTGAAGAAGATCTCCTTGGCGAAGGATGGCCCGACCAGATCGGACAGCCGTTTCACGCCGGGATAGCCGTAGCCGAGGCCGAGCTTCGCGGCAGGAATTCCGAAGCGCGAGTTGTCCGAGCAGATGCGCAGGTCGCAGCACACCGCGAGCCCCAGGCCCCCGCCGATGCAATAGCCGCGGATCATCGCGATCGTGGGCTTGGCAAACTCGTAGATCGACTCGTTGGCCTTGGCGACATTTGCGTTGTAAATCTTGGTGGCCTCGAGCGAGGCGCGCTCGCTCTCGAACTTCGAGATGTCGGCGCCGGAGACGAACGACTTGCCGCCGGCCCCGGTGATCACCACCACGCGCACGTCATCGTCGCGCCCGAACTCGGCGAGGATTTCGGCGGTGCGCGCCCACATCTCCAGCGACACCGCGTTGTGACGCTCGGGATTGTTGAAGATCACGTAGCCGACGTTCCCCTCCTTGCGCGAGAGCATCTTGTCGGTCTTGGTCACATCATCCATCGTCAGTCTCCCGCGCGGCTTTAACTTATCCCGCCAGATCGAGTTGTCCGGTCAGATCGCGCTCGCCTTGCGCAAGGCGGCGATCTCGCTCGCCTTGAATCCGAATTCCTTGAGCACCTGATCGGTATGCTCGCCGAGCTCCGGCGGCCACGCAACCAGCTTGCTGGGCGTGCGCGACAGCGATATCGGCTGGCCGACAAGGCGCATCGTCTTGCCCTTCTTCTTGACCGGCTGCGCCACCTGGAGGTGCTCGACCTGCGGGTCGGCAAAGACCTGGTCGATCGAGAAGATCGGCCCGCACGGCACGCCCGCCTCGTTGAGCCGCTCGACCCAGTCGGCGCTGGTGCGCTTGACCGTGTGGGTGTCGATCTCGGCATTGAGCGCATCGCGATTCTTCGAGCGCGCCGCCGACGTCGCGTATTCAGGGCGAGTCATGAGATCGGGATCGCCGAGCGCGTGGCAGAAGCGCTCCCAGATCTTCTGGCCGGTCGAGGCGATGTTGATATGCCCATCGGCGGTCTTGAACACGCCGGTCGGGATCGAGGTCGGATGATTGTTGCCGGCCTGCTGCGGCACCTCGCCCTTGACCAGCCAGCGCGCCGCCTGGAAGTCGAGCATGAAGATCTGCGCCTGCAGCAGCGAGGTCGTGATGTGCTGGCCGCGCTTCGACTTCTCGCGCTCGAGCAGCGCGACCAGAATGCCGAGCGCGCAGAACAGCCCGGCGCACAGGTCCGCAATCGGAATCCCGACCCGCACCGGTCCCTGCCCGGGCAGGCCGGTGATCGACATCAAGCCGCCCATGCCCTGGGCGATCTGGTCGAAACCGGGCCGGCCCGCATAGGGCCCGTCTTGGCCAAAGCCCGAGATGCTGCCGAGGATGATCTTGGGATTGACCTTGCTCAGCGCCTTGTAATCGATGCCGAGCCGCTTCTTCACGTCGGGCCGGAAGTTCTCGACCACCACGTCCGCCTTCTTCACCATGCGGCGGAACGCCGCGAGCCCCTCCTTTGACTTCAGGTTCAGGGTGATGCTGCGCTTGTTGCGATGCAGGTTCTGGAAGTCCGGACCATCGCGCGGACCGCCCGGCGGCTCCCCGGTCGCGAGCCCCGGCGGCTGCTCGATCTTGATGACGTTGGCCCCCCAGTCCGCAAGCTGGCGCACGCAGGTCGGACCGGACCGGACCTGGGTCAGGTCGAGAACGGTAAAGCGTTCGAGCGCGCGCGAAGCCCGTGGATTTGGCATTTTCAGGCACCTATCGAGGCGTATTTCGAGGCATGTTTCATGGCCCCGGCAGGCTAGTGCCGCCGATTTGAAGGTCCTGTACCACGTGCGGCAAACTCGGTCAGGACCTTCAAATCGAAAAGCGGCTCTAGCATCATAGACTTGCCAGTGCCCCTTTGTTTCCGAAGTTCGTGTCAGAGCTTGCTGCGACGTATCACGAACTTCGGAAACGGGGCACTGGGCCGGGCGGGGCCGACATTCCCCGATCTTGCGCGCATTGTCTACCGAGGAAAGGCAAGTGGCATCGGGTCTTCTGGCATCGGGTCTTCTTGCGACCGCGGGACCGCTCCACTAGGTTTCAAGGCGCGGTGATCGTCTGCCCAACCGGCGCGCTTACGTCCTCCGCCGGCTTGCGCACTCGCCCAGGAGTTAGCCTGTGATCGCATCGAAGCTGTCCGTCTCCGCGCTCGTCGCCACCATGCTTGCCGGCGCACCCGCCCTGGCCCAGACGATGGCCGAGATCGCCACCTACCAGGGCCCCGACCGGATGGCGCGCCTGATCGAGGGCGCCAAGAAGGAAGGCGTGGTCAGCATCTACGGGTCGTCCGTCACGGAGGACATGAAGCCCGTGTCGGACGCCTTCAAGGCCAGGTACGGCATCGACTTTCAGTACTGGCGCGCGAGCTCGGAGAACCTGGTGCAGCGCACGGTGGCCGAAACCCGCGCCGGGCGTTGCCTGGTCGACGGCTTCGCGACGGTTGCGGCCGAGCTTGAGGCGCTGCATCGCGAGAAGCTGCTGCAGGCGGTCAAGACACCGCTCACCGCCGAGCTGATGCCGCTGGCGCTGCGGCCGCATGGCGAGTGGGTAGCAAGCCGCCTCAACATCTTCTCGGCAGCCTACAACACCAACCTGGTGAAGAAGGACGAGGTGCCGAAGAGCTACGAGGATCTCAAGCATCCGCGCTGGAAGGGTCGGCTCGCCGTCGAGGCAGACGATGGCGACTGGTTCG
The DNA here is from genome assembly GCA_036845065.1 of Xanthobacteraceae bacterium. GTDB lineage: Bacteria > Pseudomonadota > Alphaproteobacteria > Rhizobiales > Xanthobacteraceae > VAZQ01. The sequence goes on along the minus strand of DAIUEP010000016.1, from coordinate 19,534 downwards.
CCACCGTGGTCAGCAAGATGGGCCGCGACCGGGGCGTGGCGCTGTTCCGGGATATCGTGCGCACCAACGGCGTGTCGGCGCGCAAGGGCCACACGCTGCTCTCGAACCTCGTGGTTGCGGGCGAGATTCCGCTGGCGCTCACGGTCTACAGCTACAAGCCCGAGCAGCAGAAGCGCGAGGGCGCGCCGATCGAGCCGCTCTACCTCGCGCCGGTGGTCGCGCTCGCCTACGGGCCGGCGGTGGCGAAGTGCGCGCCGCATCCGCACGCCGCCGTGCTGTTCAACGAGTTCATGCTCGGGGAAGCGCAGCAGATTTTCGCCAAGCGCGACATGGCGGTGACCAATCCGAAAATTCAGTCAATGCCGCCGGGCCTCGAGGTGACGGTGATCGACCCCGCCGACATGCTCGACAATCGTCCAAAATGGGATGAGCTCTGGGCCAGCACCGTAATCAAGCCCAGGTGAGGCTTTTGGTGGACAGACCTTGGTCTTCTCTCGGTCGTCATGGCCGGGCTTGTCCCGGCCATCCACGTCTTTCGCGCCGCAACAGAAGCAAGACGTGGATGCCCGCGACGAGCGCGGGCATGACGCGTTGCGAGGTTGGCGTATGCATCGACAGGAGCGCTATCCCTTGTACCCCGTCAAGTCGGTCTCGTAGTGCTCCGCGCAGCAAGGATCATCCGCCTTGCCGTGAACGCGACACCACGACCGCACCAGGTAGTTGAACACGTTGGTGTAGAGGTCGCCCCGGCTGCCGCGCTTGTTCTTGGCCTTGAGGTCCTCGCCTTCAGCGACGAATTTCGGCCCTCCCGCCCATTCGGCCATAAGCTGGACCCGGCAGGCGCGCTCGAGCTTGAGCGCGATCCACACCGCCTCCTCGATGCTGCGCCCTGCCGTGACGATGCCGTGGTTGCGCAGGATCAGCGCGCCATGCTGGCCGAGGCAGCGCGCCACCGCCTTGCCGCGGTCCTGGGTGACGATGAGGTCCGAGGTCTCCGAGAAGATCGGCAGCTGCTTGTAGAAATAGCCGGCCTCGTTGTTGACCGGCACCAGCTCGCGCCCGAGCGATGAGAACGCCACCGCGTGCGGGGCGTGGGTATGAATGACGCACTGGATGTCCGAGCGGGCGCGCAGGACTTCCGAATGGATGAACACCTCGTTGTGGCGCGGCATCGCGCCGCCGACCTTCTGGCCTTCGAGATCGACCGTGATGATGTTGTCGAGCGTCATCTCGTCGAGCCCGATGGTGGCGGGCTTCATCAGGAAGCGGCCGGGATCGTCAGGCAGCCGCACCGTGACATGGCCGGCGACGAAATCCCCCTGGTCCTGGCTGGTGAGGACACGGCCCGCATTGGTGAGCTTTCTCCTGAGCGCCTCGGTCATCCTGGTACTCTCCTTGATTGCGTGATCGTCTTGCCGCGCCATGGCAACTCTACTAGCCTTTCCGCAAGAACATGCGAAGCCGGGATCGCCGCAGACCATGCGCTCAGCCGCTATCAAGACGGGCCACGCGGCCTTGTTGGCGTGCGCAGCGTGGGTTGTGGCGCCCACGGCCGCCTTGGCGCAGAACCGCACCCTGGCCGAGATCGCGGCCTACCAGGGGTCCGACCGCCTGGAGCGGCTGATCGCGGGCGCCAAGAAGGAAGGCTCGCTCGTCCTCTATACCTCGCGCGTCGCCGAGGACACGACGCCGGTCGTCGACGCGTTCACGAAGAAATACGGCATCGAGGTCCAGGTCTGGCGCGCCAGCAACCGGCAAGTGCTGCAGCGGGTCGTGCAGGAGCGCCGCGCCGGACGCTGCGCGGCCGACGTTGTCTCGTCCGGGACGCCGGCGCTCGAGCCGCTGCATCGCGAGCAGCTCCTGCAGGCGGTGGCCTCCCCCACCGCGGCCGAGCTGATGCCGCAGGCGCTGCGACCGCATGGCGAGTGGGTCGGCATCAGCGTCAACATCATCTCGGCCGCCTACAACACCAATCTGGTTCGTCCCGTCGAAGTCCCCAAGAGCTACGAGGACCTCAAGCATCCGCGCTGGAAGGGACGCCTCGCCATCGAGGCCGACGACGTCGACTGGTTCGCGGCCGTGGTCGGCAGGCTCGGCGAGGAGACGGGCCTGCGTCTGTTTCGCGACATCGTGCGCAGCAACGGAGTGTCGGTGCGCACCGGCCACACACTCCTCGCCAACATGGTGGCCGCCGGCGAGGTGCCGCTGGCGCTGACCGTCTACAGCTACAAGCCCGAGCAGCTCACGCGCGCGGGCGCGCCGATCCGCGCGCTCTACCTCCCGCCTGTCGTTGCGCTCGCGACCGGCGTGTCCGTCACCCGCTGTGCGACCCGACCAAACGCGGCTGTTCTGTTCTACGAATTCATGCTGCGCGACGGCCAGGAGGTCCTGGCCGGGCGCGACATCGTTCCGACCAATCAGAAGATCAAGCCGCTGCCCGCGGGCATGGAGATCACCCTCATGGACCCGCTCGAAATGCTCGACCATGGCGCCAGGTGGACAGAGCTTTGGCAGAAGACTGTCATCAGACCCCAGTAGTTCAGGCAGCCTAGGCGGATGCGATCCATGACCAGCGGACTGAGGCGGACGCTCTCGCAAGCATCAGGCGCAGTCCTGCTCCTCACACTCGCCGCCGCCCCTGCCCTCGCGCAGACACGCTCACTCGCCGAGATCGCCGCCTACCAGGGCCCCGACCGCACGCAGCGGCTGATCGAGGGCGCCAGGAAGGAAGGCACGGTCAGCTACTACACCTCGCTGGTCGCCGACGACTCGACGCCCGTCATCGACGCCTTCAAGCGCAAATACGGCATCGACGTCCAGCTCTGGCGCGGCAGCACCGAGGCGATCGTGCAGCGGGCGCTGGCCGAGAGCCGCGCCGGCCGCTGTCCGGCGGACGCCTATCATTCAGGGCCCCCCGCGCTCGAGCCGTTGCATCGAGAGCGCCTGCTGCAGGCGGTGAAGTCCCCGCTCGCCGCCGAGGTGGTCCCGCAGGCGCTGCGGCCCCACGGCGAATATGTCGGCGTCTATCTCAATCTGTTCGCGGCCGCCTACAACACCAATCTGGTGCAGGCGAACGAGGTGCCCAAGACCTACGAGGATCTCAAACATCCGCGCTGGAAAGGCCGTCTTGCGGTCGAGGCCGACGACGCGCCCTGGTTCGCGGCGATCCTCGGCAAGATCGGCGAGGAGCAGGGGCTTGCACTGTTCCGCGACATCGTCCGCACCAATGGCATGTCGGTGCGCAAGGGCCACACGCTCTTGGCCAACATGGTCGCCGCCGGCGAGGTGCCGCTGGCGCTGACCGTTTTCAGCTACAAGTCCGATCAGCTTGCGCGTGCCGGCGCGCCGGTGCGCACATTCTATCTCGCGCCCGTCATCGCGCTGGCAACCAGCATATCGGTGGCCCGCTGCGCCACCCACCCGCACGCGGCGGTGTTGCTCTACGATTTCATGATCGGGGAAGCGCAGGAGATTCTGGCCAAGCGCGACCTCGTCCCCACCAACGCGAAGATCAAGCCGCTGCCGACTGGCGTGGAGCTGACCTTCATGGATCCCGCCCAGATGCTCGACCACGGCAAGAAATGGAACGAGCTGTGGGAGCGAACCATGACAAAGCCACAATAAATAAATTCGGTTCCACGCTTCTCACATTCGCGTCAGCCTTGCGGCTGCGTTTGAGTCAAAGACGCATTATCGAGTATGGTGGCGCCGCAAGGGGAGCCAAGGATTGGACAATCAGGCATGGCCATGACCGCCTCGCGTCTCACCACGCTTCACCGTAGCGTGCTGGCGCTGCTGCTCGCCGTCGCGTTCAGCGCGACCGCCGCATTCGCACAAGGCCGGCCGCAGCGCCAAGCGCAGGCGCCGAGCGAACAGCAACAGCAGCAACAACAGCCAGCGGCACCGGGCCAGAACATCCTGCGCCTCTTGCCGCCGGACGCCGTCAGCCAGCATGCGGTCGAGACCGCATGGGGCAAGGTCGATTACACCGCCACCGCGGGCACGCTGTCGCTGTTCGACCAGTCGGGGGAACGCGCGGCAGCGGTCTTCTACACGGCCTATGTGGCGAAGACCGCCGATCCGGCGAAGCGGCCGGTCACCTTTGTATTCAACGGCGGACCGGGCGCAGCGTCGGCCTATCTGCATCTCGGGCTGGTCGGCCCCCGCATCGTCGATTTCGGGCCTAACAACCGCGACACGGCAGCCCCGCGCCTAGAGGACAATCCGCACACCTGGCTGCCATTCACCGATCTGGTGATGATCGATCCGGTCGGTTCGGGGTGGAGCCGGGCAGCCAAGCCCGACGGCGGCGGCGCATTCTGGGGCGTCCGCCGCGACGCCGAAGCCATCGCCAAGACGATCGCGCTCTATCTGTCCAACAATCAGCGCTCCGCCTCGCCCAAGTATCTCCTGGGCGAGAGCTATGGCGGCTTTCGCGCCGCCAAGGTGGCGCGGGCGCTCAAACGCGACCAGGGCATAGGCGTAACGGGAATCCTGATGGTGTCGCCGCTGGTCGAGAGCGCGCTGATCTTCGGCGGCAGCCGGTTTGCGCTCGGCGCGGCGCTGCAGCTGCCGTCGCTCGCCGCCACCGAGCTCGAGCGAAAGGGTGAGTTCAGCAAGGAGCGGATCGCCGAGGCGGAACGCTTCGCGCTCACGGAGTATCTATCCACGCTCGCCGGCCCGGCGCCCAGGGGCGAGGCGGCACGCGCCTTCTATGCACGCGTCGCCGACATGACTGGCCTGCCCGTCGAACTCGTCACCCAGTCGCGCGGCTTCATCCACGACGCCTATGTCAAGAACCTCCGCGCCGGAGAACGCAAGATCGTGAGCCGCTACGACGCGACGTTTGCGGCCGACGATCCGTTTCCCGACCAGCAGACCACGCGCGGGCCCGATCCGCTGCTCGACGGCATGACGCGCACTTATGGCAGCGCGTTTGCGACCTATGCCCGCGAGGAGCTGGGCTTCAAGACTGAAATGACCTATGTGCTGCTCGCCTCCGAGGTCGCCGGCAAATGGGACTGGGGCGAGGGCGGCGGGCGCGCGACCGCCAGCGTCAGCGAGGACATCCGCGAGCTGCTGGCGCTCGAGCCGGGCTTTCGGCTCATGATCGCGCACGGCTACAGCGACATGGTGACGCCCTATGCGGTGAGCCAGTACATGCTCGACCACCTGCCACCGATCGGCGACCCGGCACGCGCCGGGCTGAGGACCTATCGCGGCGGCCACATGTTCTACATCGACGCCGACTCCCGCCGCTCATTCAGCATCGATGCCAAGGCGTTCTACGACGGCGAGCCATGAGCGTAGGGAACGGTCAAGACAACACTCCTGCGGATGGACGGGACCAGTTCATCCCGGTCCGCAAGAGCGACATTCTGGATGCGCTGGTCGAGAAGGGCCAACTCGCCGGCGAGGCGTCCAAGGCGCAGTTTCGGCAGGTGTGCCGCATGCTCGGCGCCATCTTCCACTATGAATATTTCGAGCGCCTCGAAGCTTTGCGGCGCGACTATTACTATTTCGATCCCGGGCTCGACCCGCGGGCACGCTTCGACGCTGCGTCGCTCGAGCGCTCCTATGGTCAGCTGATCGACTCCTTCACGACCGTGCTGAAGGGCGCCAATTTTATCGAAGTATCGCATGAGGAGGTCGAACGAAGCCACCGCGAGGACGCGCTGGTGCGGGTGTCGCTGCGGGCCCCGGTCGAGGAGTTCCGCGAGGTCCGGTTCTTCCGCCGCGGTCATCACCAGGAGACCTTCGAAATCCCGCGCTGGTTCGGGCTGCGCCGAAGGAAAGTCGAGGCCATGGTGTACGACGACGTCGTGCTGATGGTGGCGATGAAGTCCGAGGCCAACCTGAGCAGCAAGGTAAGCAAGAAGTTGCGGGCGCAACGCCGAAGCAGGCCGAGCTCGGTGCTCATCAAATATTTCCGCAACATCGCGAGCGCGGATCTCAACGCGCTGTTCCCCAATGTCGAGGTCGTGATGAGCGGCTTCGACAAGGTGTTCCTGGGCGTGCCGGCGCTCGCCGGCGGCGTCCCGATCGTGCTCAACCTCTGGTCCACCATAACCGTGCTGTTCCTGGTGATCGGCTTCTATCTCGGCGTCTCGGCGGCGGTCGAGGAAAGCCAGCTCACGACCGCGCTCGCCGCCGTCAGCGGCCTGGTCGCGCTCGGCGGCTTCATCATGCGGCAGTGGGTCAAGTACCAGCGCCAGTCGCTGAAGTACCAGAAGGAGCTCACCGACAACGTCTACTACCGCAACATCAACAACAACGCGGGTATCTTCGACTACATCATCGGCGCCGCCGAGGAGCAGGAATGCAAGGAAGCCTTCCTGGCCTACTACTTCCTGAGCATCTCCCCCTCGCCGCTGACCGAGGCCGAGCTCGACCAGCGCATCGAGCAATGGCTCAAGGACACGTTCGCGATCGACCTCGATTTCGAGGTCGATGACGCGCTCGCCAAGCTCGACCGGCTCGAGCTGCTCCGGCGCGACGGCGAGCGGCTGACGGTGCACCCGCCCGACCTGGCGCTCGCCCGGCTCGACTACAAGTGGGACAACTATTTCCAGTTTAACGTCGCAACACTGCCGCAGGCGGCCGCGATCGCAGCCTCGTAAGCGCTGGAATACTTCCCGTCGAGCCGATTCGCACTGACATCCCTATCTGGCACGTGAGGAGAGCACGGCGGTTGGGTTCCCCTCCCCCCACGGAGCGTAGCGCAGTGGTGGGGAGGGGTTAGGGGTGGGGGGACCGCATCGCACACGTCCCAGAAATCGTGCCCTCAGCTTTCGTTTTCCCGGATCAATGTCGAAACGAAATCCCAATCAGAGTCACAATAAGTAGCATCCAAAATGCTATTATCATTTCCGCTCGCTTCATATCACGGCGGACGACGAAAACCTGCGCCGCTAGATCCTCCGGCAAAGAGCCAAAAAGATCCACAAACCCAGGAAAATGACGCGCAATTCCCGGATTCTGGAACTGGAAACAAAACCAGTAGTAGCTGAGATTGACTACGCGTTCGCCAAGCAATCTATAAAGCGACTATACCCTCGCATGCCAAAACAATGCCACCAGCACGGGGATCGGCAGCGAAGCCAACACCAAAATTCCTTCGATGGACATGACTCATCCCGCCATGACTCGTTCGTCAATCGTCAAGCCTCTCTCAGCCGCGATGTTTCTCCACGAACTCGATGGACGGTCTGGTTGAGGATTTGCCCCGTTGACAGCAGCAACGCGACGCCAGCGCCTGATTACCCCCCACCCCCGACCCCTCCCCACCGCTCGCAAGAGCTCGCGGGGGGAGGGGAGCGGCAAGTCCGTGCTCACCTCACGCGATCAACGACAAGCGATGGAGCGCTATGTCAGCGCCCATACGCTTTGACGTGAACAAGCAGTGAAGCTGCAGCAATCACGCTCATGGACAGACAGACGTTTTACGCGGTTCCGCTGAATTCCAGGATATCGAACCCGATATTGCGATCCACCAGGTAGATCAGGCCGCGATCGTCGAGCGCCACGTCGTTGCTCTGCGGCGCGCGCCGGCCGGTCACCGGCTCCGGGATGAAATGCCCGACCTCGCGCGGCGACAGCGGATCGGCCACGTCGATGATCCGTAGCCCGCCGCTGAACCAGACCGCGTGCACGATGGTGCCGGCCATGCGCTCGCAGAACTGGTGCGCGCCGAAGCGCGCGCCTCCGACGCGGCTGAAAGGCGAGTCCATCTCGCTGACCTGGAACTGGCCAATGGGCTTGATCGCGGCCGGATCGGTCGCGTCGAACGTCAAAATGCAGGCATGCGCCCGCCCGCGCCGCGCCGCCTCCTCGTCCGCGCTTTGCGCCTGGTCTTCCTCGTCGATCGCGAGCGCGATGCGGCGGCCCTTGATGCGATCCTTGACCGGCATCGCGGTGTGCGTCGGCTCCGGAAACAGCGGGTGATAGTTGTAGCTGCCGAGGCTCTTGGGCCTGGACAAATCGGACACGTCCACGATCCAGAAACCGCCATGCCAGCAGCTCGCCCACATCTCGTTGCCGAAGCGCAGCGCATGGTGCAGCCGATGCTGCCGGCCGGGCCAGGTCGGCGTCTCGCCGCCCGCGATGTGCTGCCCCGGAATCCACCAGCGGCCCACTTCCGACGGGCGCTTGGGGTCACGGATATCGTAGATCACCAGGATGTTGCCGACATAGCCTGCCATCTCGGTGGAGATATAGGCGTAGCGCTCGTCCATATCGAAGCGATGCACGCCGATGCCGCCGGTGCGCTGATGGACGATCTCGCGCGGCTGCGCCGGCGTCGAGACGTCGTAGATCTTGAAGCCGCCGTTGTGGTAGCCGCGCTTGGCTTCCGCCTCGATCTCGGCGACATCGGCCTCGGTCACGCGCAGGCGCTCCGCAAGCTCAGCGTGGCTCGGCTCGCGGCCCAGCGCAGCTGCAAGCTCGCGCCGCACCTTCGGCAGCTCGTCCGCCCGGCGCCCGATCGCGGTCGGGTTGCGCTCGTGGTTGACGATCATGATGTCGCCGGCGACCCGCACCTTGTGGCTGTGGGAGGTGTGGTCGTCGAGCGTGACGGTCGCGACCACGCGCGGGTTGCCCGGATCGGCGATGTCGATGATGGAGGTGCCGAGATGGTTTTTGTTCGGGATGTGCCCCACATAGGCATGGCGGCCCGCGACCGTCACCTGTCCGGCGCCCGGCAGATCGAGATGGCCAAGGCGGCGCACATTGCGGGCGAGCGGCGAAGGCTGGCGTTCGACGATGTTCATGTCGCTTCACTCCAAGGTCGCGCCGGACGCCTTCACGATGGCGGTCCATTTCGGGATCTCGGCCTTGATATAGGCGGCGAATTGCTCAGGCGTGTTGCCGACGATATCGACGCCAAGATCGCCGAGCGACTTGCGCACGGCCGCATCGCCGAGCGCCGCGACGGTCGCGCGGTGCAGCGCCGCGATCACCTCCTTGGGCGTGCGCGAGGGCGCGACCAGGCCGTGCCAGGTGGTGGCATCGAAGCCCTTGAGGCCAAGCTCATCGACGGTGGCAAGATCGGGGAACACGGCCGTGCGCTTGAGCGTGGTGACGGCGAGCGCCCGCACCTGGGCGCTCTGGATATGCGGCACCACGGAGGCTGCGGTCGCAAACATCAGCTGGACGTGACCGGCGATCACGTCCTGCAGTGCCGGCGCCGCGCCCTTGTAGGGCACGTGCACGATGTCGACCTTGGCCTCGGCCTTGAACAGCTCAGCCGCGAGATGGGCAGCGGCGCCGTGGCCTGACGACGCATAGTTGATCTTGCCCGGATTGGCCTTGGCGAGCGCGATCAGCTCCGCCATCGAGCGCGCCGGCACCTGCGGGTTGACCACCAGGATATTCGCCTGCGAGCCGACCAGGCTGACCGGCGCGAAGTCCGCCTCCGGATCGAAATTGATCTTCTTGTAGAGTGCCGCGTTGGTGGCGAGGATGCTGTTGTTGCCCATCAGCAGGGTGTGGCCGTCCGCGGGCGCCCGCGCAGCCTGCTCGGCCGCAACGTTGCCGCCGGCGCCCGGCCGGTTTTCAATGATGAACGGCTGCCCGAGCAGCTGCTCGAGCTTCTTGCCGACGATGCGCGAAAGCACGTCGCTCGGGCCGCCCGGCGGGAACGCGACCACGAGCGTGACCGGACGCACCGGATAGTCGGCAGCCACAGCGGGAGCAGCCCAGGTCAATGCCGAGCTCAAGGCCGCCAAACTGGCAATCAGTGATGTCATTATTCTCGGCATCAAGCTTCTCCGCATTGCCGGCCGGCAGCGGCCGTATGACCATGCGGTCATATTATGGCGCCTGCGTCCTCGCGGCTACCAGGTCAGCCGCGACCAATAGGACTATTAACGGCCGCCACCGGTAAACCGTCGGATCAATTCTGCGCCGCGATCGACGCCCTTAGCGTCTGGAGCACCTGCGGCGTCACGTCGGCGAGGGAGCGGAAGATCGCCTGCCCGCGCGCCACATTGACGAACGTGAACGGCACGCCGTTGCGCTTGATCGCGTCGTCGACGAATTCGGGATCGTTGGAGGCACCCTCGAATCCCGCGCGCAACGCCGCGAGCGCAGCCGGTGGCGTGCCGCGCGGCGCGAAGCCCACGAACGTCATCTCGCCGGTCTGGTTGGTGAGCCAATTGAGCGCGTCCCAGTCGGGCCCCGCCGGCAGGCGGCCGTGGACCTCCTTGTAGAGGTCGGGGAAGGCCGGCATCTCGGTGACGTAGCGGCTCTTCTCGTAAGCGCCGTCGCGCTCGACCGGCACCAGATAGGCGATGCCGATCCCGTCACCGGACTTGACGAAAGCGGCGTTGCGGCCGCGGAACGTCGAGATGCTGGTGGAGTGGAACTGCACCTCGCCGCGCTGCATCGCCAGGAACACGTCGTTGCCGCCGCGATAGCCGACGATCATCCGATGCTTGACGCCCAGGACCTGCAGGGCGAGCTTCGGCAACAGGCCCGAAATGTCGGTCTTGTTGAGCGCACCCACGATGACGTTACTGGCCTTCATGATGTCGCGCGGCGCCTTGATGCCGCCCGCCACGGTGTCGGTGCGCGCATAGTTGACGCGGATGTCGCCGGTACCGCCGAGATACGCGAAGGTCTCGTAGCGCACACGCAGCGCCTGGTCGCCGAGCGCCTGCGCCAGCGGGTCCCAGGGGCCGTACAGGATGGTGAGACCGTCCGCCGCCGCGCGCTCCTGCAGATAGTTGGTGGCGGTCGATCCGCCCGCGCCCGGCATGTTCTGCACCACGATCGCCGGATTGCCGGGGATGTGCTGGCGCAGCTTGACCGCAAAGGTGCGCGCGAGCGTATCGACCGTGCCGCCGGCCTCGAGCCCGACGATGACGGTGAGCCGCTTGCCGGCATAGAACTCGGTCTGCGCGCGCACCTGGGCTGCAAGGCCCGCAATCGCCAGCACGCAGCCCGCAAACGTCAACAGCCTCGTGCTCATCAACACACCTCGTCAGGTCGAACGGGCTGCCTGCTCCGGGGTTTGTCGTGCAGCAGCCTTCCCGCGCCGGCGCAACAGGCTTGTCATATCGGAGCGCACGCGCCGCACCGCGAGATAGCATCCGGTGACGCTGATCGCGAGCCCGCCCAGCATCAGCACCAGGACCAGCACATCCCAGAACGGCCGCGCCCGCATCGCGGCGGTGAAATCGAGCCGATGCAGCGCGCCGAACAGCCAGCGATGCCAGCGCCCGTTGGCATCGGCGCGCTGAAGGAGCGCGCCGGACGTGGGATCGAGATAGTAACGGGTACGCTCGTCGTCGTTCACGATGACGCGGTAGACCGGCAGCACGAAGCCGTCGCGGCGGTTGAAATAGTAGGCGTCCTCCTCGCTCATCAGGCCCTGCGCCGCGACGCCGTGGGCGCCCGCAAGTCGCGCCGCCGTATCGGCCAGATCGGCGCCCGTTGGCGGCGCCACGTTGCCGCGCGCATCGACGCGCTCGACGCTGCCGTCCTGGCGCGTGAGCAGCCAGTAGAGGCGCCCGGCGAGCGGCGCGGTGGTGAGGCTCGTGGCGTTGGCGAGCACCGGCTGCGCGCGCAGCGCTTCGAGCGACGCCTTGATCTCCCGCCACGTGGGCGGCGCGCCCTGGATCAGCGCGGTCTCGCCCGCGCCACGGCTGTCGAGGAAGCCCCAGGGATTCATCGAGAGGAGCCCGCTCACCACCCAGGTCAGCGTAACGATTCCGAACACAAGGCCGGTGACGTGATGCCAATAGAACAGGCCGCGATAGGGCGAGCGGGCGCGCCGGAACTGGATGACGCCAAGCACCAATCCCACCACGGTAAGGAAGCTGCCGACGATCGAGGTCCAGATCACCACCTGGCTCCAGAGCACGACGTCGCTGCGCAGCGACGTGAAATAGAGCCAATGCGGAATCGTGCCGAGCCAGTTCCAGAACCGTTGCGACGCCGTGGTCGCGAGCACGATCTGGCCGCCGGTGCCGGAGACATAGAGGGTCGTGCGGGCTGGGTCGTCGAGGTCGATGCGATGCAGCGGACGGTCGCGGAGATAGCGCCCGACGGTCCATTGATCGGTCGCGATCTCCTCCTGCGCGACGACCGAGGCTTGCCGCCCCGTGATGGCCGGCGCGGCCGCAAGCGCGACGCGGCGCGCCGCCTCGGCATCGATGGCAACGAGCGCGCCGTGGGCGAGATCGACGAGCCCATCGCGCGCGCCCACGCGCCGCAGCCGCAGCGCCGGCTCGCCCAGGTGGCTCTCGATTTGCACCCGCACGATCGGCTGGTCTTCAGCGAGCAGCCGATCGCCGAACTGGCAGCAGGCCTGCCAGGGAATGGGTGAGAGAGCGCGCAGCCGCTCGGCTTCCAGGAGGCGCGGAAAGCCCACATACATCATGACGATGCCGGACACGAACCAGACCGCCATCAGCAGCCCGACCGCCACCCCGAGGTAGCGATGCAGGACGACGAGCGCGCGCCACAAGCCGTTTGCCAGGTCATGCGCCAAGCCTCGCGCCATGGTTTCCCCCTGTCGTGGTTGCGGGAGTATCCCACCTGACCTAAGGTCGCTCAACCAGGGAGGAACCCCAATGGACACAGCCATGAACGTCAATCGGGCAGACGTCGTCGCGAGCCTGGGCGGCGAGGACGCCGTCAAGCGCATGGACCACGACGCGCGCGCGGATGCGCTCGAGGAGTTCATGTCCGGCAAGCTCGACGCCCTGGTGGCCGCCCGCAAGCGCGGCAAGACGCTGCCGACCGTCGCGGAGCTCGCCGACAAGGTCGACAGCCGCGGCTATCGCCGCGGTGCCGGCAAGCTCTTCATCCACGAGCGCAGCAACCAGAACCCGGACGAGGACGACAGCGGCAAGAGAGTCGCGCGCCTTGCGCCGATGCCGCAGACACCGACGCTCATTGATTTCTTCAAGCTGCGGTTTCCGCCCGCCGCGCATCTCCTCCAGAGCGCGCGGCTCGCCACGAAGAACGGCATGTCCGAGGAGATCATCCTGGCCTGCCTCCTGCACGACGCCGGGCAGTATCTCTGCCGCGCCGACCATGGCTATTGGGGCGCGCAGATCGTCGAGCCCTACGTGTCGGAGCGGGTCGCATTCGCGATCAAGTATCACCAGGCGCTGCGCTTCTATCCCGACGCGTCGGTCGGCTACGAATATCCGGAGAACTACCTGGTCACGTTCGGCTCCGACTATGTGCCGCTGCCGCATGTGCAGGCCGCCTACAGCTACGCGAGCAATCACAAATGGTACATGGACGCGCGCATGGTCACCACCAACGACCTCTATTCCTTCGATCCCAACGTGCAGGTCGAGATCGAGGAGTTCACCGACATCATCGGCCGCAACTTCAGGCAGCCGAAGGAAGGGTTGGGCAACGACAACACGCCGGTCAGCCACATGTGGCGCACCATGGCGGTCCCGGACGCGCCGCTGTAACCGGCGCGCCGAACGGTCTCGTCACCGCGCCAGCGCGGTGCGATGCGCTCAGCGGCTGCCTCACGATCGGCCTGTCGATCAGTCGCTGCCGGGACCAACGAAGACGTTCTCGAATTTCCTGCCCCTCGGCAACCGATAGACTTCGAAGTCGGAATCGATCGAGGCGATTGTGCTGAACCCACGCCGCTCGCACAGAGCCACGAGCGACGCGTCAGCCAGATCGGCAGGAAGGTCGTCGTACTTTTTCATGATCTCGATCATCCGGGGCAGATCTTCGCGCAGCGCGTCGTCGATCTCGACCACCGCCGACAGCCAGTCCAAGAACCGGAACAAGCTCGGCGGTACATCGGCCAGCATGGCCGCGACCTCCCCGATCACCACGGAGGTCGTCGTCAGGCGGCACTCGCCAACTTGGCGCAGGAACTCCCCCGCCTGCTTATGGTGGGCATCGTCGCGGTCGAACATTGCGATCATCGGTCCAGCATCAACGACGATGTTTCGCACGGAGCTTCTCCTTGATCCGCGCCTTGTAGGTCACCGAGCGATCAGTGTCGCCACTTCCGGCACAGCCCTGAACGAGCCGCACCCATGCGTCATAGGGGGTCTCATGCCGCGGCCCAGCGGCGAGCTGGCTGATGACCGCGGCCCGGACGAACTCGGAAAGCGATTCACCGCTGCGCGCCAGACGGCGCTTCAGCCGGGCGTCGGTCTCATCGTCCAGTCGGATGGTGATCGTTGGCATCGGGGCGACACTGCATTGATTGTATTACAATGCACGACAAAAAGAATGTTGTCAACGAGCGCCACTTGTCATTGAGCTGGTGTGTAAGCCATGGGCGATGACGGCGTACTAAGAGGGCTTGGCCCAGGCAGGTCTGGGCGAATTCGGACCCGACGAGGTGTTGGCGGCTCTTAAGAATAGCGAAACGCAATCCGCGCTTCGCTATTGCGCCCTCCGCGTTCCAGCCTCACCGCGCCGGCAGCGCCACCGGACAGAGCTTGGCTCCGACCGCGTCGAGGATGAGCGCGTGGGCGCGGTCGACGATGTCCTCCAGCGACGGCGTCGAGGCATACATCGCCTTCGCCTGCGCCAGGATCTCCTGCCGGGTCGGCAGGTGCGGCAGATGAAGGCTCGCCAGCACATCGGCCGCACGGCGCTGGGTGGCCGAGAGCTGTTCCTGCAGCGCCGCCAGATTGGCGCTCGCCAGCGCCGAGGCGATGACGGCGGCGATGCGGTCGGCATTGAAGCGTTCGGCAAGCTGACGCGCCGCGCGGTCGATCACGCGGGCGCCCAGGCGCTGCTCGTTGCGCAGCACCGCCTCAGGCGGGCGCTTGAGGTCCCGGACCAGGCGCAGCCACGACAGGCCCTTGAGGATGTAGAAGGTCGGGTCGAGCTCCCACCAGCGAAAGCCCTGACGCACGCTGCTCTGGCAGGCGTGATGGTTGTTGTGCCAGCCCTCTCCCATGGTGAACAAAGCGAGGAGCCAGTTGTTGCGGGAATCGTCGCCGGTGACGTAGCGCTTCCGCCCACGCACATGCGCGAGCGAATTGATGCAGAACGTAGCGTGATAGAGCAGCACCGTGCTCCAGAAGAACCCGACCACCAGGCCCGACCAGCCGGCGACGAGCCAGCACAGCACGCCGAGCCCGATGGCCGGCACCAGCTCGAAGCGGTGCAGCCACATCAGCTCGGGATAGCGCGCGAGATCGGCAACCTTGACAAGATCGGTGGCGCCGTGGCGGCGGGCGAAGATCCAGCCGACATGGCTGTAGAGGAAGCCCTTGTGGCGCGGCGAATGGACATCGCGCTCGGTGTCGGAATGCAGATGATGATGGCGGTGCTTGGCGGCCCACCAGAGCACGCTCTTCTGGGCGCTGCTCTGCGCCAACAGCGCCAGCACGAATTGGAAGGCGCGGCTGGTCGCGAAGGCGCGATGCGAGAAATAGCGATGATATCCGGCGCCGATGGCGAACATGCGCAGCCAATAGAGCGCGACGCCGATGGCGACAGCCTGCCACGTGATACCGGTCCAGATCGCCGCAATGCAGGCGAGGTGCACCAGCACGAACGGGATGGCGGCCGGATAGACGATATCGTCGTGCGTGTTGTCGTCGTGCGCGCTATCGCCCGCGGCGCGGGCGGCCTTCTCTGCAGCCTGATCGGCCTCGTCGAGCGCCATGAATGAGTTCTCCAGGCCCAATTGCCGGTGTTAGCCCCCCATTCCGCCCTTATTGCATCTTGCATCCCGGGCAATGCCAGCCCGGCATTATGGCCGCAAGAATGCGGCCATAGAAAGCAATGTTCGTGTCGCCGGCCCGGTCTGCCGACCTGGGCACACGAGCCTTGCCAGTTCATCCGTGGCCAAAGCGGTGTGCCAGGCCGGCGTACCGGCGGCCGTCGTTACTCGGCCTTCAGGTTCTCTGCCGACGACTTTCCGGTCTTGCGGTTGGCCACGACCTCGAAGCTGACCTTCTGGCCTTCCTTCAGCTCATAGAGGCCGGCGCGCTCGACGGCACTGATGTGCACGAAGACATCGTTGCCGCCGCTGTCGGGCTGGATGAATCCAAAGCCCTTCTGCGCGTTGAACCACTTGACGGTTCCTTTATCCATGGGAGTTCTCTTTCATAAATGCGTCGATATGAGCCGCGCACGAGGCGCAGCCCGGGTTGTGTCGAGATCTTGGGAAGGTCGTCAGTCAGGCGCGCTGTTTCGCGGCAAGGCCAAGTCGTTCGGCCGAAACTCGATGGCACTGGATATAGGCATGGTGGGTGCCGCCCGCAAGGGCTGTGCGGCCAAAGACACAGAAAACTCTGGCGATCCCGACAGGACTTGAACCTGTGACCCCCGGTTTAGGAAACCGGTGCTCTATCCAGCTGAGCTACGGGACCGTCAAGAGAATTTCGCCTCGAGGTACTTTTTAAGTACTTATTCTTGTTCCGGCAATATTCCATGGCATCGCATTCGTCCCAGGTGCTCACAAGTCTGGGCCTTGGCCGCCCACCTCCGTCGTGCGCCCAACACCGCACGCGAGCGGAGGCCGTCCGCGGCGACGCGATGTGCCGCGAGCCGACCTCCAGATGATACGAACGGCGCGTTCGGCAACAGCAATGGCCTGCCGCGCCCATCAACCGCAGCGGCAAACCGCTATTTCACCGCAAAGACGTAGACCGCACCGCCCTGTGGCACGTCAGGATATTTTCCCGGGAACAACAGGTTCATGCGAGTCTGCATCTTGGCCGCGTCCACGCCCCAGCCGGTCTGGACCGCGATATATTGCTTGCCATCGACCTCGAAGGACGATGGCACAGCGGTCACGCCCGAGATGGTCTGGAACTCCCACAGGACCTTGCCGGTCTTGGCATCGAAGGCGCGGAACATGCGGTCATTGGTGCCGCCCGAGAACAGGACGTCGCCGCCGGTCGCCAGCACCGGACCCCAGTTGAACGACGGCAGGTTGGTCGTCCACACCTTCTTGCCGGTGTCGACGTTCCAGGCCTGCAGCTCACCGATGTGATCGGCGCCCGCGACGATCTTCAGGAGGTTTGTCTTGACGCCCATGAAGCGCTCGCCCAGCACGTATCTGGGCGTCTCGCCGGTCAGCTCCGTGCACAGGTTCTCGTTGGCCGGGATGTACATCAGCCGCGTGCGCGGGCTGAAGGCGACCGGCGGCCAGTCCTTGCCACCCCACAGGCTGGGGCAGAACTCCGCGGTCTTGTCGGTGCCGGGCTTCTTGGCGTCGTCGACGTCTGGCCGCCCGGTCTTGGGATCGAGGCTCTTGAACACATTCTGGCGCACATAGGGCTGGCCGGTCACGAAGTTGATCTTTCCGGTGGTGCGCTCGAGGTGCCAGATGTAGCCGCTGCGCGATACGTTGATGAGGCCTTTCACGGTTCTTCCGTCGCGCTGATAGTCCACGACGATCGGCGGCGAGACTTCGTCCCAGTCCCACGAGTCGTTGGGGTGGTACTGGTGGTGGCCCTTGATCTCGCCGGTCGTGGCGTCGAGGGCGATGACGGACGACGTGTAGAGATTGTCGCCCGGCCGCTGATCGCCGAACCAGGGCGCAGCATTGCCCGTGCCCCAGAAGGTGAGATTGGTCTCCGGATCGTAAGTGCCCGTAACCCAGATCGAGCCGCCGCCGCGCTTGTAGTGATCACCGCCCGCCGGCCAGGTCTCGCTGCCGGGCTCGCCCGGCGCCGGCACCGTGTAGGTCTTCCACAGCTCCTTGCCGGTCTCCGCATCCATCGCGGCCACGAAGCCGCGCACGCCCAATTCGCCGCCCGAGGCCCCAAGGATCACCTTGCCGTCGACGATGAGCGGCGCGAGCGACATATAATAGGCCTTCTTGTAGTCGTCGACGTTCGCAGTCCAGACTTCCTTTCCGGTCTTTGCATCG
Organism: Xanthobacteraceae bacterium; assembly: GCA_036845065.1. GTDB lineage: Bacteria > Pseudomonadota > Alphaproteobacteria > Rhizobiales > Xanthobacteraceae > VAZQ01. The sequence goes on along the minus strand of DAIUEP010000016.1, from coordinate 1,701 downwards.
AGCGCGACCAGCACGCAATCGGCGGACGCGAAGTAGACCTTGTCGCCGTAAAGCGCGACGCCGCGGTTGGTCGGATGCAGGTGGATGACGTCTTCGGGGAGCGGCCGCTTGTAGCGCCATAGCAGGTTGCCGGACTTGGCCTCGATGGCGAGGAGCTGATTGCCGGGTGTCGTGACGAACATCACACCGTTGTTCACGATCGGCGGCGCCTGGTGGCCCTCAACCTGGCCGGTCGCCGTGCTCCAGACCAGCTGCAGCCGGTTGGCGTTGTCCGGAGTGATCTCTTTCAGTGGACTGTAGCCCCATCCGTCATAGGTGCGTCGAAACAGCAGCCAGTTGCCATCCTCCGGGTTCTTCAGGCGGTCGGCGGTGACCGGCGTATATTTCTGCAGGATCTCCGGCATCGGACCCGGCACCGGTGTGGTCGAAGCAGGCCCGACTGTTTCTTGCGCGGACGCCGGGCGCATGCCGGCGGCAAGGACGATGGCGGCCACGCAGACGCTTCGCAGATACATCCTGGCATCGGCCATGAGCATTTCCTCCTTTGTTCGCTCGTGAGCGAGCTTATTCAAATTCGGCGTCGAGCTAGTGCCGCCGATTTGAAGTTCCTACACCACCTGCAGCAAACTCTATTAGGAACTTCAAATCGAAAAGCGGCACTAGAATCATAGAGCTGCTAGTGCCCCTTGTTTCCGAAGTTCGTGTCAGAGTGTGCTGCGGTGTATCACGAACTTCGGAAACGGGGCACTAGCGTCTCAGGTCGGAAGGACCCCAACGCGTGCGGTGAATGGTTTGGCCACCGCGAGATTGCCATCCACGATCTTGAGCGGAAGCGCCGGCAAGGCGCGCGGGGCCGGACCGTCAAGGACCGCAGCGGAGCTGCGCGGATTGTAGCGAGAGTAGTGACAGGAGCATTCGAGAATCTTTTGATCGTCGACCCACGCGTCCACCTCACAGCCCGCGTGCGGGCAGATCGCGGAATAGGCGACAACACCATCCGCTGCGCGCTCCTTCGTTATGCCAACGAGCGTTGCGGGATCGAGCCGCAGCAGCAGCACCTTATTGAGGCGAGAGCCCTTCCGGACGAGATTGCCGTCCATTGGCCACGCCACTACCGGAGGACCGCCACTGGGAATATCCTTGGGCTGGAGCGGAACAGGGCTCTCACTCTGGATCGAGACCAGCAAGTCTCCTTCCTTGGGCCGCTCGTTCTCGGGCTGCGCCAATGCGGGGCTTGCGATCGCTCGGGCGGCGACATCCAGGCTGACGACCGACACAACGGTGAGAAAATTGCGCCTCGTGTCCCCGTTCCTGCACGCAACCATCGGGTCGGCCTTTTCAACTTCCGGAATTATCTGTTCAAGTTCAACCTCGGCATCTTAGCCCGCAATTTCCCCGAGCACTACGTTGTGCGCAGCCAATCCGAAGCGAGGGCGCGCCTTAACGAATTCGCTGGTGTCCCGTTAGCACTGGCGTCCGTCTGGCCTTGGCTGGCATTCCTGGCTTACCATTCGATCGCTTTCATCCCCCCCGAGTCAGGAGCCCCTCACAGTGACGAGCGAGCGAACCGCAAAACTGGCCAGGCATAACTTCTGGAGCGAGCTGATCGCGCTGCGCGACCGCCAGCGCGAGCAGCGCAAAAGCGCCGTGCAGGTGGTGCGGCTTTCTGAGCTGCCACTCGAGAGCAACGAGCAGGGCCTG
>DAIUEP010000015.1:0-36996 GCA_036845065.1 Xanthobacteraceae bacterium | reverse complement strand
ACTACGACCCCACCAAGGACGTGCAGGAATACACGCCGCGCAGCCACGGCAGCCGTGCCAACCCCAACAGCGAGCAGCTCTGCCCGGCGCATTCCGGCGGCAAGAACTGGGAGCCCGGCGCCTACAATCCCGACACCGGCCTGCTCTACATCCCGTCGAAGGAGGGCTGCAACTTCGTGTTCACCGAGGTGCAGAAAGACTTCGTGGACCAGGGCGGCACGGTCAAGCCACGCGACCGCTTCGCCGGCGGCGGCACTCGCACTCCCGAGCGCCTGACTGGCGCCATCAAGGCGGTCGACCCGGTCACCGGCGAGGTCAAGGGCCAGGCGAGGATCGACTATCCGACCTACGGGGGCCTGCTGACGACCGCCGGCAACCTCGTCTTCATGGGCAATATCGACGGCACCTTCGCGGCCTATGATGCCAAGACCATGCAGGAGCTCTGGAGCGTGAACCTCGGCACCGGCATCAATGCGCCGCCGGTCACCTATTCGGTCAACGGCAAGCAGTACGTGGCCGTGCTGGTCGGATCGAGGCAGCCGGCCGTCGTGCTCTCGACCATGCCCGAGCTCAAGAACACCTCGACGGCGTCGATGCTGTTCGTGTTCGGGCTGTGAGTAGCGCGCGACCCAATAACTTCCCGGCGCGATGGTTTCGTCGCGCCGGCGTGGCGTTCGCGCTCATGCTGGCCAGCCTGCCCGCGCTCGCGCAGCCGCGCGAGGAGCAGGGCGAGATCCGCCGCCTGCGGCTCGGCCTCAACGCCAAATCGATGAGCACGGACGGCTACGGCGAGTTCGCCTGCGGCAGCAACGGCGGCCCGCCGCGCCAGCGGCTGCTCGACTGGTCGGAGTTCGGCAAGTGCCGGCCCGAAGAGAACGGCCTGCACGAGGTCTATGTCCGTTTCGACGACACGAGCGAATATGTCGGCAGGGCTATCGACGATCCGGTGACGCTCGGCCGCATGGGCACGCGCGTCGCCGGGCATCCGGTCATCCTCTCGGTGCTGTTTGACGGCGGTGGCATCCTGCGCGGCATCAGGTTCGTGAGCGATCCGCGCGGCGACCCCGGCGCGCGCCGGGTGGCACATCTGCTGCGCCTTGCGATCATCAACCGCTATGAACCGGCGGGCTGGACCTGCACCGACATTCCGCCAGCGCCGGGCGAAACACCGGTTGGTGGCGTCTTCCTCAAGCAGCGCTGCGAGAAAGTCACTGCGGAACGTCACTTGATGGTCGAGGCGCGTTTCCTGCGCAAGCCTGGCCAAAGCGACATCGATCCGGCAACCGGTGAGTTTACGCAGGGCCAGTTCGAAAGCTGGACGCGGTTCGAGCTGTTCGATCCGGCGTTGAGGCGCTGAACGCCTCACTCCCGCCGGCGGCCGTCCGGCATGATGGCGCCGTCGAACTTGGCGCCCTCGAGGCGCGCGTCGGTCAGGATCGCATTGGTCAGGTTGGCGCCTTCGAAATTGGCACCGCGCAGATCGGCCGAGTTGAGGTTGGCCCCGAAGAGGTCCACGCCGGCGAGCTGCGCGTCGCGCAGATCGGCGCCGCGCAGATCCACCTCGGGCATATCGCTCATGGTAAAGTCGACGCCGCGCAGATCGAGCTCCCGCAGGTTCTGGCTGTGCAGCGCGGCGGCGCGCAGATCCGCACCGACAAGCTTGGCGCCGGCGAGCCGCGCTCCGCGGAGATCGGCGGCGGGCAGCTTGGCACCGACCAGATTGGCCTGGTTGAGGCGGGCGCGGCCAAGTTTGGCACCCTTGAGATTGGCGCCGGCAAGATCGGCGCTGCCGAGATCGGCCTCGAACAGCAGTGCCTCCTCGAGGTTCGCCCCCGCGAAGTTCGCCCACTTGGCGTCGACGACATTGAGATTGGCGCCGACGAGCTTCGCTCCTGACAGGTCAGCCCGCAGCAGGCTCGCCCGGAACAGCGATGCGGCCGACAGGTTCGAATCCTTGAGATTGGCCTGATCGAGCCGCGTCCGGGCAAAGTTGCGCGACTGCAGGTCGCGTCCGGACAGATCGCAGCGAACGCAGGATCGGGTAGTGCCCGCCAGAAAGTCGTCAACCTCGGCAGCAAGCGCTGCCAATGTGCCAAGCACCAGCGCACTCATCGTGATCAGCCATGTCCGCCGATTATGCATTCGGGCCAATCCTACCAATCGAGGCGCCCGAGATTCGCGTGCCCGGTCGCCGCGGTCAAGGTTGTCGTACTTCGGATGTGGCGAGGTCGTCGAGGCCCGGTTGGGATGGCGGGGAGCCGAGAGGCCGGCCGTCGTCGCGCAGCACGATGTAGATCGCAGGGATGACGAGGACAGTCAGCAGCGTCGACGATGCCAAGCCGAACAGGAGCGAGATGGCGAGCCCCTGGAAGATTGGGTCGAGCATGATGGTGGCCGCGCCGATCATGGCGGCAAGCGCGGTCAGCAGGATGGGCTTGAAGCGCACCGCCCCCGCTTCCAGCAGGATGTCGCGCAGGCTGCGGCCCTCCCCGGCACCGTGGCGGATGAAATCGACGAGCAGGATCGAGTTGCGCACGATGATGCCGGCAAGCGCAATGAAACCGATCATCGAGGTTGCGGTGAACGGCGCGCCGAACAGCCAATGACCAGTGAGGATGCCGATCAGCGTCAGCGGTATCGGCGTGAGAATGACCAGCGGCAGCCGGAAGCTGCCGAATTGCGCGACCACCAGAATGTAGATGCCGAGGATCGCCACCGCGAAAGCGGCCCCCATGTCGCGGAACGTCACATAGGTGATCTCCCATTCGCCGTCCCACAGCAGCGCGGGTTTCGACTCGTCGCCAGGCTGGCCGTAGTAGCGGATCGCCGGCTTCGGAAGCGTCCCCCAATCGTGAGCATCCACCCGCTTCGCCACTTCGAGCATGCCGTAGATCGGCGCCTCGAAAGCACCGGCAAGCTCGGCCATGACCATGTCGGCGAAACGCCCGTCGCGGCGGAAGATGACCGGCGACCCGGCCTCCCGCGTCGCCCGAACGACCTCGCCGAGCTCCACGACCGCTTTGTTGCCGGGAAGCGTATTGGCGGGAATCGGCGTTGCGGCCAGCGCCTCGGTCCAGGCGAGGTCGCTTTTCGGCAGTCGCACCGATATCTCGATCGGGTTGCGGTCTTCCCCACGATGAGAATAGCCGATCGGAACACCGCCCAAGAGCATCTGCAGCGTATCGTAGACGTCCTTCTGCTCGACGCCGAAGAATTCCAGGCGGTCCTGATCGATCGAGAGGCGCAGACGCGGCCGCGGCTCTCCGATCGAGTCGTCGATATCGACGATGAAGGGAACGGAGGCGAAGATCTTCTTCACCTCGGCGACGACGGCACGGCGCGTGGTCGAGTCCGGTCCGTAGATCTCGGCCAGCAGCGTCGCCAGGACCGGAGGGCCGGGCGGAACCTCGACGACCTTGACAACGGTGCCGGCTGGCGGCGTGAGCGCCTTCAAGCGCTCGCGCAGCTCAAGCGCGATGGCATGACTGGCGCGATTGCGGTCGCCGCGCGGCGCCAGGTTCACCTGCAGCTCGCCGAGCTCAGGCGCCTCGCGCGAGTAATAATGCCGAACGAGTCCGTTGAAGTTGAACGGCGCCGGCGTTCCGGCATAGGCCTGAATTGACCGCACCTCGGGCAGTTGCCGCGCGATCTCGGCGGCAGCGAGCAGCAGGCGCTCGGTATCTTCCAGGCTCGCGCCTTCCCGCAGGTCGACGACAACCGCAATCTCCGACTTGTTGTCGAACGGCAGGAGCTTCACCGTCACCGCCTTGGCAACGAACAGGAGCATCACCAACAGCGTGGCAACGCCCACCGCCAGCAGGAAAGTCCATGCCGACCGTCGGGTCCGGATCACCGGCCTCGCAATGCGCCGATAGAGGCGCCCAAGCCATCCTTCGTCGCTATGGGCGCCGGCACCGCCCGCAGTTCGCGGTGCCAGCCGCAGCAGCAGCCAAGGCGCGATGATCACGGCAACGAAAAACGAGAACAGCATGGCGGCCGACGCGTTGGCCGGGATCGGCGCCATGTAGGGCCCCATCAGGCCGGACACGAACAGCATGGGCAGCAACGCCACCACTACCGTCAGCGTCGCCACCATGGTTGGATTGCCAACCTCGGCCACCGCCTCGATCGCAGCCACAAGACGCGACCGTCCGTGGTTCATGGCCCAATGGCGGGCAATGTTCTCGACCACCACAATCGCGTCATCGACCAGAATGCCGATGGAAAAGATAAGCGCGAACAGGCTGACCCGGTTGATCGTGTAGCCCATCACCTTGGCGGCAAAGAGCGTGAGCAGGATTGTGGTCGGAATCACGACGAGCGTGACCGCCGCTTCCCGCCAGCCGATGGCGAAGGCGATCAGCACAACGATTGAGAGAGTTGCAAGCGCGAGGTGAAACAAAAGCTCGTTCGCCTTCTCGTTCGCGGTCTCGCCGTAGTCGCGAGTCACCGCGACGGTGAGGTCGGCGGGAACCAGACGCTCGCGCAGCGTCTCGATGCGCGCGCGCAGCGCTTCGGCCACCACCACGGCATTGGCGCCGGCCCGCTTGGCGAGCGCCAGACTGACCGCAGGCGTGGTGGTCCATGATCGATCGGGCTGCGGCGCCAGATTCCAGACGCGATGCTCCTGCGGGCTCGGACCGATGACGACCTTGGCGACATCGCGCACGTAGACCGGCCGATTGTCACGCGTGGTCACGAGCAGCAAGCCAATGTCAGGAACGCCCGCGAGCGTCTGTCCAGCGGCGACGGTTCGCGTCACGCCCGCATCGCGAACCTGGCCGGCTTGAAATGAGCGGTTGGCGTCGCGTACCTTGGCGACCAGCTGCTGCAGGGTCACGCCATAGAGCGCGAGCTTCTCGGGATCGGGCTCCACTCGGATCTGCTGCGGATGCCCGCCGGAAATGTAGCTCAAGCCCACATCGTCGACCTTCAACAGCTCGGCGCGCAGCTTGTCGGCGACTTCGTAGAGATCCTTCTCGGTCCAACGCGACGCCGCGTCCGGTGTCGGCGACAAGGTCAGAACGACGACCGCCACATCATTGATGCCGCGCCCGACGATGAGGGGCTCCGGGATGCCGACCGGAATCCGATCGTAGTTGGCGCGGATCTTCTCATGAACGCGCAGGATCGCATCCTCGGCCTTGGTTCCGACCAGGAAGCGCGCGGTGACCATGACCCGGTCGTCCTGGGTCTGGCTGTAAGTGTGCTCGACCCCGTCGATTCCCTTGACGATCGCCTCCAGCGGCTTGGTTACCAGCTCAACGGCGTCCGGCGCCTTGAGCCCGTCTGCGCGCACCGTGATGTCGACCATGGGCACGCTGATCTGCGGCTCCTCCTCGCGCGGAATGATCAGCAGCGCCAGCAGGCCCACCGCCAAGGCCGCGAGCAGGAACAAAGGCGTGAGCGGCGAACGGATCGTCGCCTGCGTGAGCCGACCGGACAGACCAAGATTCACGGCTTGACCAGCTGGTCGCCGGCGCTCAGGCCGGACAGGATTTCGATGCCGTCGGGAAGGTCCGGGCGCGGCAAGTCGCGGCCGCGCTGCACCGGGGCCTCGACGTCAGCCATGCCGGCACGCCGAATCCGCACGTAGTCGACGCCGAAGCGCGTCGTCAGGAAGCTTCCCGGCACCACGAAGGCGATGCGGTCGCCTGCCGATATCCACACGCGGACGCGTCCGCTGACGAAGTAGTCGCCGAGCCCCTCCACGACCGCGTCGGCGACAACGCGCCCGTCCTCGATCTGCGGATAGACCAGCCGAATGGTTCCGAACCGCGGCTCGGACGAACCCAGTTCCGCCGCATCCACGCGGACGGTGTCGCCCGCCTTGAGAAAGCGCGCATGCCGCTCCGGGACGCGCAACCGCAGGACAAAATCCCGCTCCGCGATGCTGGCGACGGGTTCACCCGCCAAAATCACAGCACCGGTCGTCAGCGGCACCTTGAGGACGCGTCCGGCGGTAGGCGCCAGCACCCGGCCCTCGGCCAGCTGTTGCCTGATGACGTCGCGCTCGGCCACTCGCGCACGCATCGCATTGTTGGCAACGTTGAAGGCGGTCCGCACCTCGTCCAGGCGGGCCCGCGCAATGGCGCCGCGGCCAAACAGGTCCTCGGCCCGGGTCAGATCGATCTGCGCCTGCGCGAGCTGCGCCTCGAGGCCGGCGATCTGGGCATCGAGGGATTTGAGCTGCAGGGCAAGCTTTTCGTCGCCGACGGTCGCCACGACCTGCTCCAGCTCGACCTTGTCGCCTTCCTTGACGGCAAGCTCGGCGACGGTTCCGCTGATCCGTGCGCGGGCCGGAACGACGCGCCGGCTCTCAACGGTGGCGAAGACCGCCTTCTGGTCCGGCACTGTCGCGGGCGTGACGACAAACATCCCCTCCGCCCCCGCTGGCGGGGCCAAGCCCAGGCAGAGCCAGATCGCGGCCATCACCGCCGTGCGCATGCGACGTGCTCCTTGCACTCTCCGCCCCGCCGGCGGTGTGAACTTGCTCAAGATAGGAAATACCGCGAAAATCCGTCATTGATCTATTTCAATATTGCCTGGGATGCCGGCTGCCAGGAAGGCGCCATGCGCCTTGCCACCGCTTCCGAGATCGGCGATCGACCGCTATGATGTCGGCCATGGTCCTTCAGGCTCGAGCAGGAGACGCTCCATGGCGACGATAGCACTCTCGGCAATAACCGGCGGATTGTCCGCCATAAGCCATGCGCTCCGGCGCCAATTTCTCGTTGGCCTCGCTCTGGCCACTGCCGTTGCGCTCGCGCCGGCGCAGGCGAATGCCCAAGGCCGTGCGGCACCGCCGGCCGAGCTTAAGCAGATCACCAGCGATCTCTACTTTTTCTACGAGTTCGCGGGCTCCAACGCGGTGTTCATGGTGACCGACGAGGGCGTGCTGGTGATCGACACCCGCACCCACCCGCGCCACGGCCAGGCGCTGCTCGACATGATCCGCAAGGTGACCGACAAGCCGATCAAATGGGTGATCAACAGTCATTTCCATGGCGACCACCATTTCGGCAACGCGCCGTTCAAGGCCACCGGCGCCACTTTCGTGGCACAGGCCGAAACCGCGCGCATCATGCAGCACGTGCAGCCCAAGGAAATGGCGCGGCGCATCGATGGCTTCAAGAACCAGGGCCTCGACCCGAACGAGGTGAAGCTCGTCATGCCCGACGTGACGTTCGACAACGCCATGACCATCAAGCTTGGCGGCCGCGAGGTCCGGCTGATGTATCTCGGCCCTGGCCAGCAGGCGGGCGACACGTTCGTGGCGTTCCCGCACGCGCGCGCGCTGTTCACGCCGGGGGCGTTCGGCAAGCGCAGCATGCCCAATATGGCGTTCACGCCGTCGGTCGACAGCTGGGTCAAGCTCCTGGAGCAGGTCGCCACCATGGACGTCGACCGCATCCTGCCCGCGCACGGCGACGTCGCCACCCGGGCCGACGTCAAGGAGCTCGCCGCCATGCTGGCGGACGAATACGCGACCGTGAAAGACGCAGTGGCCAAGGGCGTGAGCGTGGACGACGCGATCAAGACCTTGACGTTCCCGCAATACAAAGATTGGCGCAACTACAACCGGCTCGCGGGCGAAATCCGCGCGCTCTACGAGCTGATCCAGACCGGCAAGCGCAGCTATCTGGATTAGCCATTGCGGTGTAGTGGCGTTGTAGGCTGGGCAAAGGCGCTGGCGCGGCGTTTCTCCACGGCAGCGTGCGCCGTGCCCACCAACAGCATCAATGCGAGCCGCACCGGTCTCCGGTGGGCACGGCGTACGAGAGTCTGTCACTCGTTATGATAGCCGTGCCACCGCCTTTGCCCACCCTACGAGCCAGGCGTTTTGTGTGCGTGCGCGTAGTGCTGCCGCAGGACATCGACCCCGTAGTCGTTGCCGTTGGGCGTGCGCACGATCGTGTGCACGTGGAATTTTGCCGGCTCGGGATTGGTGAGAAACACGCCTGAGTGATGGTCAAACTCGATGAACGTGACCGGGCTCTGGATGCGATAGTAGAATGGACTGACCTCGTCGAAGCCACCGATCCAGCAGAAATGCGTCTCGGCGAGGTGGCGCTCGATCTCGCTCATGCGCGCCGCGTAGGGCCCGGACGGCAGCGGCGCGATATAGGCGGCCACCAGATCGAGCAGGTTGCGCCGCTGCAGCGCTGTCATCTCGCTCGCGCGCAAGCCCTCGAGCGGAACGATCCGGTTGTCCTGATGCGCGCCGCCGAGATGGAGATGGTCGGCGAAGTGCCAGCGGCCGGGCGGCAGGTCGCCGCCCATCATCGCGTGCGCCACGACCGCGCTGCGCTGCTGTCCTTCCGACAATGAGCGCATCAGCGACAAGCCAAGCCGCTCCTCGTCCTCGAACAGGCGGATGTCCGCGAAAGGGCCGGTATCGGCGAAAGCAGGCTCCGCTCCCATGAACGTCGGGGTCAGCACCATGTGGCCGCCGATGACGAGGCAGTTGAGCGAAAGATGGTGGCCGAACAGCTGCCAGCCCCAGGGCTCGGTGGTCGACGGCGATCCGTAGAGACAGAAGATATAGCTCCATTCACCGAGCACCGCCGGGCCGCCGACGAGATCGCCCAGGAACCGATTGAGCCGCATCACGTTGCGCGAGACCTCGTAGCCCCTCTGGCTGAGGCTCGTGCGCAGCACGCCCATGACCGCCTCGCGCACGTCCTCGGTGGTCTCGTCGAGCCGCAGCCCGTAGTCCTCGACATAGTTCTCGGTGTTCTGCCACTGCTGCCACACGCGCGAATCGACCGGGAAGCACATGCCGGAACGCTGCGCGCTGGTCAGGCGCCCGAGCAGCGCGGACGCGGCCTCGACCATGGCGGCGGTCGGCGCATCAGCCGGCTCGGGCGAGAACAGGCCCGATCGCACATTGCCGTCCGTCGTGATGCCCTTGAATGGCTCAGCGGCGAGCTTTGCCCAGGTCCCGAACAGCTCCTGGGCCCGCGGCGACTTCAGCCGTGCCTGCGTATGCGCCCGCGCCGTGGGACCGGAGATTCGCGACTTGCCCGGCTCCGGAACAAACGACCTGAAGTCCTGACGGCTCATGCGAAGGGGCTCCTTGCCATTGCTCAAGAGCCCAAGGTCCGGCGGCATGGGCAGGACGTCAAGTCACTTGCTCAAAACGTCGTCTGCTAGAACTTCCCGCGCAGGCCCGCATAGAAGGCGCGCGGCGCGCCAGGACTGACCGTGCGTGGATCGCTGAGTCCCAGGAACGGGATGGCGTCGGTCTCAAAGAATGTGCCGGACGTGTAGTAGCGCCTATCCAATAGGTTGCGCACCGTGCCGAACAGCTCGACCTCTTTCGACACCCGATAGGTCGAATGCAGGTTGGCGACCCAATAGCCCGGCAACATCGGATTGAGATTGGATTCGTCGCCGACCAGGAATTGGCCGCTGACGGCGACGAGATCGGCGCCGACCGTCCAGCCATCCTGTACCGTGTAGTCGACGCCCGCCTTGAAACGATGGCGTGGGACACCCGGCATGCGATTGCCGGGCAGAACCGTGATCAGCCCGGCCTCGGCAAGCGGATTGTGCGGCGACGACAGCGTCAGCGTGTCCCGGAAGGTGGCATCGACCAGGCTGTAGGTCGCAAACACAGTCCAGCGCTCCGAGCGATAATTGGCGGCGGCCTCAATGCCCTGCCGGCGAGTGGTGCCGCCGTTCTGGAAGAAGCCGCGGCCCGCGATCGCGCTCGCGACCCGGATGATGTCGTCGGCGGAATCGCTGGTGAACACACCGAAGCTCCAGCTGAAGCGATCATTCCTGCCGGGCACGAACTGACCGCGAATGCCGGCCTCGTAGGTGCGGGCGACGACCTGCTTCAACGGCGGATCCGAGACCAGGAAATTGTCGAGCAGGCACGGCCGCAGCGGATCGGAGCATGCGAGCTCGGCCGCTGTCGGCGCGCGATTAGCCTCGGAATAGCCGGCATAGACGGTCGCATTCGGTGTGATCTTGTAGGTCGCGCCGATTACCGGATTGAAGCGCGAGAACTGATGGCTGCCGTTAAGCTCGACGCCGAGCTGATCCTCGAGCCGGATCTGGGCCAGGTTGAAGCGCCCGCCCGCCGTCACCGAAAGCCTTGAGGTCAGATCAATCGTGTCGGTTGCATAGAAGCCGTAGTAGGTGTTGCGGGTCTTGAGATCGACCGGCGCGACTGGCTGCGCGATGATGACGCCCGTTCCGGTAATGAACAGGTCGTTGCCGATGGTGCCGAGCTCGCTTGCCGCATTGAACTGCACGTTGCCGTGATCAAGGCTGGCGCCAATGACGAATTGATTGTCGCGCCCGAACAGCTTGTCGCTGCTGGCCGCCTGCAATGTGCCACCGACCGTCTGCGCCACCGTCCGGGTGCGGTCGATGGAGCCCGCGATGGCGCCGCCAAGAATGCTCGCCTGCACTTGGCCGTTCTGGCCAAACAACAGCGTGCTGTCGTCACCGAAGCAAAGGAAGCCATTGTTAGGGCCCAATGGATTGCACGGCTCCACGTCGCTGACATTGCCGTCGACATGCTGCTGCCGGAAGCTGCGGATGTAAGCGTTGCCTTTGACCGTCCAGGTGTCGCTTAGCCGATAGCTGCCGGTCGCGTTGAGGAAGGCGAGCTGGTTCTTGTAGGTCTGCGGCGAGGTGTAGATCGCGCTCCAGCTGCGGTTGAGCATCTCGATCGGCGTCGATGCCAGCGCGCCGAAACGGTTCGAGGCGCCGGTGAAGTTGAGATGAAACTCGGCACCATCGCCGCGCACGCCGACATCGGCGTAGATGCGGCGCAGCTCGGACCCCGAGCGCTGACGCCAGCCGTTGTCGTTGAGCGCGTCCGCCGCGGCATAGAAGGCGACGTTGTCCTTCTCCGCGCCAACCTGCGCGCCCACCGCGCGCCGCCCATAGGAGCCGACGATCGCCTCGATCTCGCGGCCCGTATAGGTGAAGCCGTTCTTCATCTCGAGCGAGATCGCGCCGCCGATCGCATTCAGCCCGAAAATCGGATTGGAAGGATGCAAATCCAGCCGGTTGATGGCGCGCTCGGGGATGAAGTCCCAGTTCACGGTGTCGCCGAAGGCTTCGTTGATACGCACGCCGTTCTGATAGACCGCCAGGCCCTGCGGCGTACCGACGGTCGGCGACGCCACGAAGCCGCGGTACTGCACGTCAGGCTGGAAGGGATTGACCGCAGTGTCGCCAATGAAGACGCCCGGAACGGTCCGCATGAGGGCATCCGGAACGGACTGCGCCTTGGACGGATCGAGGTCCTGTGGCGTCAGCGTCTGGGTATTGGACGGAAGCTTGTCGCGGTCGATCAGCCCGGGCTCGCGCGGCGGTGCCGGGGGCGGCGCCTGCGTTCGTAAGCCGGCCGGGGCCGGCGCCGGGCGGGTTGGGCGGGTCGGGCGCGCCGGAACAGGCGTCGTGGCGATAACGCGGACCTCCGGCAGCGTGGTCGACTCGGTCGGCTCCTGCGCGCGAGCGCCGCCCGCGAGCGCTGCGAGGCTCGCCGAGCCCGAGAGCGCAATCAGCAGTCCACGAATGATCGAGCGTCTTTGCCCCAGCGCCCCGCCCATGCCGGTCACCCCACCGTGATTCGTATTGTCGGCGGCCGCGGGCGCGCCGTCACGGTCTGTTTTGCCAAAGCCAACCGGGAAGTATTGGCAATGCCGGCCGGCCGCGTCTCAGGCCGGCGTCGCCGACAGCATTTGCACCGCGATCCGGATCAAGTCCGGCAGATTGCGGGCATCCAGCTTCTGCTTGAGCTGCGACGACATGTTGACCACGGTCTTGTAGCTGACCCCGAGCTCGTCGGCGATCTGCCCATAGGGCTTGCCCTGGGCCAGCAATGTCAGCGTCTCAAGCTCGCGCGGGGTCAGATCGGCGAGCCGGTCGCGGCGCAACCCGGTGCGCACGAGCGCGACCTGCATCGCCATGTCGCTGCTCAGGTAAGGGGCTCCGGAGCGCACCTTCTCAAACGCCTTGATCAGCTCGTCCGGAGAGGCGTCCTTGAGCACATAGCCGTTGGCGCCGGCTTCCAGCGCGCGCGCCGCGATCATCGGGTCGCTGTGCATGCTGAACACAAGGATTCGCGTGCGCGCATCATGGGCGCGAATGCGCTTGATCAGCGGCAGGCCGCCCAATCCCTTGCCCTGCATCGAGAGATCGACAATCACGAGTCCAGGATGGCGCCTCCGAAATAAACGGTATCCAGACGCCACGTCACGTGCATCGAAGATGTCCGTGACACCAGCGTCCTGCAGGATGCGCCGCCAAGCCTGCAGCACGATCGGATGATCGTCGATGATCAGAACGCTGCTCATGCCGGGATCTTCGGGACTGCGGCGCTGCCTGCATCACTCTGTGCCGCGCGCAGCGGGATCACCACGCGCAGGCAAGTACCTCGGCCTCGTTCGCTCTCGATGGCGTAGTCGCCGCCAAGGCATTCAACCCGCTCCTGCATGCCGAGGCTACCCAATCCCTTTGGCGCCTTTGGATCGATGCCACGGCCGTCGTCACGGACCGTCAGGGTCACGGACGCCTCCGCCGTCGCGCCGCTTCTCGCCGCCGCGATCTTGACGTCTACGCCGGTTGCCTCTGCGTGACGGATCGCGTTGGTCAGGCTCTCCTGCACGCAGCGATAAAGCGTCAGGTCGATGGAATCGCCGTAGCTGCGCTCGATCGCCTCCGCCGCAAAGGTAAAACGGATCTGCGGGTATTCGCGGGCGCGCTCGCTCACCAGCTCCGACAGCACGTCCGACAGCGGCAGCTGGCCGAGCGACATCGGCCGCAGCCGGTTCAGCATGCCACGATTGATCGCCTGCAGGTGATCGATGATCGCAAGCAGATCGCGCACGCGCGATGTCATGTCCGCCGCCGCGCCCTCCGGCAGCGTGGCGGCCGCATTGGCAATCGACGCCGCATGGGCCTTGAGCCCGAACAAGCTTGGGCCAACCTCATCGTGCAGATCAAAGGCCGTGCGGCGGCGCTCGTCGTCCTGCGCCGTGATCAGGCGGCGGTTGAGGCTTTGATTTTCGGCCCGTGTCGCTTCCAGCGCTTCCGCCAGCGCATTGAAGCGATCCGTGATGATAGCTAACTCCGCCGGCTGTGGCCGATCAAGCCGCACTCGATAGCGCCTGTGCTCGAGCTCGGCGAGACCGGCCGCGAGACCGGTGAGCGGCTTGAGCACCCGCCCCACCAGCACATAGAGAATGCCGATGACGGTGAGGGTGACGGCCAGCCCCACGGCACCCAGCCCCGCCGTGGTCTCCCACTTCTCGCCGATCTCATCCTTGGGCTCGCTCACCACGTCGACGGACCCGATGCGAACACCCTGGACGACCACCGGCACCACGCGCCGCTCGGTCGGCGGCTCGATCAGCGAAGCAAACCATGCCGGCGCGGGCGCCGACACCAGCGAAACGAGCCACGCGGAAGCCTCGGCTCCCCCGGGTGTGGGCACGACCGCGGCGGGCCGGACATCAAGGAGGCTGCCGGCAGCGTCTCGGACCTCGATGCGGACGTGGCGAACGCGGCGAAGCTGCGACGACAGGTCGGCCAGGAAGCGATCGGCCGGCGCTTCGCGCTGGGCCAGCAGGACCGCCTCCTTCACCCACAATTCGGCAAGCTCCATGGACGCCGCAATCTCGACCCGGGTCGCGGTGCGTGCGTTCAGAATGGTGACGGCGCCCGCGACCGCGGCGGCCACGAGCTCGATCAGGATGAAGAGGCTGAGCAGCTGGCTGCGCAGCGTGCGACCGCGCCAATAGGCGCGCGGGCGCCGCGCGGACCAAGGCCGCGAAGGCACACTGGCGGGGACCGCCCCGGCGGTAACGGCTTCACGCATACTCATACCCTGGCCCGGTGCCGCCGATTTGAAGTTTCTACAACGGTTGCAGCCAACATTGCGGTGGCGGCACAACCCGGAAAGCATGTTATTATGATTGAGGACCGCTCGCAGCGGAACAGATTCAAAGGCTTAACGATAAGGGGAGGACTGCAATGAAGCCGCAGGCTGCTTTTGGGGCTATTTGGGCGTTGTTGGCGGGCTGCGCCATAGTAGGGCTGACCGCGGGTCTGATCGGACAGGCCACCGCCCAGACCATGGTCGAGCACAGCTCGGAAGTGCGCATGCAGCTCGACTTCGTGGTGCCTGCCCCCGCGCTCGCCAAGTTCCTGCCGGACGGCTTCGAGCCGAACATCGCCACCTCGGGCGCTGCCAAGGACTGCAACGTCCGGATGATCTTCATCGACCGCGTCGACATCACCAAGCCAGACGGCAGTCCCGCCACGCCGGGATCGAACCAGCTCGTCTACCTGGCGGTTCCAGTCAAGCGGGCCGGCAGCAGCGAAGCCGCTCAAATGCTGATCTACGGGCTCACCGCCGATCCCAAGGACGCGCCCGGCCCGCACGGCGTCTATGCGCATGCCAATACGCATCGCATGTCGCGCTCCACCAGCGTTGCCGCCGGCCAGCCGACGCTGACCGAAGAGCATTGGGAGTTCGCGGCCGCCAGCGGCGAACGCATGGAGGTGCGGCTGAAGTACGAGCGCGCCGCGGCCCGCAAGACCAGCAACGAGGTGAAGTTCTTCTCCTCGGTGAACCCGAGCTTCTTTCAGATCTTCAAGATCGATCAGGGGCTCGACATCATGCGCAACGCCACCGTTCCGGTGCGCGACCGCGTCACGGAATTCTCCTACAAGGCCGGCGGCGGCAAGATCGCGCCGCTGTTCGACGGCACCGAGAAGGTCGTGAGCATCGACGCCCTGCACTGGTACACGCGCGGCGTCTATCTGCCGTAACCGGCAGACCTGACGAACGCGATCAAGAAACGACAAGGGAGCTGCCAAAGGGAGGAAGCGCTATGCGCAAAAACGTTCGTGCTATTCGCAAGTCTGCGCGCAAGTCCGCACTCAAGACTGCGCTCTTGTGCAGTGCATTCGCGGTAAGCTGGCCGGCGCTCGCGGCGGACGTCACTCCCGAGCGGCTCGTCAACGCCGACAAGGAGCCGCACAACTGGCTGATGAACCACGGCACCTATGACGGCCAGCGCTTCTCGCCGCTCGAGCGCATCAACAAAGGCAACGTCAAAAGTCTCAAGCTCGCCTATGCGGTGCCGCTCGGCGGCGGCGCCGGCAATGAGTGGGTCCAGGCCACCCCACTCGCGGAAGACGGCTTCCTCTACATCACCGATTCCTGGGGAGTCCTCTACAAGATCGACGCACGCTCAGGCGACGTCGGCCGCATCGTCTGGCGCATGGACCCCAAGCAAGCGAAGCAGCAGCGCAACCGCGGCGCCGCGCTTTGGGGAAATTTCGTTATCACGACCGCCGACGGCCCGCCGCGCATCATCGCGACCAACAAGGAAACCGGGAAGGTCGAGTGGGAATCCTCATTCGCGGATACGCCCGACGCGCCGCTCACGTCGGCGCCGCTCGCGGTCAAGGACAAGATCATCCTGGGCGCCGCCGGCGGTGATCAAGGGGTTCGCGACTGGATGGCGGGCCTCGATGCGGCGACCGGCAAGCGGCTGTGGCAGAAGTTCACGGTGCCGGCGCCGGGCGAGCCGGGCAGCGAGACCTGGAAGGGCAACAACAACGCCTGGCAGACCGGCGGCGGCGCCATCTGGGTGACCGGAACCTATGATCCCGACACCAACCAGACTTTCTGGGGCACCGGCAACCCGGTGCCGATGTACGACCCGACCTATCGGCCGGGCGACAATCTCTTCACCAACAGCGCGATCTCATATGATCCCGACACCGGCAAGATGAACTGGTTCTTCCAGTACACGCCCGGCGACATGTGGGACTTTGACGAGGTCGGCACTCACATCCTCATCGACGGCATGATCGGCGGCCAGCCGCGCAAGCTGATCACGCATTCCGCGCGCAACGGCTTTCTCTACACGATGGAGCGCGCGAACGGACAGACGGTGCTCGCCAAGCCCTATATGGACGTGAATTGGACCAAGGGCATCGACCAGAAGACCGGCAAGCCGCTCGACTACGATCCCGGCCGCGACATTCAGGTCTATTCCACGCGCGCCAATCAGAACCCGAGCGAGCCGACCAAGAAGGTGTGCCCGGGCCATGCCGGCGGCAACAACTACTGGCCATCGTCCTACAGCCGCAAGACCAAGCTCGTCTACATCCCGGCCTTGAGCAACTGCGAGGACATCACGATCGACACCAATAAGCATAGCAAGGCAGCAGGCTGGCAGGGCGGCACGTTCAAGATCACCGAGCGCTACACCAGCGACCTGACCGCCGTCGACCCAACGAGCGGCGAGGTCAAGAAAAGCATCCGCCTGAACTACCCGAACTACAGCGGCGCGCTCTCGACCGGCGGCGGGCTCGTCTTCCTCGCGCTGATGGACGGCACGATCGCGGCTTATGACGACACCTCGCTGGAGGAGCTGTGGAAGATCAATGTCGGCTCGGGCTTCACCGCACCGCCCATGACGTTCGAAGCCGGCGGCAAGCAATATGTGGCGATCGCGTCGGGGCCGAGCAACTCGGGCAAGTCCAGGCTCGTCAACACGCCTGAGCTCAAGGAGCAGCGACACGCCACCATACTGTTCGTGTTCGGACTTTGACCTGTCAATCGCAACGTCGACAATCAACGACTTGAGGGAGGCGACAATGACAAGGATATCCGCAGCGTTGCTCGCGCTCGCCGCCGGCACCGCGATGATCGCACCAACGCTCGCAGCCGACGTGACGCCCGAGCGGCTCGTCAACGCCGACAAGGAGCCGCACAACTGGCTGATGAACCACCGCACCTATGACGGCCAGCGCTACTCGCCGCTCGAGCGCATCAACAAGAGCAACGTGAAGGGACTGAAGCTTGCCTATGCGGTGCCGCTTGGCGGCGGCGCCGGCAACGAGTTCACGGTGGCAACGCCGCTGGTCGAGGACGGCTTCCTCTACACCACCGATTCATGGGGCGTCCTTTACAAGATCGACGTCACCTCGGGCCAGCTCGGCCGCATCGTCTGGCGCATGGACCCCAAGCAGGAGCGCCAGCTTCGCAACCGCGGCGCAGCGCTGTGGGGCAATCTGGTTATCACTGGTGCCGGCATCTCGCCGGCACGCATCATCGCCGCTGACAAAGACACCGGCAAAGTGGTGTGGGAGACGTCGTTCCCGGATACGCCGGACGTGACGTTCACCTCCGCGCCGCTCGCGATCAAGGACAAGATCATCATTGGGGCCGCCAATGGCGACCAGGGCGTGCGCGACTGGATGGCCGGGCTTGACGCCAAGACCGGCAAGCTCCTTTGGCGCAAGTTCACCATCCCCGGGCCAGGCGAGCCGGGACACGAAACGTGGAAGGGCAACAACAACGCCTGGCAGACCGGCGGCGGCGCCATCTGGGTCACCGGCACCTATGATCCGGCCACCAACCAGACGATCTGGGGCACCGGCAATCCGGTGCCGATGTTCGATCCCTTCTATCGGCCGGGCGACAACCTCTACACCAACAGCGCGATCTCCTATGATCCCGACACCGGCAATATGAACTGGTTCTTCCAGTACACGCCGGGCGACATGTGGGACTACGACGAGGTCGGGACCCACATTCTGATCGACGGCACTGTCGGCGGCCAGCAGCGCAAGCTGATCACGCATTCGGCGCGCAACGGCTTTCTCTACACCATGGAACGCGCCAACGGCGCGATGGTGATGGCGAAGCCCTACATGGAAGTGAACTGGACCAAGGGCATCGATCAGAAGACCGGCAAGCCGCTCGACTATGATCCCGGCAAGGACATCCAGACCTATGCGGGCGTCGGCAACCTGAACCCGAATGAGCCGCCCAAGAAGGTCTGCCCGTCGCAGGCGGGCGGCAACAACTACTGGCCGAGCTCCTTCAGCCCCAAGACCAAGCTCCTCTACATCCCGGCCCTGTCGAACTGCGTCACCGTGACGATCGATCGCGAGAAGCACAACAAGGAGAAGGGCTGGAACGGCGGCAACGCTGCCACCAACGAACGCTGGGAAAGCAATCTGACCGTCGCCGACCCGGTCACTGGCGAGGTCAAGAAGAGCGTGCACCTCAACTACCCGAACTACAGCGGCACGCTCGCGACCGGCGGCGGCCTGGTGTTCCTGGCGCTGCTCGATGGCACCATCGCGGCCTACGACGACACGACCCTTGACCAACTGTGGAAGATCAATGTCGGCTCGGGCTTTTCGGCACCGCCGATGACGTTCGAGGTCAATGGCAAGCAATACATCGCCATCGTGTCGGGGCCGAGCCCGGTTTCCAGAAGGAGACTTGAGAATACGCCGGAACTCCGGGACCAGCGCCATGCGCTGGTGCTGCATGTCTTTGGACTGTGACGGGAGTGGGTGGTTCATCATCCCAGGCAAGAAGAACGATCCAGGGGAGAACAGCAATGAGATCTTCGCGCATGCTCGCGCTCGCCGCCGGAACCGCAATGATCGCGCTGCCGGCGCTGGCGGCCGAGGTCACTCCCGAGCGGCTCATCAACGCCGACAAGGAGCCGCAGAACTGGCTGATGAACCACCGCACCTATGACGGCCAGCGTTTCTCGCCGCTTGAGCGCATCAACAAGGGCAACATCAAAGGTCTCAAGCTCGCCTATGCGGTCGCGCTCGGCGGCGCCGCCGGCAACGAATTCATCCAGGCGACACCACTTGCCGAAGACGGATTCATCTACATCACCGATTCCTGGGGCGTCCTTTACAAGATCGACGCACGCCCGGGCGACGTGGGCCGCATCGTCTGGCGCATGGACCCGAAGCAGGAAAGGCAGCAGGCCAATCGCGGCGCGGCCATGTGGGGCAACCTGGTGATCACGCCCGCCAACCATCCGGCGCGCATGATCGCCACCGACAAGGAAAGCGGCAAGATCGTCTGGGAGACCAACGTCGCTTTCGGCGCGCCGCGCATGAACAACACGGCCGCGCCGCTCGTCGTCAAGGACAAGGTCATCTTCGGCGCAGCCGGCAGCGACTCGGGCTGGCGCGGCTATACCGTGGCCCTCAACGCCGCAACCGGCGAGCGCGCATGGCTGACCTATACGATCCCGGCGCCCGGCGAACCCGGCCATGAGACCTGGAAAGGCAATACCAACGCCTGGCAGACCGGTGGCGGCGCCGTGTGGCTGACCGGCACCTACGATCCGGAAACCAACCAGACCATCTGGGGCACCGGCAATCCGGTGCCGATGATGGACGCCTATGCGCGCCCGGGCGACAACCTCTACACCAACAGCGCGATCTCCTATGACCCCGGCACCGGCAAGATGAACTGGTACTTCCAGTACACGCCCGGCGATCATTGGGACTACGACGAGGCGCACACGCACATCCTCATCGACGGCGAGATCAATGGCGAACGCCGCAAGCTCATCACCCATCCGGCACGCAACGGCTTCACCTACACGTTCGAGCGCAGCAACGGCCAGATGCTGCTCGCCAAGCCCTACATGGACAACATCAACTGGACCAAGGGCATCGACCAGAAGACCGGCAAGCCGCTCGACTACGATCCCAGCAAGGACGTGCAGATCTATGCGGGCGTCGCCGCCCCGACCCCGGACAAGCCGGTCGCGCGGCTTTGCCCGAACCGCATGGGCGGCGCCAACTTCTGGCCGACGTCCTACAGTCCGAGGACCAGGCTCCTCTACATCCCGGCGCTGACGGCCTGCGAAGATGTGACCAACAACCGCGACCTTGCCGTCCGCGGCAAGGACAGCGGCTGGTTCGTCCGCTCAGGCGGCGGCTACCGGGCGCCGGAACGCTATGAAAGCAACCTGACCGCCGTCGACCCGTTCACCGGCGAGATCAGGAAGACCGTTCACCTGCGCTATCCCAACTTCAGCGGCACGCTCGCCACCGGCGGCGGCCTCGTCTTCCTGGCGCTGCTCGACGGCACGGTCGCGGCCTATGACGACACGACGCTGGAGGAGCTCTGGAAATTCAATGTCGGCTCGGGTTTCTCCGCGCCGCCCATGACTTTCGAGGTCAACGGCAAGCAATACATCGCGATCGCGTCGGGAGCTGGCGCCGGCGCGCGGGGCAAGCTCGACAATTCGCCGGAGCTGCGCGATCAGCGCAACGCGACTGTGCTCTATGTCTTCGGCCTTTGACGCATACACCAGCCCGACCGGGGGTAACACCATGAGTTCGAAACACACTCGCCTCAAGATCCTGCTCGTCGCCGGCACGGCGCTGATGGCGATGCCGGCGCTCGCCGCCGACGTGACGCCTGAGCGGCTGCTCAATGCCGACAAGGAGCCGCACAACTGGCTGATGAACCACCGCACCTACGACGGCCAGCGCTATTCGCCGCTCGATCGGATCAACAAGGCCAATGTCAAAGGCCTGAAGCTCGCCTACGCGGTGCCCCTCGGCGGCGGCGCCGGCAACGAGTGGAACGAGGCGACGGCACTCGCCGAAGACGGCTTTCTCTACATCACCGATTCCTGGGGCGTGCTCTACAAGATCGACGCCCGCTCGGGCGACACCGGCCGCATCGTCTGGCGGATGGATCCCAAGCAGGAGCGGCAAGTGAACAACCGCGGCGCCGCCTTCTGGGGCAATCTGGTGATCACGCCCGCTAACGGTCCGGCCCGCATCATCGCGACCGACAAGGACACCGGCAAGGTCGTCTGGGAGACGAACGTCGCTTACGATCAGCCGCTCCTGCAGATCACCGGAGCCGTGCTGCCGATCAAGGACAAGATCATCGTGGGCGCCTCCGGCGGCGACCGCGGCGTGCGCGACTGGGTGGCGGCGCTCGACGCCGCGACCGGCAAGCAGCTCTGGCTCAAGTACACCATCCCAGCGCCCGGCGAGCCCGGCAGCGAGACCTGGAAGGACAACAAGGACGCCTGGCGCACCGGCGGCGGCGCCGTGTGGGTGACCGGCACTTACGATCCGGCCACCAACCAGACCATCTGGGGAACCGGCAATCCGGTGCCGATGATGGACCCCTCCGCCCGGCCGGGCGACAATCTCTACACCAACAGCGCGATCTCCTACGATCCCGACACCGGCAAGATGAACTGGTACTTCCAGTACACGCCGAACGACGGCTGGGACTACGACGAGGCCGGCACGCATATCCTCATTGACGGCCAGATCGCGGGCGAAAACCGCAAGCTCATCACGCATTCGGCGCGCAACGGCTTCACCTACACCATGGAGCGCAACAACGGTCAGGTGGTCGCGGTCAAGCCCTATATGGACAACATCAACTGGACCAAGGGCATCGACCAGAAGACCGGCAAGCCTATCGACTATGATCCCAGCAAGGACGTGCAGCTCTACGCGGGCGTGGCCACCCCGACCCAGGCCGATCCGGTGAAGCGGCTGTGTCCCAACCGCACGGGCGGCAACAACTATTGGCCGTCATCCTACAGCCCGAAGACCAAGCTGCTTTACATTCCGGCCATGACCGCTTGCGAGGATGTGACCAACAACCGGCAGCTGGCGGAGCGCGGCAAGGAGCAGGGCTGGTTCACGCGCTCCGGCGGCGGCTACCGGGCACCGGAGCGCTATGAGAGCAACCTGACCGCGGTCGACCCGTTCACCGGCGAGGTCAAGAAGAATCTCAACCTGCGCTATCCGAACTACAGCGGCACGCTGGTGACGGGCGGCGGACTGGTCTTTCTCGCGCTCATGGATGGCACCGTCGCGGCCTATGACGACACGACGCTCGAGGAAGTGTGGAAGGTCAATGTCGGCTCAGGCTTCAGTGCGCCGCCGATGACCTTCGAGGTCAACGGCCGCCAATATCTGGCGATCGCATCGGGGCCGAGCAGCGGAGCCAAGTCCAAGCTCATCAACACGCCTGAGCTCAAGGAGCAGCGTCACGCGATGGTGCTGTACGTGTTCGGGCTTTGATCACTAACGTTCACCTAACTGGAGAAAGCAACATGAGACATTCAATCCGAAAAACAGCGCTGCTGTGCGGTGTGACGATGCTGGCCTGGCCTGCGCTCGCCGCCGATGTGACGCCGGAGCGGCTCGCCAACCCCGACAAGGAGCCGCACAACTGGCTGATGAACCACAGGACCTATGATGCGCAGCGCTACTCGCCGCTCGCGCGCATCAACAAGGACAACATCAAGAGCCTGAAGCTCGCCTACTCGGTTCCGATCGGCGGGACGGCCGCCAACGAGAACCTGCAGGCGACGCCGCTGGTCGAGGACGGCTACATGTACGTCGTCGACGTGTGGGGAGCGGTCTACAAGATCGACGTGCGCTCCGGCGACATGGGCCGCATCCTGTGGCGCATGGACCCCGGCCAGGAAAAAGCGCCGCTCTCGAACCGAGGGGCGACGCTGTGGGGCAATTTCGTTGTTTCGGTCGCCAACTATCCGGCCCGCGTGATCGCAACCGACAAGGACACTGGCAAGGTCGCGTGGGAAACCAACGTGGCTGACGGCCAGGCTGATCTGCAACTCACGGCCGCGCCGCTCGCCGTCAAGGACAAGATCATCGTGGGCGCCGCCGGCGGCGACCGTGGCGTGCGCGACTGGATCGCCGGGCTCGACGCCAAGACTGGCAAGGTGGCTTGGAAGAAACACGTGATCCCGGCGCCCGGCGAGCCCGGCAGCGAGACCTGGAAGGATAAGAACAACGCCTGGGAGACCGGCGGCGGCGCCATGTGGATCACCGGCAGCTATGATGTCACTACCAATCAGGTGCTCTGGGGCACGGGCAATCCGGTGCCGATGTTCGATCCGACCTACCGGCCGGGCGACAACCTCTAC
Source organism: Xanthobacteraceae bacterium (assembly GCA_036845065.1). Lineage (GTDB taxonomy): Bacteria > Pseudomonadota > Alphaproteobacteria > Rhizobiales > Xanthobacteraceae > VAZQ01. The sequence goes on along the minus strand of DAIUEP010000015.1, from coordinate 14,242 downwards.
ACCAACAGCCTGATTTCCTGGAACCCCGACGACGGCAAGATGAACTGGTACTTCCAGTACACGCCGGGCGACCCGTGGGACTACGACGAGGCCGGCACGCACATCTTGATCGACGGCCAGGTCGCGGGCGAGAGCCGCAAGCTGATCACGCATTCTGCGCGAAACGGCTTCCTCTACACCATGGAGCGCAACAACGGCCAGACCGTCATGGCCAAGCCCTACATGAACAACATCCATTGGACCAAGGGCATCGATCAGAAGACCGGCAAGCCGGTCGACTACGATCCCAAGCTCGACCTGCAGGTCTATTCCGGCGTGCAGAATCAGACGATGGCCGACCGCACCAAGAAGCTGTGCCCGTCGATGGGCGGCGGCAACAACTTCTGGCCGTCAGCCTACAGCCCGCGGACCAAGCTCATCTACATTCCGGCCTTGAGCTCCTGCAACGAGGTGACGCTCGATCCGACCCTGTCCAACAAGGCGGGCGACTGGAAGGGCGCAACGTTCCGCAACATCGAGCGCAACGAGACCGACATGGTGGTCGCCGATCCGGTGTCCGGCGAGGTCAAGCACCGGATCCGCATCCCCTACCCGAACAACGCCGGCGCGCTCGCGACCGCTGGCGGCGTCGTCTTCACGGGCTACACCGACGGCTCGTTCGTCGCCTATGACGACGTCACCATGGAGCAGCTCTGGAAGATCAACATGGGCATCGGCTTCAACGCGCCGCCGATGACGTTCGAGGTCAACGGCAAGCAATATGTCGCGATCCTCGCGGGCCTGAGCCCGATCGCCCGCCGCCGGCATTCGCACACGCCGGAGCTGCGCGAGCAACGCAACCAGACCATGCTGTTCGTGTTCTCGCTGTAACACTGCTGCGAATCATCGGCGCTCATGATTGCGCCCTCTCCCCTTGCGGGAGAGGGCCGCTCCAAAGGTTCAACACACGCTGTTGGGTGAGGGGTTACTGACCATATTCCCCCCACCCATCAGAATATGTCGAAAGGCCTCTCATGCCCTCTCCCGCAAGGGGAGAGGGCGCAACAACGATCGCCGCGACTAGATCCCAGGCGAGTTTGAATCAAACAGCATAGCAATTTTGGGGGAAACACCATGACCAGACGCAATCACACCATCCGCATCGCATTGCTGGCGGCGAGCGTCCTGGCGACCTGGCCGGCGCTCGCCGCCGACGTGACCGCGGAGCGCCTCGCCAACCCCGATCGCGAGCCGCAGAACTGGCTGATGAACCACCGGAGCTACGACTCCCAGCGCTTCTCGCCGCTCGCGCGCATCAACAAGGACAACGTCAAGAACCTCAAGCTCGCCTATGCGGTCGCAATCGGCGGCACCTCGGCGAACGAGAACCTGCAGGCGACCCCGCTGGTCGAGGACGGGTTCATGTACATCGTCGACGTCTGGGGCATCGTCTACAAGATCGATGTGCGCTCGGGCACGACCGGCCGCATTGTCTGGCGCATGGACCCCAAGCAGGAGCGGATTCCGGAGCGCGGGCTCTCCAATCGCGGGGTCGCGCTGTGGGGCAATTTCGTCATCTCGGCCGCGAACTTCCCGCCGCGCATCGTCGCTACCAACAAAGAAACCGGCAAGATCGAATGGGAGACCAACGTCGCGGACGGACAGGGTGACCTGCAGCTCACCGCCGCGCCGCTCGCCGTCAAGGACAAGATCATCGTCGGCGCCGCCGGCGGCGACCGCGGCGTGCGCGACTGGATCGCGGCGCTCGATGCCAAGACCGGTAAGCTCGCGTGGCGCAAATACGTGATCCCGGCGCCCGGCGAGCCCGGCAGCGAGACCTGGAAGGATCCGGCCAAAGCCGCCTGGCAGACCGGCGGCGGCGCCATGTGGGTGACCGGCAGCTACGACGTCGCGACCAATCAGGTCCTGTGGGGCACCGGCAACCCGGTGCCGATGTTCGACGCCACCTACCGGCCGGGCGACAATCTCTACACCAACAGCGTCATCTCGTGGAACCCGGACGACGGCAAGATGAACTGGTACTTCCAGTACACGCCGGGCGACCACTGGGACTACGACGAGGTCGGCTCGCACATCCTGATCGACGGCCAGGTCAACGGCGAGCAGCGCAAGCTGGTCGCGCATTCCGCCCGCAACGGCTTCTTTTACGCGATGGAGCGGGCCAACGGGCAGATGGTGTTCGCCAAGCCCTACCTCGACAACGTCAACTGGACCAAGGGCATCGATCAGAAGACCGGCAAGCCTTTGGATTACGATCCGAGCAAGGATATCCAGATCTACGCCGGCACGGCCACGCCGATACCGGGCCAGCTCACCAAGACGATGTGCCCGAGCGCGTCGGGCGGCAACAACTTCTGGCCGACCGCCTATAGCCCGCGGACCAAGCTGATGTACGTGCCGGCCCTGACCGCCTGTGCCGATTTCACCCGCGACTCGACGCTCTCCACCAAGGCGGCCGGCTTCCGGGGCGGCGTGCAGACGCCGACCGAGCGCTACGAGACCGACTTCTACGCCATCGATCCGCTCACCGGTGAGCGCAAGGCGAAGGCGCACATTCCCTACCCCAACTACAGCGGCACGGTCGTTACCGCGGGCGGGCTCGTGTTCTCGGGCTTCACGGATGGCACGTTCGCGGCCTTCGATGATGCCACCATGGAGCAGCTCTGGTCGATCAATGTCGGGGTCGGATTCAACGCTCCGCCGATGACGTTCGAGGCCGGTGGCAAGCAGTATGTGGCGATCCTGTCAGGCCTCAGCCGCGTCGCCCTTGGCAAGCACGTCAAGACGCCGGAGCTCAAGGAGCAGCGCAACCAGACCATGCTGTTCGTGTTCGGGCTCTGAGCCAGAGGCCAAGGCGGGAGAACAGAAGGCAAAAGGACAGAGGCAGAGGGGCCCAGCCCCCTCTTTGTCCTATCGCCGGTAGCGGATCGCCAGTGTCGCAGCCCCTGCGTTCAACTCGACCCGGCTGTGGGAAGGCGCTAAATTGGCCATAAGCTCGCGCATTGCCGCGAGCGTCCGTCACAGCCCCTGGGAGGGAAAACCATCATGACCACCCGCTCCATTCGTTCTGTCCTGCTGGCCGCCACCGTGCTGGCGGCCGCGCCGGCATTTGCCGCCGACGTGACGCCGGAACGGCTCGCCAATCCCGACAAAGAGCCACACAACTGGCTGATGAACCACCGGAGCTATGACGCTCAGCGTTTCTCGCCGCTCGGGCGCATCAACAAGGATAACGTCAAGAACCTCAAGCTCGCCTATGCGGTCGCGCTCGGCGGCTCGTCGATCGGCGAGAACCTGCAGGCGACCCCGCTGGTCGAGGACGGGTTCATGTACATCGTCGACCTCTGGGGCATCGTCTACAAGATCGACGTGCGCTCCGGCGACGCCGGCCGCATCGTCTGGCGCATGGACCCCAAGCAGGAGCGCTTCCCGCTCTCCAACCGTGGCGCGGCGCTGTGGGGCAACCTCGTCATTTCGACCGCCAACTATCCGGCCCGCGTGATCGCGACCGACAAGGACACCGGCAAGATGGTCTGGGAGACCAATCTGGCCGACCAGCCCGACGTGCAGCTCACCGCTGCGCCGCTGGTGGTGAAGGACAAGATCATCATGGGTGCCGCCGGCGGCGACCGCGGCGTGCGCGACTGGATCGCCGGCCTCGACGCCAAGACCGGAAAGCTGCTTTGGCAGAAGTACGTCATCCCGAAGCCGGGCGAGCCCGGCAGCGAGACCTGGAAGGACAAGGATCAAAAGGCCTGGCAGACCGGCGGCGGCGCCATGTGGGTGACCGGCAGCTACGACGTTGCCAACAACCAGGTGATCTGGGGCACCGGCAACCCGGTGCCGATGTTCGACGCCTACTACCGGCCGGGCGACAACCTCTACACCAACAGCGTGATCTCCTGGAATCCCGACGACGGCAAGATGAACTGGTACTTCCAGTACACACCGGGCGACCCGTGGGACTACGACGAGGCCGGCACGCACATTCTGATCGACGGCCAGGTCGCGGGCGAGAACCGCAAGCTGATCACGCACTCGGCCCGCAACGGTTTCCTCTACACCATGGAGCGCAACAACGGGCAGACGCTCATGGTCAAGCCGTATCTTGAGAACATCAACTGGACCAAGGGTATCGATCCGAAGACCGGCAAGCCGGTCGACTACGATCCGAGCAAGGAGATCCAGATCTATGCCGGCACCGCGACGCCGGTGCCAGGCGCGCAGACCAAGAAGGTGTGCCCGTCGCCGTCCGGCGGCAACAACTTCTGGCCGTCGACCTACAGCCCGAAGACCAAGCTGATCTATATCCCGGCGCTCACGAACTGCGGACAGATCACTCAGGACCCTGCGCTGAGCGTCAAGCGGGGCACCGACATGCGCGGCGGCATCTCCACGCCGATCGAGCGTTATGTGACCGAGCTGTCCGCCATGGACCCGCTCACCGGCGAGCTCAAGGCCAAGGCGAAGATCGACTACCCGAACTACAGCGGGGCGCTGTCGACTGCGGGCGGTCTTGTCTTCTCGGGCTTCACGGACGGATCGCTCATCGCCTATGACGACGCGACGTTGGAGCAGCTCTGGAAGATCAACGTCGGCGTTGGCTTCAACGCACCACCGATGACCTTCGAGGTCAACGGCAAGCAGTACGTCGCGATCCTCGCGGGCCTGAGCCGCATCGCGATCGGCAAGCACGCGTTCACGCCGGAGCTGAAGGAGCAGCGCAACCAGCCGATGCTGTTTGTGTTCGGGCTCTGAGCCACGGCGTCTTGTAGGGTGGGCACGAGCGCGGTCGGCGCGCTCATGCCTCGCCACGCCAATGAGATAGCGCCGTGCCCGCCATCGACGCCGTGGTGGGCACGTCGCGGCGCTGAACGTCTGGAAAGGCATTTGTCCGTGATCGCGCCTTTGCCCACCCTACATCTCGCGGCCGCATTCCTTGTAATCACAACGATCGCGGCATCCGCGCAGGATGTGTCATTCGGCCAGCGCGTGTTTCAGGACAAGGCCGACTGCCAGTTCTGTCACGGCCCCGAGGGCGACGGCCGCGGCGATCCGCGCTCGCCCGGGAAGGCCTCCAACCTGCACAAGACCCTGCTCGGGCGCGAGCAGCTGATCGAGGTGATCACCTGCGGGCGACCCGGCACCGAGATGCCGTACTTCGACAAATACGCCTACGAGGACAAGAAGTGCCGCGGCCTCTCCGAGGCCGACCTCGGCAAGGACATGCCGCCGGTGCCGCATTCAAATAGCTTGGTGCAACGTGAAATCACCGCGGTGGTCGAGTATATTCTGACGAGATTTGTCGGGAAGTAGAGAGATATGATCCATCGCAGCGCCGCCGTCGCGATTGCATTCGGCCTATTGCTGCTGCCAGGGGGTGGAGCCCTGGCGGAGGGCGAGAGCGATTTTCTGGCCGGCCGCAGCAAGGCATGCGTCAACTGCTCGCTTCCGGCGGCTCCCCTCAAGCGCAAGGACTTGACCGGTGTCGATCTCAGCGGCGCCAATCTCACGGCCGCGGTGTTCCACCGCGCGCGGCTGTTGCGCGCGAAGTTCACAGGCGCCAACCTGACCAACGCCAACCTCAACAAGACCGACCTCAAGGGCGCTTCATTCGCGCAGGCGAAGCTCGAGGAGGCGATGCTGTTCGAGAGTGACGCAAGCGGCGCCGACTTCACCGGCGCCTTCCTCAAGGGCGCCAAGATGCAGCGGGCCCGGATGATCCGGGTCTCGCTCGATGGCGCCATGCTGGAGGGCGCCCTCCTGATCTCGGCGCGGCTTGATGAGGCTACTCTGCGTGGCGCCAATCTCAGCGCCGCCAATCTGGTGGAGGCGACGCTGCGCCGCGCCAATCTCGAGGGCGCCAACCTCAACAATTCCGGCCTGCTCGACGCCGTGCTGCGCGAGGCCAATCTCAAGGGCGCCAATCTCGCTGACGCCGATCTGTTCGGCGCCGATCTCACGGACGCCAACCTCGAGGACGCAGATCTGACCGAAGCGCGCCTCACCCGCGCCATCCTGACCGGCGCCAACCTCAAGGGCGCCAAGCTCAAGGGCGCACTGATGCCCGACGGCAGCGTGCACGAGTAGACACATGACTCGCCTGTTCCTCACCAACCTTTCCGCCGTCATGCCCGCGCATAGCGCGTCGAAGACGCGCGTGTACGCGCTTATAGTCGCGGGCATCCACGTCTTTCTTGCCACAAGCAAGACGTGGATGGCCGGGACAAGCCCGGCCATGACGAGCGTATTGATAGCCTTTGCCTGGCTATTCAGCTTCACTGATGTCTCCGCCCAGCAGCGGCCGACCCGGTTCGAGATCTGGGATCTCAAGCTCGGCACGCCCATGGCCGATCTGCCGGACGACTTCACCGACTACGCCTGCGGCACCAACGGCGGTCCGCCCTCGGCGGCGATCACCGGCTGGCGCGACTATCGGCGTTGCCGGCCGGAGCCGAACGGCCTGCGCGAGGTCTATTTCCGCTACGACGACGAGCTCGAATATTGGGCGAAGGCCAACCAGTTCTCGACCGAGATCAGAAAGTTTTCCGGCACCAAGGTGTTCGACTTCCCGGTGGTGCTGTCCGCGCGCTTCGATGAAGCCGGCATCATCAAGGGCATCCGCATCGTCAGCGATCCACGCGACATCTCGCGCGATCGCGAGGAGGCCTATCTCTTGCGCAACTTCCTCAACGCGCGCTACGGCCGCGACGGCTGGGATTGCATCGACCTGCCGGCCGAGGACGGCGAGACGCCAGTGTTCCGCACGTTCATCAAGCAGCGCTGCAAGAAGACCGTCGAAGGCGGCGCCATCGCGGAGCTTGCCACCAACTACCTGCGCAAGAAGGGCCAGGCGGAAGTCGACCCGCACTCCGGACGCACGACCGAAGGCCAGTTCGAAAGCCTGGTGCGGTTCGAGCTGACAATGCCGCGCTGAGATCATCCAGGCTGTCATCGTTGGAATGGTGGGCAGGAGCCTCGCCCACTGTCGTCCCGGCGCAGGCGGGGACCCATAACCACCGGACTTGCGTTTGTCCTCAACCGTGCCTCATCGCTCCGCTGCGGCGTATGGGTCCCCGCCTGCGCGGGGACGACAGAGGAACGCGGGGAGCTGTTCGTGCGCCCAAAATCCGCTATCCTCAGGCCAACTCAGCTAGGGAGGAAATCATGAAAACCGCCGCGCTTGCGTTGTCGTGCCTGCTCTCTCTGCCGCTCGCCGCGCAGGCGGCGGATCCCCTGCCCCGCGCCAAGCCGGAATCGGTCGGCATGTCGTCCGAGCGGCTCGCCCTGATCCGCAAGCAGATCGACGCCGAGATCGCACGCGACCAGCTCCCCGGCGCGGTGTTGGCGATCGCGCGCCGCGGCAAGCTCGTTCACTTCGAGGCCTACGGCTATCTCGACAAGGCGGCCGGCATCCCGATGCGCACCGACGCCATCTTCAGCATCGCCTCCATGACCAAGCCCATGGTGGCGGTCGCCGGCCTGCAGCTCTACGAGCAGGGCCGCCTCCTGATGGACGAGCCGCTTGCCAAATATTTCCCGAAGTTCGCCAACATGCAGGTCGCGGTGTTGGACGCGAAGAAAGAAGCAATCGTCGACCGCGCGCCGGCCGCGCGCAAGATCACGATCCAGGACCTCTACCGGCACACATCGAGCCTGGTCTATGGCGGGCGCGGCACGACCGCCGTGCACAAGCTCCTGCCGGAAGGCAGCGGCCCGGCGGCCGACGCCATGTCGGGCGCGGCGTTCCTCGATCACCTGAGCGCCCAGCCGCTGCTCTATCAGCCCGGCTCGACCTGGGACTATGGCTTCGGCCTCGATGTGCTCGGGCTCCTGGTCGAGTCGCAGACCGAGCAATCGCTCGGCCGCTACCTGCAGGACAACGTCTGGAAGCCGCTCGGCATGGAGGATACCCACTTCGTGGTGCCGCAGGAGAAAGCCGCCCGCTATGCCAAGCCGCTGCCGATCGATCCGGAAACAGGCCGTCCGCAGACGATGCGGCTGTTGACCGAGCCGAAGAAATTCGAGTGCGGCGGCGGCTGCACCGCCTCCACGGCCAGCGACTATCTGCGCTTCGCATCGATGCTGGCGAACAAAGGCAGCTTCGGCGAGGCTCGCGTGCTCGGCCGCAAGACCGTTGAATTCATGACCTCGAACCAGCTCGCGCCCGACGTACGCAACCTCATCGGGGTGACTGGCGACCCGACGCGCGCCGACTACGGCTTCGGCCTCGGCGTTGCGGTCCGCACCACGCCGGGCATCGTCCGCATGATGGGCTCGGTCGGCGACTTCTCCTGGCCGGGCGCCAGCGGAACCAACTGGTGGGTCGACCCGCGCGAGGAGCTCACCGTGGTGTGGATGGCGCACTCGCCGGGCAGCATCCGCTGGAAGTATCGGCAGATGATCAACGCGCTGGTCTATCAGGCGCTGATCGACTGAGACCTTATGCCGATGCGCTCAAGGTTTGACTCGTCATGCCCGGCCTTGTGCCGGGCATCCACGTCTTTCTTCTGCAGCTTTAGCAAGCAAGACGTGGATGGCCGGGACAAGCCCGGCCATGACGTGGAGAGTGCGTCGTTCAGCACACGAGTTTGAATCAGCAGCGGCGCCCGCAAGCCGGCGCGCGCCGGTTTTGTGCTCCTACAGCCCGAACACGAAGATCATCGTGGCGTTCGAGAGATTCTTCATCTCGGGCGCCCGCGAGAGCTTGTTCTTGGCGTTGCGGTACAAGCCTGACGCGATGGCGACGTACTGCTTGCCGTTGACCGAATAGGTCATGGGCGGCGCATTGAAGCCGGTGCCGACGTTGACGCGCCAGAGCTCCTCCAGAGTCTGGTCGTCGAACGCCATGATGGTGCCGTCGAGCAGCGCCGTCATCACGATGCCGCCCGCGGTCGAGAGCGCGCCGGCAAAGTTCGGATAGGGCAACTCTTTGCGCATCTTCACCTCGCCGCTCGCCGGATCGACCGCGACGATGCTGCTGGTGATGCGACCAGCGTCGGTCGTGGTGCCGCCCGCGAACTTACCCGGCACATGTGCGGTGTAGTCGGGCGTGACCGTCGCGCAGCCTTCATTGCCCGGAATGTAGATCAGCTTGGTCTTGTGGCTGTAGGACGCCGGCCAATAGTTGTTGCCGCCCGCGGTATCCGGACAGACGCGACGCGCGCGCTTGTCGGCGTTGACGTCCGGCCCTTCGGCATAGACCTGAAAGTCCTTGCTCGGATCGTAGTCGACCGGCTTGCCGGTCTTCTGGTCGATGCCCTTGGTCCAGGTGACTTCCTTGACGTATTGCACCGCCTTGATGAACTGCCCGTTGCCGCGGTCAAACGTGTAGTTGAAGCCGTTGCGGCCGGCGTGCGACACGATCTTGCGGTCCTCGCCGTTCACCTTGGTGTCGATCAGGATATGCGTGCCGGTCTCGTCGTAGTCGCGGTTGTCGTTCGGCGTGTACTGGTGCCACCACGAGATCTTGCCGGTCGCCGCGTCGAACGCGATCGCGCTCGATGTATAGAGATTGTCGCCGGGACGGCGCTGCGCGTCGTAGCCCGGCACCGGATTGCCGGAGCCCCAAAAGGTCAAGTTGAGCCGCGGATCGTAGGAGCCGGTCACATAGAAGGCGCCGCCGCCGGTCTCCCACGCGTTGTTCTTGTCCTTCCAGGTCTCATGCCCGGGCTCGCCCGGACCCGGGATGGAATGGGTCTTCCACAACAGGTTCCCGGTCTTGGCGTCGAGCGAGGCGATCCAGTTGCGCACGCCGCGATCGCCGCCGGAGGCGCCGATGATGATCGAGTCCTTGAGCGCAAGTGGCGCGGCAGTGATGAACATGTCCGGGCTGTCGCGCAGGTTCTTGTCCCACACGATCTTGCCGGAGTCCTTGTCGGTCGCGATCACGCGCGAGTCGATCGACGCAACCGAGATCACGAGATTGTTCCAGAGCGCGACGCCGCGGTTGCGGTCGAGCTTCTCCTGGCCGGGGTCCATCTTCCACACGATGCGCCCGGCCTTGCCGTCGCGCACGTCGATCTTGTAGACGACGCCCCAGTGGTCGGAGAGGTACATGAACCCGTCCTCGACCAGCGGGGTTCCCTCCAGCGCCTCGTTGCCGGCCGAGCCGCCGAGCGCGACCGCGAACAGGAGGCGCATGTTCTTCACGTTCGACTTGTTGATCGTGTCGAGCGGCGAGAACCGCTGCGCGCCGAAGTCGCGATGGTTCATCAGCCAGTTCTGCGGCTCCTTGTCGGGATTCATCAGCCGCTCGTAGGTGACGTCGGCGGCGCGTGCTGACGTGGTTGCCAGCAGCAGACAAGCGATCGCGGTCAGAAGCCCTGCAGGTTTCGTATTCATTGTTCGTCTCCTATTCTTGCGTCGTCCCCGCGAAAGCGGGGACCCATATTCAAGAGTCCGGTGTGTATGGGCCCCCGCTTTCGCGGGGACGACACCGGAGTCAATGCGATCGATCCGATTCGACATCACAGCCCGAACACGTAGAGCACGGTCGCGTTCGACTGGTTGCGAAGATCAGGCGTGCGGCTGACCGTGCCCAGCGAATTCGTAGACCGACCGCCCCGCGAGCAGCAGACGCCCGAGGCGATCGCGATATATTGCTTGCCGTTCACCGAATAGGTCATCGGCGGCGCGTTGAAGCCGGTGCCGACATTGAACCGCCACACCTCCTCGAGTGTCTGGTCGTCGAGCACGACCACCGAGCCATCGAGGAGCCCGGTCACGACCAGGCCACCCGCGGTCGTGAGCATGCCGGAGGAGATCGCATAGGGAAAGTCGGCGCGCTTCTTCAACTCGCCGGTCGATGGATCGATCATGGTCACCGAGCCGGTGATCGGCCCGGCAACGCCCGTGCTGCCGCCGGTGAAATTACCCTTGACGTGCGCGGCGGCATCGACCGTCAGCGTCCCGCAACCCTCGTGCGCCGGGATGTAGAGATGGCCAGTCTTGCGGCTGTAGGAGGATGCCCAGAAGTTGGTGCCGCCGGCCTGGCTTGGACAGATCTCCCGGCGCGCCTTGTCGGCGAGCGTCTCGGGACCCATGGCGTAGATCTGGACATCGCGGTTGGGATCATAGTCGACCGGCTTGCCGGTCTTGGGATCGATGCCCTTCGTCCAGTTCACGACCTTGACGTGCTGCGTCGCCTTCAGGAATTGGCCGCTCAGGCGGTCGAACACGTAGTTGAAGCCGTTGCGGCCCGGATGCGCGAGCAGCTTGCGGTCCTCGCCGCCGACCTTGGTGTCGATCAGGATGTGGCTGCCGATCTCGTCGTAGTCCATGTTGTCGTTCGGCGTGTACTGATGCCACCACATGATCTTGCCGTTCGAAGCATCGAAGGCGATCGCGCTGTTGGTGTAGAGATTGTCGCCGGGACGATAGGACGAGTCGTAGCCCGGAACCGGATTGCCCGATCCCCAATAGGTCAGGTTGGCGACCGGATCGTAGGAGCCGGTGCCGTAGAACGCACCGCCGCCGGTCAGGTACGCGTTGACCTTGTCCTTCCAGGTCTCGCTGCCAGGCTCGCCGGGCGCCGGGACCGAGTAGGTTTTCCAGCGCATCTCGCCGGTCTTGGCGTCGAGCGCCGCCACCCAGTTGCGCAGGCCGCGATCGCCGCCCGAGCCGCCGATGATGATCTGGTCCTTGAGCGCGAGCGGCGCGGCGGTCAGCTCCAGGTCGGCCTGATCGAGCAGGTTCTTTTCCCAGACGATCTGGCCGGTTTCCTTGTCCGTCGCGATGACCCGGGTGTCGTAGCCGGTGACCGAAATGACCAGGTTGCCCCAGAGCGCGGCGCCGCGATTGCGGTCCTGTCGCTCGATCTTCGGGTCCATCTTCCAGACGATCTTGCCGGCGGTGCCGGAGCGGACATCGATCTTGTAGACGATGCCCCAGCTGTCGACCATGTACATGAAGCCGTCTTCGACCAGCGGCGTCGCCTCGATGCTTTCGTTGGCCGATTTGCCACCGAGCGGCACGGCGAACAGGAGCTTGAGGTTCTTGACGTTCGACGTGTTGATCGTGGTGAGCGGCGAGTGCCGCTGCGAGCCCAGATCGCGGTGGTGCGAGAGCCAGTTCTGCGGCTCCTTGTCGGGATTGAGCAGCCGCTCGTAGGTGACATCGGCGGCGCGCGCGGGCGATGCCGACGCGAGCAGCACACCAGCGAGCGCGGCCAACAGGCCACTTGCAGTCTTCCTCATTGTCTCCTCCCTTTGCATTCTGGTTCTCCGTTCGTCCCCGCGAAAGCGGGGGCCCAGTATTTCCGATATTTGCTGCAGCTGGGTCCCCGCTTTCGCGGGGACGAACAGCGTTGTTTGCCTAGGAACCCATTACAGCCCGAACACGAACAGCATCGTCGTATGCTTCGACAGCGACCTGGTCTCGGGCGAATTGGCCAGCCGCCCGACCTGGTTGCGCGTCAGCCCGGTGGCGATCGCGATGTACTGCTTGCCGTTGACCTCATAGGTGATCGGCGCCGCGTTGATGCCGGTGCCGACGTTGAACGACCACAGCTCTTCAAGGGTCTCGTCGTCGAGCGCCAGGATGGTGCCGTCGAGCAGCGCGGTGAAGATCACGCCGCCCGCGGTCGCGAGCGCGCCCGCAGAGTTGCCATAGGGCATGTCCTTGCGCTTTTTGATCTCGCCGGTCGATGGATCGTAGACCACCATGCCGCTGGTGACGCGGCCATCGTAGAAGAAGCTGCCGCCGTCGTACTTGCCGCGCACGTGGGCGGTCTGATCGCGGATCGCCGAGGTGCAACCCTCGAGCTCCGGGATATAGAGCAGCTTGGTCTTGCGGCTGTAGGCCGCCGACCAGAAATTGTTGCCGCCCGGCACGCCCGGACAGAAGCTCGCCTTGGCGCCACTCACGATCTGGGTGATCGGCTCGGCATAGGTCTGCAGGTCCTTGTTGGGATCGTAGTCGACCGGCTTGCCGGTCTTGGGATCGATGCCCTTGGTCCAGGTCACCTTGGTGACGTACTGGGTGGCTTTCAGGAACTGGCCGTTGAGCCGGTCGAAACTGTAGGCAAAGCCGTTGCGCGCCGCGCGCACCACGGTCTTGCGGTCCTCGCCGTTCACCTTGGTGTCGATCAGGATGTGACTGCCGCTCTCGTCGTAGTCCATGGTGTCGTTGGGCGTGTACTGGTGGTACCAGCGCAGCTTGCCGGTCGCCGCGTCGAGCGCGAGCGCGCTGTTGGTGTAGAGATTGTCGCCCGGCCGATAGGAGCTGTCGTATTTCGGCGACGGGTTGCCCGAGCCCCAATAGGTGACGTTGGTGGCGGGATCGTAGGAGCCGGTGACGTAGAAGGCGCCGCCACCCGTCTGCCAGGCGTTGTTCTTGTCCTTCCAGGTCTCGTGCCCGGGCTCGCCCGGCCCCGGGATGGTGTGGAAGCGCCACTTTTCGTCGCCGGTCTTGGCGTCGAGCGCGACCAGCCAGTTGCGCACGCCCTGGTCGCCGCCGGAGGCGCCGACGATGATCTGGTCCTTCAGCGCGAGCGGCGCCGCGTTGAGCGTCATGTCGGGCTGATCGCGCAGGTTCTTGTCCCAGACGACCTTGCCGGTGTCCTTGTCGGTCGCCACCACGCGGCCGTCGTGGCTCGTGACCGAGATGACGAGATTGCCCCACAGCGCGGCGCCGCGATTGCGGTCGATCTTGGCCTGGCCGGGATCCATGGTCCACACGATCGGGCCGCTGGTGCCGGAGCGCACGTCGATCTTGTAGAGCACGCCCCAGGCGTCGGTCATATACATAAAGCCGTCATCGACCAGCGGCGTGGCGAGAAGATTCTCATTGCCGCCCTTCTGGCCAAGCGCGACCGAGAACGCAAAGCGCAGGTTCTTGACGTTGCCCTTGTTGATCTTCTCAAGCGCGGAATAGTGGTGCGCGCTGTAGTCGCCATGGTTCATGAGCCAGTTCTGCGGCTCGGGATTGCGCAGCCGCTCGAAGGTGACGTCGGCGGCCATCGCGGTGCCCGCGAGCAGCGTGCAACCAAGCGCCGCGAGCAGACCCGTGGAATGTTTCGTCATCGTCATCTCCCTTGTCCCTTGTTTATCGTCGATCCGCCCTCATCCGAGGAGCCGCGCACAGCGCGGCGTCTCGAAGCATGAGGCGGATCATTGCCTTCACCTGCATGAACCAACTCACACCGGCTTCTCACCCAAGATCGTCACGCGCCGCATCAGCCGGCGTTCATCGGGGCTGAAGTCGGTGCGGGCATGCAGCGTGCAGCGGTTGTCCCACATCA
>DAIUEP010000014.1:23471-39370 GCA_036845065.1 Xanthobacteraceae bacterium | reverse complement strand
AGCCGTCGAGCGTCTTGCCCAGCATCCACTGGCTCGAGCGCGACTGCAGGTCGCGGGCGGTGAAGTCGTTGCCGGTGCAATAGCCGAAGATGTATTGCGGCGCGTCGGCTTCGCTGACGTTGCGGGCGGTGCGGCCGATCACGATCACGAGCTCGGCCTCGTAGTCGAACTTCTCGGCCTTCTCCTTCGACACCGCGATGGTGCCGCCATGGGAGTTGAGCGCGGTGTTGAACTTGTTGAACAGGATCGGCTGCTTCGGCACCGGATTGCCGGTCTCGGCCGCGTGCTTGCGATAGTTGAGGCCGATGCAGAGAATCTTCTCCGGATCGGTGACGCAGGGGCCGAACTGCGCCTTGTCCTCGGCGACGAAATAGCGCGCCGCCTGCGCGCTCGCACGCGCCTTGTCGGCGAGCCGGCGCAGCCCCGAGGCGTCGCCCTGGCGGTTGAGCACCGCGGTGATGGTGGTCGGCGCGTTCTCGCGGAAATCGGCTTCCGCCGCCATCACGTCGAGGACGCCGCGGTCGGTGCGCAGCCCGAGCCCATAGCCGCCGTCCGCGCGCTTGAGCGTCGCGAGCGTGAGGCCGCGCGCCATCGCCTGCGTGGTGGTCTGCGCCTGCGCCGGCGTGACGGCGAGCGTGGCCGCGCCGGTCATGGCGGCGGCGCCGGCAAGGCCGGTGGTCTTCAAGAATGTGCGGCGGTCATGATCCATATAAGCCTCCCTGGTGTTTGGCGTGCCGTAGGAAGCACGCTTGGCGACAGTTTAGACTATTTCCCGCATCGGTTGACCATGGCACAGCGCCGCGGGCGACGGGGTGGTATAGTAGCCGCGCCTCGGTTCAGGGCGACCGCAACAACACGCGATGGATCAAATGGGCCAAAATGGTCAGATGCGGCTCGGCGCATTCTTCAATCCCACCGGGCATCACGTCGCCTCCTGGCGCCATCCGCAGGCGCAGGCCGACGCCGGCATCAACTTCAAGCATTACGCCGAGATCACCCGCACCGCCGAGCGCGCCAAGTTCGACATGGTGTTCTTCGCCGACAATCTCTGCGTCCGCGAGGCCAACATGGAGGCGCTCTCGCGCTCGGCACAGTACATCGCCAATTTCGAGCCGCTGACGCTGCTCGCGGCGCTCTCGTCGGTCACCAGCCATATCGGGCTCGTGGCGACCGCCTCCACGAGCTACAACGAGCCGTTCCACGTCGCGCGCAAGTTCGCCTCGATCGATCACTTGAGCGGCGGCCGGGCGGGCTGGAACCTCGTCACCTCCGGCATGGCGGGGGAAGCCAACAACTTCAGCCGCGACGTCCACTACGAGCACGGCGAGCGCTATCACCGCGCGCGCGAGTTCGCGCGGGTCGTGGTCGGGCTGTGGGACAGCTGGGACGACGATGCCTTCGTGCGCGACAAGGCGAGCGGGCTGTTCTTCCATCCCGACAAGCTCCATCGTCTCAACCACAAGGGCGAGCTGTTCTCGGTGCGCGGCCCGCTCAACGTGCCGCGCGCGCCGCAGGGCCGCCCGGTGATCGTGCAGGCCGGTGGCAGTGACGACATGATCGAGGTGGCGGCCGAATTCGCCGAGGTGATCTTCTGCGCCCCGCTCACCATCGACCAGGCGCGGACGTTCTACACCCGGATCAAGGGCCGGATGGACGAGCACGGCCGCGCTCCCGAGGACATGAAGATCATGCCGGGGCTGAGCGCCATCATCGGCCGCACCGAAGCCGAGGCGAACGAGAAATACGAATACCTGCAGTCGCTGATCCATCCGATCGTGGCGCGCGAGATCCTCTCCATGGTGCTCGGCAATGTCGATCTAACGCCCTACGACTTCGACGGCCCGCTGCCGGAGGACCTGCCGATGTCGAATGCGAGCCGCAGCACGTTCGAGAACGTGCGCGACATGGCGCGCAAGGAAAAGCTCACGATGCGGCAGGTGGCGATGCGGGTCGCGGGCGCGCGGGCGAAAAGCGTGGTGCGCGGCACGCCGGAGCAGATCGCCGACCATATGGAAGAATGGTTCAGCAAGGATGGCTGCGACGGCTTCAACATCATGCCGCCCTACCTGCCGGGCGGGCTCGACGATTTCGTCGCGCTGGTGATCCCCGAGCTGCAGCGCCGCGGCCTATTCCGTACCGAATACGAAGGCCGTACATTGCGCGAGCATCTGGGGCTCAAGCGGCCGCCGAGCCGCTACGTGCGGGGTGGGTCGCCGGCGCGGGTGGTGCGCGAGAGCGTGCCGGCGAAATGACCACAAGGACTGCCATGCCGATCAATCGCCTTTTCCATGCCGGGCTGGTGTTCGTGGCGCTTGTGCTTCCGACCGGCGCATCCGCGGCCGAGGAGCTGCGCGTCGGCGTCTCGATTCCCGCCGCGGTTGCCTTCGTGCCGCTGCAGGTCGGCATCGATCGCGGCTTCTTCGCCAGGCATGGCCTCGACATCAAGCGTTCCGACCTCGGCGGCGCGGCGCGCGCGCATCAGGCGCTGGCGGCCGGCAGCCTCGACATCGTGGTGGCAGGCGGGCCCGATCTGTCGCTCGTCGCCAAGGGCCAGCACGCCCGCGCGGTCGGCGTCATCACGGTGGCGCCGCGGCAGACCACGCTCATTGTACGCAACGACAACCCAATGACGACGCCCGCCGAGCTCAAGGGCAAGCGGGTGGGCATCTCGACTGCGGGCGGCCTCTCCGAATGGGTGGTGCGGCAGCTCTCGCGCCAGCTCGGCTTCGGGCCGCAGGGGATCGTCGCGGTCGCGCTTGGGCGCGACGACGCGCAGGTCGCCGCGCTGCGCACCGGTCAGATCGACGCGACCGTGATGGACTTCGCCTCGGGGCTGCGGCTCGAGGAGCTCGGCGTGGGCCGTATCTTCCTGAAGGTGCACGACTACGTGCCGAAGATGATCGCGCAGGCGGTCTATGCCGGCAACGATGTGATCGCCAAGCGGCCGCAGACGGTGCGCGCGTTTCTCGCCGGCTGGTACGACGCGGTCGCGTTCATGCGCGCCGACAAGGCGGCAACGATCCCGATCGCGGCGCGGCAGATGGACGTTTCGCCGGTTGTTGCCGGCAAGGTCTATGACGAATTGATCGACAACTATTCGCGCGACGGCCGCTTTGAACCCGAAGGGCTGCGGGTGCTGGTCGACTCGCTGGTCGAGATGGGCGCGCTCAAGAGCGCGGATGTCAGGGCGCTCTACACGGAAGATTACCTGCCGGCGCGATGATCCTCTCTTGCTGAGGCGTGCGGTTCGCACCGCTCAGCACGCAAGTCAGCCCCGTTCCCTCGGGCGGGCGGACGCGGTATCGTGGCGCGCTCCGTGAATGTCGAATCTGTTGCGAAACAAAAACTGGCGTAACGACAAGACAGGGGAGGTTCTCATGGTGCGGCGAGGCACAGCGGGCGCGTTCGTCCTGACGATGGCGCTGCTGGCTATGTCCGGTGGCGCGACGAGCGCCGATGATCTGAAATATCCGAACTGGAAAGGCCAGTGGATCACCATCAACCCGCGGCTCGGTGGACAGGTGATCAAGTTCGATCCGACCAAGCCCTGGGGCCCGGCGCAGCAGGCGCCACTGACGCCCGAATACCGGAAGGTGCTCGAAGACAGCATGGCCGATCAGGCCCGTGGCGGGATCGGCAACTATCCGACGGCCCGGTGTATTCCGGGTGGCATGCCGCGCATGATGGCGTCGCCGCTGCAGGAATATATCGTCACGCCGGAGACCACCTACATCGTGGCGGGTACCGAGCTTCGTCGCGTCTTCACCGACGGGCGCGACTGGCCGACGGACGCGCTGCCGACCTATCAGGGCTTTTCGATCGGCAAATGGATCGACGAGGATGGCGACGGCGTCTACGACGTGCTCGAGGTCGAGACCCGCAACTTCAAGGGTCCGCGCGCCTACGACGCCAGCGGGCTGCCGCTGCACTTCGACAATGAATCGGTGTTCAAGGAGCGGTTCTTCATCGACAAGACCGATCCGAACCTGCTGCATGACGTCATCACGGTCTACGACCATGCCCTGACGCGGCCGTGGACCGTCGACAAGACGTTCAAGCGCAGCCCGAATCCGCACCCGCACTGGGGCCAGTTCTTCTGCACCGAAGGCAACAACCAGATCGTCATCGGCGAGGAGAACTATTTCCTGAGCGCGGACGGACTGCTGATGCCGGCCAAGAAGGACCAGGCGCCGCCCGATCTGAGGTATTTCAAGCAGACGCAACGGTGACGGCTTGCCTCGCCGGCGGGACAACACTCAACGGACTACTGATTGCACATCAGGACAAGGCGTGGGTGCTTCCCGCCAACAGATAGCCGACCGACGCGGCCGTCGCCCCCAGCACCGTGCCCCACGCGATGTCGACGATGGTCAGTGACAGCGTCCAGCTCCGCAGCGTCGCAAAGTTGCTGAGATCGTAGGTCGCGTAGGTGAAAAACCCGAACAGCGCGCCGTGGATCAGGGCGGTTGTGAACGATCCGGCCTTCAGCGCGGGCACGATGGCGAATATCATCAGGCCGACCGGGTAGAGCAGGTAGAAGACGATCGCGGGCGGAAGATTGACCGTGGGGAGCAGCACATCATCGAGTGTCGGTCGGTAGAATCGACTGACCATGGTGCCCAGCCAGATCATGTCGGCGATCACAAACACGATGAGGGCGGCGGCGTAGCTTGCTACATAGGTCATCATCGGAACACTCGATGTTGCTGGCGATGTGCGGAAGGGATCATCGTTCCACGTCCGAATGCACCATTGACAGGAATTCCTCGCGGCTCATCGCGTTGTCGCGGAAGCAGCCGAGCATGCGACTGGTGACCAGATCGGTCCCCTGTTTGTGAATGCCGCGGCTCATCATGCAATGATGCTTCGCCTTCAGGACGACCGCGACGCCGCGCGGCTGCAGCACCTGGTCGATGATATTTGCGATCTGCGCTGTCAGCCGCTCCTGGATTTGCAGGCGCTTGGCATAAGCCTCCACGACTCGTGCCAGCTTGGAGATTCCGACGACCCGTCGATTCGGTACGTAGGCGATCCACGCTCGCCCGACGATCGGCGCGACGTGATGTTCGCAGTGGCTCTCAAAGGAAATGCCGCGCAGCACGACCATTTCGTCGTAGCCGTCCGTTTCCTCAAACGTCTTCTGCAGGAGTTTCTCGGGGTCTTGTGCGTAGCCAGAAAAGTACTCCTGGAACGCGCGAGCCAGGCGTGCGGGGGTCTCGCGCAGGCCGTCGCGATCCGGGTTCTCCCCGATCCAGCAGAGGACCGAGCGGAAGGCATGCTCGATCTCCTTGTCGGATGGTTTGTGACCCAAGCTCTGCAGGGATGATCCGAGCGAGGGTGCGATCGTCTTGACAATGGCTGTCATGCTTGACCTCAACGAAACCGGCCGGGTTCTATTCGATTCTGGACGGGTTGCCGCTGCCCGCTCCTTAGCAAAACGAAGCAGGGCGCTCGTTGGATCACCGGGAAAGGGATCAATTGGGAGCGAATGGCTCGCCGGCCCGAAGAAGGTGATGCATCAGCCGCGCGCTGACAGGAGCGGAAACGGGAGGAACGGCCGCGTGCGCCGCTGATAGGCCCGGAACGCTTCGCCGCGGGTGCGCAGCATGTGGTCCTCGAGCGGCGGTATCCCGGAGACGTGCACCAGGACCCAATACATGCACGAAGGCGCGAGCAAAGCGAGCCAGCCCCATGGATTGTTCCCGGCAAGATCGATGGCGATCACCGGATAGGCGAGCCAAGCGAGCCATTCGAAGAAGTAGTTGGGGTGCCGCGACCATCGCCACAGGCCGACATCGCACACGGCGTTGCGGTTGGCGGGATCGGCTTTGAACCTTCGCAACTGCCGGTCCGCAGCCGCTTCGCCGACGATGGCGGCCATGAGAATTGCGGCGCCCAAGACATCCTGCAGGCGCAGGCCGGGAGCGGGGTTCTGCGCGGCAAGCACGATGGAGAGAGCGAGCAGGGCGCCGACCGCCGCTTGCTGCTGCAGGAAGAAGAACATCCGGCGGGCCGCGCCGTCCCCCCATTGCGCGATCAATTCACGGTAGCGCGGGTCGTCCGCGTTGGCCTGGGTACGGGCGGCGATATGCAGCCCAAGCCGCAGCCCCCATGACGCGGCGAGCACGGCGACCGCAACCTGCCGCCAGTGCGGCCACGGCTCGTGGACGAGCGGAAGCATCGAGGCCGCGAATGCGATGTTGGCGGTTCCAAAGGTCCAGGACACGTCGACCCAGCCGGAATTGCCGGTTTTCTGCTGCACCGACCAGGCCAGCGCCATGATCGCGCTCAACGCGGCTGTGACGCCAGCCGCCACAATGGCAAGCTGCAGGAAGCTCATGGCTTAAAGCCGCACGAACGGCTGCATGATCCGTCCAATCAGGCCGTTCAGCCGCAAGTCGCCCTGCATGGCCACCAGGCAGACGCAATCCTCCCGCTCATCGACGACCGGGCGATGGTTGACCGTCTCATCGCCGAGATCGAAATCGCCCGGGCCGAAATGGCCGCCGTCGTGGCTGAACGCGCCCTTGAGCACGCAGGTCATCTCGATTCCGGTATGGGAATGTTCGAGCATTCGGGTGCCAGGCCCGGAGCGGAGCAGGAACACGCGGGTCTTGCTCGGCTCCGGCAGCGTGATCGGGCGGAGATGCACGCGCGGCGCGATCCATTGCCAGCTGCCAACCGGATAGCGGCGGACGAATGCCGGCAGGCCAGGGAGGCCCAAGTCGGGGGCGACGACTGGCGCCGCCCGACGCGGCCTGTCGGGCTCATGCAGGCGGGCCTCGACCCGCGCCAGCGCATCGTCCGACATCGCGGCCGGCGGCAGTCCTGCCAGCACGGAGCCGCCGACGTGCTCCATTGCCTGGATAAAGCCACGGCAGTGCGGACACGACGCAAGATGCGTCGCGATCGCGACGTGCTGTCCGAGATCGAGGGTTCCGGCCGCGAACGCGGCCAGCATTGCATCATCGGGGTGGTGTTGGATGGTCATGACAGTTCACCCAGGAGCGCGCGCAGCCGGTTCATCGCCAAGCGCAATCGCGACTTCACCGTGCCCAATGGTATTTCCAGGATTTGCGCGATTTCGGCGTGCGCCTTGTCCTCGAAGAACGACAGCTCGACGACGCGCATCTGCTCGGTCGAGAGCTCGGCCAAGGCCGAGCGCACCCGGTCCTCGGACTGCGCGGTGGCCAGGCGTTTGTCGGGCTGCGGCGCTTCGTCGACCTGGAACTCCGCGTCTACCCCCGAGGCCTCAACTGTGCCGCCGCGGCGCTCGCGCCGGAATGCGTCGATGCGCAGATTGCGCGCGATCGCAAAGATCCAGGCGCTGGCTCCCGCACTCGCAGGATTGAACAGCGACGCCTTGCGCCAGACCGTCAGCATGGTCTCCTGGGCAAGCTCCTCGGCGCTGGCCTCGCTCGCGCCCGAGCGCTGCATGTAGGTTTTGATGCGGGGCGCGAAATATTCAAACAGGGTGCCGAAGGCAACGCGATCGCGTTGCGTCGCCACGGCGACGATCAGGCGGGCCCATGCGGCTCGCTCGGGGTTGTCTTCAGCGTTCATGGACGGTGAAGACCTCCGGTCGTGGCCTCCCGCCGGCGCCGATCGCCACAACGGCGCGATCAGCAGCATCGGGGGCGGGTGGCAGGATGGAGCGGCGGACTGCATGCACCCTAGAACGCTCCCGGGCGCGATTTGGATCACCGCCCGGTGATCCAAGCGCCCCGTCCGTCCGTATTTGTCTAGGAACGAGCGCCCGAAAGCGGCAAGCCTGCCGGGCTGCGCGATGCCTTGAAAAGCGATGGGCCAGCATGAAAATCGACGTTCGCCTCAAGATTGCAGTGATCGGAACCGGGATATCAGGGCTCTCCGCGGCCTGGCTCCTGAGCCGTCGCCATGATGTGACCGTCTACGAGCGGGCCGACCGTATCGGCGGCCATTGCAACACCATTCTAGCAAGGGTCGGCGGCCGAAGCATTCCCGTCGATACCGGGTTCATCGTCTTCAACCGGCGGACCTATCCGAACCTCACGGCCCTGTTCGAGCACCTTCAGGTGCCGACCGAGACCTCCACCATGTCGTTTGCGGTGTCGCTCGACGATGGCGCGATCGAGTATTCCGGCAGCGGGCTATCGGGCGTGTTCGGGCAGCGGAGCAACCTGATCCGGCCGCGCTTCTGGTCCATGCTGTCCGACCTCGTGCGCTTCTATCGGGATGCTGCGCGCGAGGCAGCGCTGATCGACGACGAGCGGGTTACGCTGGGCGACTATCTCAGGATCGGACGCTACGGGAACGCCTTCCGCGACCATCACATCCTGCCGATGGCGAGCGCCATCTGGTCGGCGACGCCGGCGGAGATTCTGTCCTATCCGGCCGCATCCTTCATTCGCTTCCATCACAACCATGGCCTGCTGCAGCTGCGCCAACGACCCGCCTGGGAGACGGTGGTGGGAGGCAGCCGCACCTATGTCGAGCGCCTGGCGGGATCCTTCGCCGAGCGGATCAGGCTCGATACCGCGGTGATCGGCGTGCAGCGGACCGAGCATGGGCCGGTCGTCACGGACGCACGCGGCCATAGCGAGCGCTACGACCATGTCGTGATGGCTTCTCACGCCGACCAGACGCTCGACATGCTGGCCGACGCCAGCGTGAGCGAGCGCGCGCTGCTTGGCGCCTTCCGCTACAGCCGCAACCTCGCTGTTCTGCACACGGATGCGAGCTTCATGCCAAGGCGCCGCGCCGTGTGGGCGAGCTGGAACTATCTCGGCTCCCGCAACGCCATGCGCGACGGTGTCTGCGTGACCTACTGGATGAACCGGCTGCAGAACCTCGCAACCGACACGCCAATATTTGTGACGCTCAATCCGCCGCGGCCGCCGCGCAGCGGCACCTTGTTGCACAGCGAGGTCTACGACCATCCGATCTTCGACGCCAAGGCGATCTCGGCACAGCAACGGCTGTGGCTGCTGCAAGGCGAGCGAAACACCTGGTTCTGCGGCGCGCATTTCGGCGCGGGCTTCCACGAGGACGGGCTGCAGGCGGGCCTCGCGGTCGCCGAACAGCTTGGCGGCGTGCGGCGGCCTTGGAGCGTGCCGAACGAGTCGGGCCGGATCGTGCTGACGGCGCGGAACGTAGCAGCGAGCAGCCCGGAGTTGCTGACGTGACGATCCAATCGTCGCTCTATGTGGGATCGGTCATGCACCGGCGCCTGCGCCCGCGCATCCATCACTTTCGCTATCGCGCGTTCTGGCTGCTCGTCGATCTTGACGAGCTGCCGCTCCTCAGCAGGACCCTGCGACTGTTCTCGCACAATCGCGCGAACATCTTCAGTCTCCATGACGCCGATCACGGTGACGGCACCGCGGCGCCGCTGCGTGCCCAGGCGGAACGACGGCTTCACGAGGCCGGCCTTGATATCAACGGCGGCCCGATCCGCCTGCTCTGCATGCCCCGCACACTCGGCTACTGCTTCAACCCGATCAGCGTTTATTTCTGCCATCATGCGGACGGTTCGCTCGCCGCGCTGATCTATCAAGTCCACAACACATTCGGCGAGCGCCACAGTTATGTCATTGCGGTCAAGCAAGAGGCCGGCAGCATCCGTCAGCGCTGCCGAAAGCGCTTTTATGTCTCGCCGTTCATGGACATGAACATGCGCTATGAGTTTCGCGTCGCGGTACCGGACAAGAAAATCGCGGTGGGCATCCGTCTTGGTGACAAGGATGGACCGATGCTGAATGCGGCGCTCGCCGGTGCGCGCGAGGACCTGACCGATCGAGCGCTGCTGCGCGTAGGCCTGAGCATTCCGGCGGTCACCATCAAGGTGATGGCGGCCATTCATTGGGAGGCGCTGCGCCTGTGGCTCAAGGGGATCGGCCTGCGGCGCAAGCCTCCGCCGCCCGGCCGAATGGTTTCTGTTGTGTCCGCAACACCAAGAAACGCGGCAAGAAACGCGGCAAGAAACGCGGCAAGAAACGCGGATTGAGTCCCAATGTCCAACCAGCAACAAGCTGCGACCCGTCCGTTTGAGCCGGATCATTCCCGACGCTCGCGCTCGCTCATGAGCGCGCTCGTGCGGCGCTGCCTTCCCCGATTGACGTGCGGTCGGCTCGTGATCGAAACCCCGGCGGGAGAAAGGCTGCGCCTCGAAGGCGATCGGGCGGGCCCGCAGGTGCGCGTGACGGTCCATCGCTGGCGATGCCTCTGGCACCTGGTCGCGGGAGGCGAAATCGGCTTCGCGCAATCCTACCTCGCGGGCGACTGGTCGTCGCCTGATCTTGGCGCGTTGATGCGGCTTGGCCTGTGCAACGCCGATGCGCTCAAGCGCTCGTGGTGGCGGCGCCGGCCGCGCCCGCTGGACCGGCTTTGGCATGCCCTCAACCGCAATACCAGGCGGGGCAGCCGGCGCAACATCGCCGCTCACTACGATCTCGGTAATGAATTCTACGCGCACTGGCTCGACACCGGCATGAGCTATTCGGCGGCGCTGTTTGCGACCGGCGCCGAGACGCTGGAGGAGGCGCAGAACGCCAAGCTCGACCGCGTGTTCGATCTCCTGGAAGCGACCGACGGACAGCGGGTGCTTGAAATCGGCTGCGGCTGGGGCGGCTTGGCCGAACGGATCATCGAGCGCTTCGGCTGCCATCTGACCGGCCTGACGCTGTCGGAGCGGCAGCTCGCGTTCGCACGCCGGCGGTTGCGCGAGCGCGGCCTTGCGCAAAGGAGCGACATTCGTCTGCAGGACTACCGCGACGTGGGCGAGACCTATGACCGTGTGGTCTCGATCGAGATGCTCGAGGCGGTCGGCGAAGCCTATTGGCCCACCTACTTCCGCAAGCTCCACGCTACGCTGCGGCCGGGCGGGATCGCGGTGCTGCAGGTCATCACCATCGACGAGGCTCGGTTCGAGGGCTACCGGCGGCGACCGGATTTCATTCAGCAGTTCATCTTCCCGGGCGGCATGCTGCCGACGGCAGCGATCATGGAGCGGGAGATCGCCGCGGCCGGCCTGCAACTGGTGACGAGCGAGTTTTTCGGCCAGGGCTATGCGCGCACGCTGGTGGAATGGCAGCGGCGCTTTCAGCGGGCGTGGCCTGCCATCGCGGCATTGGGATTCGACGAGCGCTTCAAGCGAATGTGGGAGTATTATCTCTCATATTGCCAGGCCGGCTTCGAGGCCGGAACCGTGAATGTCGGCCTCTACAAGCTCACGCGAGCGGCGAGCTCATAGGTCAGGCGTGGCCGCGCAGGTCGTCGCGCGAAACGTGCGTCAGCTTGGCGTGACGCGCTGCGCCACCTCGTTGCGGCGCAGAAACGGAATGGTGAAGGGCGGGTCGTAGAATAGCGTAAAGGTTTGTCCCGCCGGTCGCCAGGACGAGGCCGACAGCACGCGACCGAGCTCTGCCTTGTAGCGTTCAATGACGGGCGCTCGCCCCAATCCGCTGAAGGTGACCACAGCAAGGGTCTCCGGCGGCACGTCGACAATCGTGACGCGGGGGTCGTCCGGCTTGGGCGCGGAGTCGACGGTGATGGATGCCGGCAGGAAGAAGCGCATGGTGACGCGCCCTGCAGCCGTGACGTTGGTTTCGACCGGGGCGGTCATGCTGATCTGTTGCGCGGCGCCGGTCTCCACGGGAGACGTCATGGCGATGTCAACCTTCCCGCGGTTTCCTCCGAAGATGTAGTTTGCAAGGATAAAGAATGCTTCGTTGCGTGCTTTGCTCTCGTTCGCGGCGGTCACCGTCGTCTCTGCGGCCAGGCGCGGACCATAGCGGCGAATTTCAACTTTGTTCTCCAACCGCTCGATCACGTCGTATTTTGGCTGCTCGTATTGCGAGCGGATCCCGAATACGGCTAGCCCAGCTTCCAGTACCGTGAGAATGCGACTGGGCATGGCGGTGCTCCGATATGAACATTGCGCAGGATTCGGTGATCGCGAGCAGTCGGCGGCGCGCCCGATGCGGCTCGCTTACAACCATCCTGCTCTATCAACGATCTTGATGCGGTCTTGGATCACCGTCGGCCGGCTGCCGTTGCGCAAAGCGGCGTGAGCGGCAGCAGGCAACTTGCGTGCCTGCGCGATCAGGGCCGACGTGGTAGGCGCGCGTTGACGGTGTCGGGCGGCCGCGCACGCAGATATTTCAACGGTTTGTTTGATCTCCCCACATTCGGCCACCGGCTGTGACAAAATTTGAACAACATGGAGCAAAATTATCTTGACCGTTGCATTTAGGGGGACGGCAAGCACATGTGGCTCGTTATTTTTTCTTTGACACTCGTGGTATCAGTCAGCGCATGCGCTGCGGCGGTACTCATGCAGTTCGATGAGCCGCACGAACAGTCCGAAATATGAGTTGGCGTTGAGTCCTGTCGGGGAGGGGCTCTCTCCGTTTGGACCTCGCGCTTGGACAATGCAGCGTCTCCACAAGACGGCACGCCGCCCCATTCCTGAGTAGCGCATCGACTTCGGCTCCAGCTACTATTGTGATCTTCTCGTCCGAGCGGCGGCAAGGGAAGGCGCGATAGAGGCTAGGGACTTGGTCGGACGGCTGTCAGCTCTCCATCTGGTGCTGCTGGTCTGTGCGGCCCAGGTTCTGGTCCAGATCGGCGCGTTCGTCTGGCCCGCGCTGCTGCCGGACCTGGTGGGGCGTTGGGGGCTCAGCTATGGCGAAGCCGGATGGATCACCGGCATCTTCTACGCCGCCTATATCGTCGCCGTGCCGGTGCTCGTCACGCTCACCGACCGCATCGACGGCAAGCTGGTTTATCTGTTCGGCGCGGCTGCGACGGTGCTCGGGCATGTGCTGTTTGCGCTGGTCGCGGATGGGTTCTGGCCCGCGCTGGTTGCGCGCGCGCTGACCGGTATCGGCTGGGCCGGCACCTATATGACCGGCCTCAAGCTGCTCGCCGACAAGGTCGACGCGTCGCTGATGTCGCGGGCCGCCGCCGGGCACGCCGCCTCGATCGGAATCTCGGGCGCGCTCTCGTTCGCGTGCGCGGCGCTGATGGCAGACTTGGCCGGCTGGCCGACGGCCTTCCTGGCGGCGGGCATCAGCGCGGCGCTTGCATTCGCGCTCATCGCGCTGGCGGTACCGGGCCAGGCCGCTCCGCCTCGTGCGCCCGGCCAGGCGCTGTTCGATTTCCGGCCGGTGCTGCGCAACCGGTCGGCGATGGCCTATGCGATCGCCTATTGCATTCACACCTTGGAGATGAGCGCGCTGCGCGGCTGGGGCGTCGCGTTCCTCGGCTTCGTGGCGCTGCAGAGTGGTGCGTCCGCGACGATCATGTCGCCAACGATGGCGTTGACGCTGCTCGGCCTCCTCGGAACGCTGGCGAGCGTGCTCGGCAACGAAGCCGCGATCCGGCTCGGCCGCCGCAGGCTCATCACGCTGGCGATGCTGGCCTCGGCGGTGTGCGCGGTCGCTCTGGGCTTTGCGGGCGCGCGCTCCTACCCGCTGGCGTTCGCCCTGATCGTGCTCTATGGGCCGATCGTCTGGCTCGACTCCTCCTCGCTGACGGCCGGCACGGCGGGCAGCGCCGAGCCGTCACGCCGCGGCGCGACGCTGGCGGTGCATTCGATGCTGGGATATATCGGCGGCTTCATCGGGCCGCTCATGGTCGGCTTTGTGCTCGACCTGCAGGGCGGAATGTCGGCGCCGGCGTGGGCTGCGGCGTTTTCGCTGATCGCCGCGCTCATGCTCATGGCGCTCGCCGCGTTCCTGCTGATGCGGCCACGTGCGCTCGCCGGCGATCGCAGCTGACCGTCTGTCACACCTCTTCCGGGATGTTCACCCGGCCGGCGTCGATGAACAAGTCCTCGAGCGGGCGTTCCTGGCGCACGATTCCCTGCTGCGCGCAGTAGCGCTGCAGCGTCACGAGGTTGGTGCGGTTCTTCGGCGTCAGCCCGAATTCCCAGGGGTCGGGGCCGAGGACCGCGATCTGCTCCTCGAGCGCGTTGCGCACCCAGGCGAGCGCGACGTTGCGCGGATTGAGGATGCGCTTGTAGGCGATCTCCTTGGCCTGGTTGAACGCCTTCATCAGCGTGTTCGGCACCCAGGGGTGGCGCTCGACCAGCTCGCGCTTGATCAGCGTCACGTGCATGATCGGGAAGATGCCGGTCTTCTTGTAGTAGGCGATCTCTTCCTCCTTGTTGTGCTCGAACAGGCGCGTGATGCGCGGATCGCCGGCGAGGAACGCGTGCGGCAGGTCGGGCGAGAGGAGGCCATCAAGCCCGCCGTCGAGCATCAGCTTCTCGGCGCGCACGCCGTCCGTCACGCGCTCGTAGCGCAAGCCCGCGGGCGGGGTGAATTGGACCGCGTCCTCGCGCTCGACGAACCAGGTGATGTCGCGATGCGGCGCGCCGTAGTGCTCCTCGAGTATTCCGCGCATCCAGACATTGCCGGCGGCGAGAAAGGTCGGCCCGCCGAGCCGCTTGCCGCGCAAGTCGGGCGGCGATGCGATTCCCTTCCCCGGATTGACGAACACGAAGCCGTGGCGGAAGCGCCGATGCAGGAACACCGGCAGGGCGAGCCACGGATAGTCGCGGTCGCGCGCCGCCAGATAGGCGGCGGCGTTGAACTCGCACAGGTCGAATTCCTGGCCATGGCCCATGCGGTGATGGCGTTCGCCCGAGCCCATGCCGGAGAGCACGACCAGGTCGATGCCGTCCGGCTTGACCGTTCCGTCGGCGAGCGGGCGGACGAAGTCATAGCCGCCGGCGGCGAAGTTGAGTTGCAGTCGCATCAATCGTCCATCCTTGGTGCTCAAGCCGTAGCACGTCGGGCGCCCAGAAAGGGCTTGAGACGGGCGCAATTTAATTCCATGTTGCACCCCGTGGAAACGGAGGAGTGCATTTTCATGAGAGCCTTGAAGTGGGGCCTGTCGGTCGCGTGTCTTGCGCTGGGTTTGACCTTCGTCGGCCCCAGCGAGGCTCAGCAGGGCACGTTCACGTTGCGGGTGTGCAACAACACCGCGGATTCGGCGATGCTCGCGATCATCCACCGGGCCGGTGTGAACGACCGCCGTTTCATCGTGAAGGGCTGGTTCAGGCTTGAGGGCGGCTGCGACGAGGCCGTGGGCTTCCCGAAGGGCTACTTCTATTTCTTTGCCTTCGTGCCCGGGAAAGACGCTTTCTGGGGCGGCGACAGGGCCAATACCTGCGTCAGCACCCGAGGCAATTTCGAGCGCGTTGCCACGCCGAACTACTCCTGCCGCGATGGCGAGGTGCTGGTGCCGTTCGCCGAGATCCAGGTCACGCAGGACGTCCACACGATCAATCTCAATTGATCCGGGGGCTTTTCGTCCAACCGGCGAGATAGGGTTAACGACCAAGGGCGGGCTCGGCAGACCGGGCCCGCCCAAAACATGAAATGATCAAGGGCGAGTCCGGTATCCCGGGCTCGCCCATAATGGTCGAAATAATCAAGGGCGCGCCCGGTCTGCCGAGCCCGCCCTTTTGGCTATTCGCAAAGGCGGTTTACTTCACAGGCAGGTTCGGCGCGGCGCCGGATGACAGCGAGAGCGGCCGTGCGGCCTTCTGGCCTTGCTGCTGGCCTTCCTGCGAGGTCGCCGTCCGCTTGGTCCCGAGCTGCACCGATGGGGTCGGCACGACGCCGGACGAGACCGGGGCGGTTTCGGGTGCCATTTTAGCGTTCAGCAGCGACTGGTCCTGCGCGTAGGTCGGCGCGACGGTGACGGAAGCAGCGCCAATGGCAGCCAGCGCTGCCATCATCATACGACGATTCATTTCAAAGCTCCTGTTCCAGGTCGGTTGTCGTGTCGCCCACGCTCACGCGACCGTAGCATCCGTCGGTGGTCGCATATACTACATAATTTTCCAGATGCGAAAAGGGTACGTCCAGATTGTGGCCCAGGGCCGGCTTACGACAATTTAATCCCGA
>DAIUEP010000014.1:12713-23371 GCA_036845065.1 Xanthobacteraceae bacterium | reverse complement strand
GGGCGTTCTGCAGCCCGCCATAACAACTGGCTCGACGCAGAAGGCAAAGAGAAAGGGCATCGCCTCATCTGCAGGCCGCGTGGCGTTCATGGCTGGTTCAATCAGTCGCTGCAGTACCCTTGTTGACGCAAAAGCGCGAGAAAGACACCATCGCGCTGCTCTCGGCGATCTCGGGAATGTCGGATTGGACAGGAGAACATCATGACGGACAGGGACCAGCCGTCGGGCATGGAGCGGCGGGCATTTTTGGGGGGCGCAGCCTTGGCGGGCGTGGCGTCTGTGCTTACACCGCGCGTGGCCCTGGGCCAAGCGTCGGCCTCGGCCACCGCGCCAGGCGTCGCGATCGAGGCGCGTGCGGCCGAACACCTGGTCGGCAGCGCCGTCAACTATGCCTACGCGGTTAAGGCCGGGCCATTCGTGTTCCTCAACGGGCACGAGGGCTACGATTTCGAGGCGGGCGTCGTCCCTGCGGTCGCAGGTGCGCCAGGTTTCCCCGACTACGGCAGGCCTGGCTTGCGCCGCGAGGCGGATTTCATATTCGAGCGCATGGGGCAGATTTTGAAGTCGTTCGGCACCGACTTCGCGCATAGCATTCGCCTCGACCAATACTACATGGAAGCAAACGCGGTGCGCGCCTATCACCTGGCGCGCTTTGCCGCGCTTGGAAAATACATTCCACCCAGCACCTCGATCCTCACCGAAGGTTGCTTCGGCGGAAAGAGCAATATGTCGACGTCGCTGGTCGCGGTCGTGCCCGACCCTCAATGGGAGATCAAAGGGGTCTATCCCGAAGGCGCACGCGTCTCGACCTTCTCAGGCTACGCGCCCGCGGTGGCGGTGAACGATTTTGTCTTCACGGCAGGAACGGGCCCCGACGAAAAGGACATGCTCGATACCAATCCGCCGCTCGGGCCACACCGTCGCTGGGGGTCCCAGCTGCCTATTCGGCGCCAGGCCGAATCCGCTCTGAAACGGATCGAGGGGACGCTGAAAGCGGCGGGGACAAGCCTCGCCAATTGCCTCAAGGCACAGGTCCATATCGCTGGTGAGGAGAATTTTCCGGATTTCCTGGATGTCTGGAACGAGCATGTCGGCGCCTCGCCCGCTGCTCTCACCCTGACGCCGGCCAAGGGCTTCGCATCGCTCGAGATGATTCTCGAAATCAGCTATATCCTCTTGAAGGACGACTCTCGCCGCAAGAAGGAGATCTTGCGCGCAGACATCCCGGAGATGGCGTCATATTCGCCGGCTGTCCGCGCAGGCGAATTGCTCTTTAGCCCGGGCCTGCTACCGGTGACTCGCGATGGAACGGTGGCTGGTTTGGCGCAAGGCAACCATTTCCAAGGTCTGAGCCTGCGGAGCCAACTCCAGGCGAATACGATCTACGACCATGCCGAAGCGATCGCGAAAGCGGCTGGCACGAGCATGCGAAACGTGGTCCGCATCGATTATTGGGTGAGCGACATTCGCGAGTTCCCAGGCGTCGCGCTGGCATGGGCCGGACGCTACGGCAAGGCGCCGCACCCCTTTGCCTGTGTCGTCACTCCCAAGCTGCCCGCTCCAGGCAGCACCGTCATGGCGGATTTCTGGTTCTACACTGGCTGAAGGAACTGCGGCCCAGCCGCAACGTACGGCATTGTGTTTGGCGTCCACGGCAGGACTCGAACCTGCGACCTGCGGATTAGAAATCCGCTGCTCTTCCGGCTGAGCTACGTGGACGCTGTGCCGTTGTGACGGGCATTCATTCGTCCTGCGCCTGCTCGCAATTCTTAAAGCTGGCGACCGGCGACTCTTTGGAGAACGCCAGCATATGGATCGCGTGGCCATGCCGCAAGCCGCCCCAGGTCGTGAGATTGGCCGCGGAGCTTGGTGGTCACCGCCACATCAGCCCGCGCGCGCGCACCGCGGTGTCGCCGAAATCGGAAAACACGCCGTCGACGCCGAGCCTGAAGAACTGGAGATACTCCCTGACCGGGTCGAGGGCGTAGTCGGCGGCAAGGAACTCGGGCTCGTCGCGGAACGTATAAGGGTGCACGACCAGCCCCGCCTTGTGGGCGTCGGCGACCAAACTCGTCGGCGCCAGCAGCGCCTTGTCGGCGCCTTGCGGCACGATGCTGCGCTTGAACGGGCCGATCCCATTGGCATAAGCCGCGATCGCGGCGAGCCCGGCCGGCGTCATGAGGTCGCCATAGGTGCGCCGATCGCCCGTCACGATGAAATCGTAGGGCTGCTGGCTGGCCTCCTCCATCAGTTGGACCAAGCGGACCTTGGTGAGCTTGCTCAGGTCCTTGAGGTTCGCAACCTCGAACGACTGGATGAAGACCGGCGCATTGGCGTCGTTGTAGCCGTTCGCCGCAAGCACCTTGATCAGAGGCTGCTCGAGCGCGAGCCCGATCAAGCGGAAATAGCTCGGGTGCTTGGTCTCGGGGTAGATGCCGATCACACGGCCGGTGTCCTGGCTGCGGCGCTTGGCGAGATCGATCACCTCCTGCAGGGTCGGGATCTCGTAGACGCCGTTCCAACCCTGGTTGCGGCGGGGCAGCCGTTCCTTGGCGCGCAGCGTCTTGATCTCCGCCAGGGTGAAGTCCTCGGTGAAGTAGCCGTCGATCCGCTTGCCGTCGATCGTCTTGCTGGCGCGGCGCGCGGGAAACTTCTGCGCCACGTCGGTCGTGCCGGAGATGTCGTTCTCGTGGCGCGCGATCAGCACGCCGTCCTTGGTGGACACCAGATCGGGCTCGATGAAATCGACGCCATAGTCGATGGCGAGGCTGTACGACGCGAGCGTGTGCTCGGGCCGGTGGCCGGCAGCGCCGCGATGCCCGATCACCAGCGGCGGGCCGCCACTCAGGGTTGGATGTCGCGCCTGCATGGTCTGCGCGCCCGCGCCGAGCGCCACAATGAATGTGCCATAGAGGATCGCAACCGGCAGCAGTCGGAGCAAGCCTGTCATGATGGTTCTCCCGATCGTTCCTCGCACAGGGTGTGTCGGCAGATAGCATTGCACAGGCCGGCTTGCCGCATTGGCAGATCAACGGTGACGCTGTCGTGACGGCTCGAAGTTAAAGAGTGACGTGATTTCAAAGGGCTAGGGCGGGAGGCGAATGCAGCTTCAAGGGTCTTGCTGACGCGCATGCAACCGCCTCGGCTGTGGACAGGCCCGCCAACTCAACACGACGCTGATGCTTTGCCCGCCGGAAGTCATTACCTCGACATGATTGCAGGTTCAGCATTGTGGAACATCCCGCGCGGCGGTCGGGCCGGCGGGGAGGGAGGTCCAGTCATGATCGCGTTTGCCCGCGCCGGCATCGTTGCCGCGCTCGTCGCTCTATTGTCGCTGTCATTGTCGGTGTCGCTCACGGTCGCGGCGTCCGCCCAGAAGGCGTTCCAGCGCGACGACCTCGCGGATGCGGCGGTCAAGCTTGAGGCGCAGATCAAGGCGGAAGCCGGCGCTGTGAGCAAGCCTCTCGCCCAGTTGCGGCGCGAGGCCGACGCGGCGTTTGCGCGCAGCGACTTCCGCAGCGGCCTGCAGCTCCTTGGCCAGATCGCCACCGTTGCGCCGGAGGACGGCGGCAACTGGCTGCGCCTCGCCAAGACGGTGCTGCAGATCAGGCCCGGCAACGAGCGTGAGCGCACGACCTTGCTCGAGCGCGCGGCGACCGCCGCCTATATCGGCTATCTGCGTACGCGCGAGCCGTCCGAGGAGGCCGAGGCGCTGCTGGTGATCTCGCGCAGCTATGCCGATCGCCAGCTCTGGCGCCCGGCGCTCGACGCCATGCGCATCTCGCTCGACCTCCGCGAGGTCGCCGACGTCCGCCTGCAATACGAGCGCATGCGCGACGACCATGGTTTCCGGCTGCTCGATTATTCGATCGACGCGGACGCGGCGTCGCCGCGCGCCTGCTTCCAGTTCTCCGAGGACCTGCCCGGGCGGCGCACCGACCTGTCGCCGTTCGTCGCGGTCGGCGGCCAAGACCGCCCGGCGCTCTCGGTCGACAAGCGGCAGATCTGCGTGGAAGGTCTCAAGCACGGCGAGCGCTACAACATCACGCTGCGCGCGGGCATTCCCTCGACCGTCAACGAGACGCTGTCGAAGAGCGCAGAGTTCAATGTCTATGTGCGCGACCGCAAGCCGTCGGTGCGCTTCTCAAGCCGCGCCTATGTGCTGCCGCGTACCGGCCAGCGCGGCATCCCGGTGGTCAGCGTCAACACCAAGGCGGTGGCGGTCGAGATCTACCGCATCGGTGACCGCAGCCTGTTGAACACCGTGATCGGCAGCGACTTCCAGCGCTCGCTCGACCGCTTCGACATCGGTCGGCTCACCGAGGAGCGCGGCACGCAGGTGTGGAAGGGCGAGCTCACGGTCGAGCAGACGCTCAACGCCGACGTGACCACCGCCTTCCCGGTCGGCGAAGCGATCGGCAACGCGGCGCCCGGCGTCTATGTGATGGTGGCGAATGCCGCGGGCGCGACCGGCAACGAATTCGACCAGATGGCGACCCAGTGGTTCATTGTCTCCGATCTCGGGATGACCGCGTTCTCCGGCAATGACGGCGTGCATGCCTTCGTGCATTCGCTGGAGACCACGCAGGCCCGCGGCGCAGTCGAGGTGCGCCTGCTCGCTCGCAACAACGAGGTGCTGTCGACCAAGCGCACCGACGACGCCGGCCACGCCGCGTTCGAAGCCAACCTCACGCGTGGCGAAGGCTCGCTCTCGCCGGCGCTGCTGATCGCGACCGACGCGCGCGGCGACTACGCGTTCCTGAGCCTCAAGTCGCCGGCCTTCGACCTCACCGACCGCGGCGTCGCCGGCCGCGTGGCGCCGGCCGGGCTCGACGCGTTCGTCTATGCCGAGCGCGGCGTCTACCGCTCCGGCGAGACCGTCCATCTCACGGCGTTGTTGCGCGACGCGCAGGGCGTAGCCGCGACCGGCGTTCCGCTGACGCTCCTGGTCGAGCGCCCGGACGGCGTCGAATATCGCCGCTCCATCATCGCCGATCAGGGCCTGGGCGGGCGCGCGCTCGATGTGCCGCTGGTCGCGTCCGCGCCGACCGGCACCTGGCGGGTGCGCGCCTTCACCGATCCCAAGCGTCCGGCGGTCGGCGAAGCAACCTTCATGGTGGAAGACTATGTGCCGGACCGGCTCGAGTTCGATCTGGCCACGAGCGCCAAGAGCGTGTCGGCGTCGGCTCCGGCCGAGATCACGCTCGACGGCCGCTATCTCTACGGCGCGCCGGCCGCTAGCCTCGACCTCGAAGGCGAGGTCGTGATCGGGCCGGCCAGCGAGCGGGCAGGTTTC
Source organism: Xanthobacteraceae bacterium (assembly GCA_036845065.1). GTDB lineage: Bacteria > Pseudomonadota > Alphaproteobacteria > Rhizobiales > Xanthobacteraceae > VAZQ01. The sequence continues at coordinate 18,075 of DAIUEP010000014.1, read as the reverse complement.
CCGCGCTATGCGTTCGGCCTCGGCGACGAAAAGGTCGAGAAGACCCGCCAGCCGCTCGACAGCATCGGCAGCACCGATGGCAACGGCAAAGCGAAGTTCAATCTCGCGATCGAGAAGCTGCCGGCCGCAACCCGCCCGCTCGAAGCGCAGCTCACCGTGCGCATGGCGGAAGCGGGCGGCCGCGCGGTCGAGCGCAAGCTCGTCCTGCCGGTGACGCCGTCCGGCCCGATGATCGGCGTCAAGCCGCTGTTCTCCGGCCGCTCGCTTGGCGAGAACGAGAACGCCACCTTTGACGTGATTGTCGCCGCGCCCGACGGCACCTCGCTCGCGCGCAGCGGGCTGCGCTACGAGCTGCTCAAGGTCGAGACGCGCTATCAGTGGTATCGGCGCGACAGCTCCTGGGACTTCGAGCCGATCAAGCTCACTCGCCGCATCGCCGATGGCACCATCAACGTGGCGGCCGACACGCCGGCACGGATCTCGGTGCCGGTGCCGTGGGGCCGTTATCGTCTCGAAGTGACCGGCAGCGACGGCACCCTCACGACGGTGGGCTTCGACGCCGGCTTCTATGCCGAGGCGAGCGCTGATACGCCCGACCTGCTCGAGATCGCGCTCGACAAGCCTGAATACGCGCCCGGCGACACCATGACGGTGGCGGTGACCGCGCGCACGGCCGGTAAGGTGACCCTCGACATCATCGGCGATCGGCTGATCACCAGCCGCAGCCAGGATGTGCAGGCCGGCACCGCGCGCCTGACTGTTCCGGTCGGCAACAACTGGAGCACCGGGGCCTATGTGGTGGCGACGCTGCGCCGCCCGCTCGACACGCGTGCCGAGCGCATGCCCGGCCGCGCCATCGGGGTGCAGTGGTTCGCGGTCGGCCGGCAGGCGCGCACGCTTGCGGTCGACATGCCGCTGCCGCAGCTGCAGCGCCCGAGCTCGACGCTGCGTGTGCCGCTCAAGATCGGCGGGCTTGCCGCCGGCGAGGAGGCGCGCGTCGTCGTCGCCGCGGTCGATGTCGGCATTCTCAACCTCACCAACTACAAGCCGCCGGCGCCCGATGACTACTATTTGGGCCAGCGGCGGCTCGCCGCCGATGTCCGCGACCTCTACGGCCAGCTCATCGACGGCATGCAGGGCACGCGCGGGCAGATCAAGTCGGGTGGCGATACGGCTGCCGCCGAGCTGCAGGGCAGCCCGCCCGCACAGAAGCCGCTCGCGCTCTATTCCGGCCTGGTGTCGGTACGCGCCGACGGCACCGCCGACGTGACCTTCGAGATCCCGGACTTCGCCGGCACCGCGCGCGTGATGGCAATCGCCTGGTCCAAGGATAAAGTCGGCCACGCGGTGCGCGATGTCGTGATTCGCGACCAGGTGGTGCTGACCGCGACGCTGCCGCGCTTCCTGCTCAACGGCGATCGCGCGACCATGCACCTCGACCTCGACAACGTCGACGGCGGCGCCGGCGACTATCGCGTCGACGTGCGCAGCGAAGGCATCAATGTCGTCGGCAACGCCGCGCCGCAGACGCTGCGGCTCAATGCCAAGCAGCGCAGCGCGGTGACGGTGCCGCTCACCGCGGCCGGTGCCGGGATCGCCAATGTGACGGTGCGCGTGAGCGGACCGGCAGGCTTTGCGCTCGAGCGCAGCTATGCGCTCGGAGTGAAGCCGGCGACACAAGTGATCGCGCGCCGCACCGTGCGGCCGCTCGCCCGCGGCGAGCGCCTCACCTTGTCGAACGACCTGTTCGCCGACCTGGTGCCGGGAACCGGGAGCGCTGCGCTCTCGGTCGGGCTCTCGACCGCGCTCGACGCGGCGGCGCTGCTCTCGGCGCTCGACCGCTATCCGTTCGGCTGTTCCGAGCAGATCACCAGCCGCGCCATGCCGCTTCTCTATGTGAACGAGCTGGCGAGCGAAGCGCAACTGTCGCTCGACACCGCGATCGACCAGCGCATCCGCGAGTCGATCGATCGACTGCTCGCGCGGCAGGGCTCGAACGGCTCGTTCGGGCTTTGGTCGACAGGCGGCGACGACGTCTGGCTTGACGCCTATGTGGGCGACTTCCTCACCCGCGCGCGCGAGCGTGGCTTCGTGGTGCCCGATGGCGCCTTCAAGCTCGCGCTCGACCGGCTCAAGAACTACACTGGCAACGCCGAGGAGCCGAGCCGGAACGGCGGCCGCGCGCTCGCCTACGCGCTCTATGTGCTCGCGCGCAACGGCGCGGCGCCGCTCGGCGACCTGCGCTACTACGCCGACACCAAGCTCGACGACTTCGCGACCACCATTGCCAAGGCGCAGCTGGCTGCTGCCCTTGGCATGCTCGGCGACCGCGTGCGAGCCGAGCGCGTGTTCACCGCGGCGCTGACCTCGCTCGCGGGCGAGCCCGTGCTGGAATATGGCCGCATCGACTACGGCTCGAGCCTGCGCGACGCGGCTGCCCTGGTGACGCTCGCTTCGGAAGGTGGTGTGCAGCGTCCGATGATCATCAACGCGGTCGAGCGGGTCGAGGTGGCGCGCAATCTCACGCCCTACATCTCGACCCAGGAGCAGGCCTGGCTGGTGCTGGCGGCGCGCGCGCTCGCCAAGGAGGCGACCGGCATCACGTTGAGCGTGGCGGGCGCCTCCGGCACCGACAACGTGCAGGGCACGCTCAACCGCTCCTATCGCCAGACGAGCCTCGGTGCCGGTGCGGTGACCGTCACCAACACGGGTGACTCGACGGTGCGCGCGGTGCTCACGGTGAGCGGCGCGCCGACCATGCCGGAGCCTGCGGCCGAGCGCGGCTTCAAGATCGAGCGGCTCTATTACACGCTCGATGGCAAGCCCGCTGACCCCGCGCGCGCGCGGCAGAACGACCGCTTCGCGGTAGTGCTCAAGATCACCGAGCCGCAACCGCAGTTCGGACGGGTGATCGTCGTCGACCACCTGCCGGCGGGCTTCGAGATCGACAACCCGCGGCTGGTGTCCTCGGGCGAGACCGGCACGCTCGGCTGGATCGAGAATGCGGTCGAGCCGGCGAACGCCGAGTTCCGCGACGATCGCTTCGCTGCCGCGTTCAATCGCAAGGGCGGTGACGGCGCCGTGTTCGCGGTCGCCTATGTGGTGCGTGCGGTCTCGCCCGGCCGCTACGTGCATCCGCAGGCCTATGTGGAGGACATGTACCGGCCCGACCGCTTCGGCCGCACCGGCACCGGCACGGTCGAGGTGACGGCGGCCCGATGAGCGACGTTGGCTCAGCAACAGGGGCCACCCCCCTCCCTGTCCCTCCCCCACAAGGGGGGAGGGAACGACGTGGCGCTGCTCGTCGCACATCGACCTTTGTGATCGCATGTACTGCTCTGGTGCTTGGCCTCTTTGCTTCCGCTACCTGGTGGACCCTCTCCCTCGGCCCGGCGCCGCGCGGGGAGGAGCTTAGCTATTCGACCATGGTGGTCGACCGCGACGGCCGGCTGCTGCGGCCCTACACCACGCCGGAAGGGCGCTGGCGGCTTAAGGCGACGCGCGCCGATGTCGATCCGCGCTTCTTCGCCATCCTGCTCGCCTATGAGGACAAGCGCTACGCGCAGCATGCCGGCGTTGATGTGCTCGCGCTTGGCCGCGCGCTCTCGCAGCTCGTCCTGAACGGCCGCATCGTCTCGGGCGCGTCCACCATCAGCATGCAGGTGGCGCGTCTGCTCGAGCCGCGCAACGAGCGCTCGTTCACCGCCAAGCTGCGCCAGGTCGTGCGCGCGATCGAGCTTGAGCGCGCGCTCGGGAAAGACGAGATCCTGGCGCTCTATCTCAGCTTCGCGCCCTATGGCGGCAATCTCGAAGGCATCCGCGCCGCCTCGCTCGCCTATTTCGGCAAGGAGCCGCGGCGCCTCAATCTCGCGGAATCCGCGCTGCTCGTCGCGCTGCCGCAGTCGCCCGAATTGCGCCGGCCCGACCGCTCGGTCGAGGCCGCGCGCAATGCGCGCGACCGCGTGCTCGATCGCATCGCGGCCGCCGGCATCGTGCCGCTCGACGAGGTCGAGCGGGCGCGGCTCGAGCCGGTGCCGGCCGGACGCAAGCCAATGCCGATGCTGGCGCCGCACGCCGCCGACGCGGTGATCGCGGCGGCGCCCGAGCGCGGCATTCATCGCCTCACGCTCGACGCCACGCTGCAGAAGAGCCTCGAAGACCTGGCGCGCGACCGCGCCCGCGCGCTCGGGCCGATGATCTCGATCGCGATCCTGGCGCTCGATCACGCCAGCGGCGAGATCCTCGCGCGCGTTGCCTCGGCGGACTATTTCGATGCCACGCGCGCGGGCCAGGTCGACATGACACAGGCGCTGCGCTCGCCCGGCTCGACGCTCAAGCCCTTCATCTATGGCCTCGGCATCGAGGATGGGCTCATCCATCCCGAAACCCTGATCGAGGATAGGCCGGTGCGCTACGGCAGCTATGCGCCGGAAAATTTCGACCTGAGCTTCCAGGGCACGGTGACGGTGCGCAAGGCGCTGCAGCTCTCGTTGAACGTGCCGGCGGTCGCGGTGCTCGACAAGGTCGGCGCCAGCCGCTTCACGGCGCGGCTCGAGCAGGCCGGCGGCGCGCTGGTGCTGCCGAAGGGCGAGGTGCCGGGCCTTGCGATGGGGCTTGGCGGCGTCGGCGTGCGGCTTTCCGATCTGGTTGCGCTCTATGGCGGACTTGCGCGGCTCGGCACCACCATCAAGCCAAGCGAGCACCCTGCCGGCGAGACGCCGATAGAGCCGCCACGCCGGCTGCTGGAACCGGCGGCCGCCTGGCAGGTCGCCAACGTGCTGATCGGCACGCCGCCGCCCGACAACGCCGCCGGTGGCCGTATCGCGTTCAAGACCGGCACCTCCTATGGCTATCGTGACGCCTGGGCGGTCGGCTTCGATGGCAAGCGCACGATCGGGGTGTGGGTCGGCCGGCCCGACGGTGCGCCGGTGCCGGGCCTCAACGGGCGTGTCGCCGCCGCGCCGATCCTGTTCGACGCCTTTGCGCGCACCGGCAAGCTGCCGCAGAGTCTGCCGCCGGCGCCGAAAGGAACTCTGGTCGCGACCAACGCGAAATTGCCGCCGCCGCTGCAGCGCTTCCGCGGCAGCGGCGAGGGTGCCGAGGCGGCGCTGCGCATCATGTTTCCGCCCAACGGCGCGCGGCTGGAGCTCGCGAGCGGCGACGACGGCAAGCCCGAGCCGATCGCGCTCAAGGTCGCGGGCGGTACCGGGGCGCTTACCGTGCTGGTCAACGGCATGCCGCTCCTGGAGGCGGGCGCGGGCCGCCGCACGCTGTTCTTCGCGCCGGAAGGGCCCGGTTTCGTACGGCTGACCGTGATCGACGGCGCCGGCGCGACCGACAGCGTGATGGTGCGGTTGCAGTA
>DAIUEP010000014.1:0-12613 GCA_036845065.1 Xanthobacteraceae bacterium | reverse complement strand
TGACCGTGATCGACGGCGCCGGCGCGACCGACAGCGTGATGGTGCGGTTGCAGTAATCTGCGCTAAGATTTCTGTGGCTACCGTAATTGACTCGGCTGTTTTCTGTAGCTACAAAAATTATGACGACGTGGAATGAAGCGAAGCGGCGCCGCAATCTTGCGAAGCATGGCGTTGATCTTGCTATTGGGGAGCGTTTCGATTTTGTGACGGCGATCATCATCGAAGATGACAGCGAAGCCTATGGAGAGCGACGCGACGTGGCGATCGGTTGGATCGATGATGCGCTCTACGTCTATGTGTACACGCTGAGGGGTAACGAGGATCACGCAATCAGTCTCCGCAAGGCCAACCCGAAAGAGCGACGCTGGTATGCCGAAGCAAACTGACCGATTGACCCCGCAAGAGCTGAAGGAAATTGCGCGGCTGCGGGCCAAGGCGAGAAAGCGGGCACGGAGTGCCTTGAGACGGTCGGCTGCGCCCGTCCTGAGTGGTGATGACCCTGACAATCCGCCGCTTACGGATGCGCTACTCGGTCGGATGCGACCAGCTTATCAGGTTCGTCCCGAACTGGTTGCGGCACACCTGCGTCGCGGTCCTGGGCGGCCGAAATCGGAGCGGCCGAAGCAGCAAGTCACCTTGCGCATCGACCGCGATGTTCTGGACAGGTTTCGCGCATCGGGTGAGGGCTGGCAGAGCCGGATCAACCAGGCACTGAGGAAAGCCGCGAAGGTCTGATTTCTGCCATTTCGCCCCGGTTCCCTCCCCGCGTTCGTCCTTTCCCCGCCCCCGTGAATTCTCTATTGTCCGGCATATCCTTAGCCAAGGGATGCCAGGACACCAGGATTCGGGGGACGATGGCGGTTACCACCAGCGGCGAGCGCAAGGACGCCACGTACAGCCTGACTGCGGTCGCGGATTTCGCGACGCAATCCCATGCGCGCGCGCTCCTGGTGCTGCTGGTCGTGACCTTCATCAGCATCCTGCCGGGCTTCTTTTCGATCCCGCCGACCGATCGCGACGAGTCGCGTTTCGCGCAAGCCACCAAGCAGATGATCGAGAGCGGCGACTATGTGGACATCCGCTACCAGGACGAGGTCCGCTACAAGAAGCCGGTCGGGATCTATTGGCTGCAGGCTGGTGCCGTAAAGACCGCCCAGGCGCTCGGGGTCCCGCAGGCCTTGAGCACCATCTGGCTCTACCGGCTCCCCTCGCTGATCGGTGCGGCCGCGGCGGTCATGCTGACCTATTGGGCGGCTCTGGCATTTGTGTCGCGGCGTGCCGCCGTGCTCGCCGGTTTGATGATGGCGTCCTGCCTGCTGCTCAGCGTCGAAGGCAGGATCGCGAAGACCGACGCGGTGTTGTTGGCGACCATCGTGGCCGCGATGGGGGCGATGGGGCGGCTCTACCTGCCCGAGCAGCGCCGGCAGATGGATGCGCGCGCGTCCTGGGTCCTGCCGGCGATCTTCTGGACCGCGATGGCGGGCGGCGTCCTGCTCAAGGGACCGGTGATCGTGATGTTCGCCGGGCTCGCCGCCCTGACGCTCGCGATCGTCGATCGCTCGGGGCGCTGGCTCCTGGCGCTGCGGCCGCTCGTCGGTCTCCCCTGGCTTGCGCTCCTGGTATTGCCTTGGTTTCTCGCCATCATCGAGCGCTCGGGCGAGAGCTTCTTCACCGAGTCGATCGGTCGCGACCTGTTGTCGAAGATCGGAAGCGGGCAGGAATCGCACGGAGCACCACCGGGCTTCTATTTGCTGCTGTTCTGGGTGACGTTCTTTCCCGGTGCGATGCTGACCGGGCCGGCGGTGCCGGCGATCTGGGCGGCGCGGCGTGAGCCCGGCGCCAAGTTCCTCTTGGCGTGGGTGTTGCCGTCCTGGATCCTGCTTGAGCTCGTGGTGACCAAGCTGCCGCACTACGTGCTGCCGGTCTATCCGGCGATCGCGATCCTGCTGGCCGGGTTTGTGGATGCCCGCACGCTGTCACCCAAGCGCTGGCTCACCAATGGCACGATCTGGTGGTTCCTCGTTCCGCTCATGGGAGGCATTGCGGGCCTGATCGTCCTGTTTACGGTCGGCCGGCAGTTTGGCCTGTTGGTGTGGCCGGTGATCGGAGGCGCGGTGGTGATGGGGCTTTTGGGGTGGCGGCTCTACGACGCCGATGGCGCCGAGCTCTCGTTGCTGCGCGCGACGACTGCCGCGCTGCTGCTCGCCGTCGCTTTGTTCGGTCTGGTGGTGCCGGCGCTCCACCCGGTGTTCCCGAGCATGGCGCTCGCCAAGCTCCTGCGCGAGAGCGGCTGCAGCGAGCCGCTCGCAGCCTCGTCCGGCTATCACGAGCCGAGCCTGGTCTTCCTGGCGGGCACCGCGACTCGGCTGACCGATGCTGCCGGTGCCGCCGATTTTCTCGCCGGCGGCGAGTGCCGGTTCGCGTTCGTCGAGCTTCGGCAGGAACGTAACTTTGGCCAGCGCGCCGATGCCCTCGGTCTGCTCTATGCACCGGTGAGCCGCATCGAGGCGTTCAATCTCGGCACCGGCAAGTCGGCGATCATCGCGGTCTTCCGGTCTGGAGGTCCACGATGAGCCTGACCGGCGGGACGACCACCGGTGCGCATGGTGCGGCGTCGTGGCCGCGCTGGACGCGCGCCAACGTCGGCCGTGCCATGGCCGCGCTCGCGGCTCCGCCGCGCTTTGGGCTGGCGCGGGGCGCCCGCGCTCGCGTGCTGGCGGCGGCGCTCGCAACGATTCTCCTGGTCGCCGTGGCAATGGCGTTTGTGGATGGCCCACTCGCCGAGGCGGCAAAGCGCCTCCCGGGCTGGGTTCATGCCCCGTTCGCGTTCGTGACCGACTTCGGCAAATCGGGATGGTTCCTGTGGCCGATCGGGATTGTGCTGGCCGCGATCGCGGCGACGGCCTCGCCGGCGCTGGCACCACTCAGCCGCCTGGTGCTCGCCGCGATCGCGGTGCGCGCCGGGTTCCTGTTCGCGGCGATCGCGGTGCCAAGCCTGTTCGTCACCATCCTCAAGCGCCTGATCGGGCGGGCCCGCCCGTTCGTCAGTGAGCATGCCGACCCGTTCCTCTACCTGCCGCTGGTCTGGCGGGCGGATCACGCGAGCCTGCCCTCGGGCCACGCCACCACCGCCTTCGCGGCGACCGTCGCCATCGCGCTCGTTTGGCCGCGGTTGCGCGTGCTCATGCTGGTCTATGCGGTGATCATCGCGGCAAGCCGCGTCGCGCTCGACGCCCACTACCTGAGCGACGTGATTGCCGGTGCGTTTGTCGGTGCCATTGGGGCATTCATCGTGCGCGACTGGTTTGCGAGGCGCCACCTCGGTTTCGTGATCGACGCCAACGGCGCTACGCAGGCGCTGCCGGGGCCGTCCTGGCCGCGCATCAAGAGGGTTGCCCGCAGCCTGATCGCCCCATAAGAAGCTCGCGCCACCACAACGCGCAGGCCGGGCGGGCCGGAGATTCATGAACCAAGCAAGCACGCCGGCCGTTACTGTTGTTGTTCCGGTCCGCAACGAGGCCGGCAATGTCGCGCCGCTCGTGGCGGAGATCGCGGCTGCGCTTAAGGCTGATTTCGAGATTGTCTACGTCAACGACGGCTCGAGCGACGCCACCGAGACGGAGCTGCGCGGACTGATGGCGAGCCGTCCCTTTCTGCGCCAGATCAGGCATGCGGCGTCCTGCGGTCAATCGGCGGCGGTGCGCACCGGCGTCGCGCATGCGCGCGCCCCGATCGTTGTCACGCTCGACGGTGACGGCCAGAACAATCCCGCCTTCATCCCCGAGCTGCTGCGTGTGCTCGAGGCCAACCCGCGCATCGGGCTCGTCGCAGGCCAGCGGGTCGGCCGCAAGGATACCGGCTTCAAGAAGCTGCAGTCGCGCATCGCCAATGGAGTGCGCGACGCCGTGCTGCGCGATGGCACGCGCGACACCGGCTGCGGGCTCAAGGCGTTCCGCCGCGACGTGTTCCTGGCGCTGCCGTATTTCGACGGGCTGCACCGGTTCCTGCCGGCGCTGGTGCGGCGCGAGGGCTACGAGATCGGCTATGTCGATGTCGTCGACCGGCCGCGCGGCGCGGGCGTCTCAAACTACGGCATGTGGGACCGGCTGTGGGTCGGCATTCTCGACCTCGCCGGGGTGTGGTGGCTCATTCGCCGCAAGCGGCGCGTGCCGGACGTTTCGGAGGTGAAGAGCGATGCTGGTTGATCTGTCGAATGCGATCGGCGCCTATCTGCACGAGGTGTTTGTGCAGAAGTTCCAATGGTGGGTCCTGCTCGGCTACGTGGCGCAGATTCTGTTCACCATGCGCTTCGTGGTGCAGTGGATCGCCTCCGAGCGCGCCGGCAAGATGGTGATGCCGATCGCGTTCTGGTTCTTCTCGATCGGCGGCGGCCTTCTGCTGCTTGTCTACGCGCTCTACATCCGCGATCCCGTATTCATCCTCGGCCAGTCGTTCGGCGTGTTCGTTTATTTGCGCAACCTGTATTTCGAATTGCGCGACCGGCGGCGGGCCGCGCAGGCAGCGGCGTGAGCTTGCATCGAATGGCGATGCACGGAGTAATGCGCTGCTAGGCCGATGATGGTGGGCACGCTTCGCTTTGCCCAGACCCTATAAGTCTCCTGACGCATGCAAGGTTTACCCCGCCTTCGCAAGCGCGCCCAAGCCGCGTTCGAGATCGGCGATGAGATCGTCGACATCTTCGAGCCCGATGTGCAGCCGCACCGTCGGCCCGCCGGGTGCCCATTGAGTGGCGGTGCGCACATCCGTGCAATCGAACGGAATGATCAGGCTCTCGTAGCCGCCCCAGGACGCGCCAATACCGAACAACGTGAGCGCATCGATGAACGCGAATACGGCGGACTGCGCCACCGGCTTGAGCACGATGCTGAACAGGCCACAGGCACCGGTGAAGTCGCGCTGCCAGATCGCATGCCCGGGGTGGCTGTCGAGCGCTGGATGCAGCACGCGCAGCACCTCCGGCCGCGCTTCCAGCCAGCGTGCGATCGTCAGACCTGCCGTATGGTGTTGCGCCAAGCGCACGCCCATGGTGCGCAGCCCGCGCAGGCCGAGATACATGTCGTCGGGCCCGACACACAGACCCAGCGCGTGGACCGTCTTGATGAGCTGCGGCCATGTTGTGCGGTTGGCCGATATGGTGCCGAGCATCAGATCGGAATGACCGCCGATGTACTTGCTGCCGGACTGGATTGCGAGGTCGACGCCTTTCTCCAGTGCGCGAAAATAGAGCGGGCTCGCCCAAGTATTGTCCATCAGCACCACCGCACCGTGGGCATGGGCCGCGGCCGCGATCGCCGGCACGTCCTGGATCTCGAACGACAGCGATCCCGGGGATTCGAGATAGACGGCGCGCGTATTGGGCTGCAGCAAAGCCGCAATGCCGCTGCCGATAAGCGGATCGTAATAGGTGGTGGTGATGCCCTGGCGGTTCAAAATACCGTCGCAGAGGATGCGAGTGGGCTGATAGACATTGTCGGTGACGAGAAGGTGATCGCCGACCTTGAGCGTGGCCAATAACGCGATCGAGGCCGCCGCCAAGCCGGACGGCAGCAGGGCGACCCCCGCACAGCTCGGACCTTCCAGTTCGGCGATCGCGTCGGAAAGGGCCTCCGACGTGGGCGTGCCGCGGCGTCCATACTGATAGCGGCTGCGATGGGCAAGATAGTCCTCCGCCGACCGATAAAGCAGAGTCGAGGCATGATAAACGGGCGGATTGACGTAACCGTGCTGCGCGAAGGGATCGCGTCCTGCGGTCACGAATCGGGTCGCGGGTCGAATTGACGCAGGAGTGCCGTCCTCGCGTTTCGATGTCATCCATTTGTTCCTTCGATGAGCGAGGATGCCGGCAACGCGCAGCATTAACGGCGGCATCGTGAGCGATCGTCAACCCCTTGACCACGATGTTCAATCGTTCTCAGATGTATCCAGACGCGGGGCCACGAGGGGTGCGCGCTTGCCGGCGGCGAATTCGGCAAGAGTGTAGGACGCCCAGGTCATCACCCAGAGGCACCACGAGATCGCAACGGCGACAACCGCAGGGGCTGCTCCATGAAACGCGCGATTTTCACGCTTGGCTTGGCTATTGGGCTGGGCTTCTCGGCCGTGCCGGCCAGCGCCCAAACACTCAAGGCTGTGAAGGACCGAGGCTCACTGATTTGCGGCGTCAGCCAGGGATTGCCCGGCTTCTCCAGTCCCGATGACAAGGGCGCCTGGACCGGCCTCGATGTCGAGTTCTGCCGCGCGATCGCGGCGGCGGTATTCAACGATCCGGCCAAGGTCAAATATACGCCGCTGTCGGCCAAGGACCGGTTCGAGCCGCTCAAGTCAGGCGAGATCGACGTGCTAACGCGCAATACGACCTGGACGCTGTCGCGCGACGCCTTGTTCAATTTCGCCGGCGTCAACTACTACGACGGCCAGGGCTTCATGGTGCGCAAGGCGCTCAAGGTCAACTCGGCGCTCGAGCTCAACGGCGCGTCGGTCTGCGCCCAGACCGGGACGACCACCGAGCTCAACCTCGGCGACTACTTCCGCGCCAACAACATGCGCTACGAGGTCATCGCGTTCGCGACCGCCGACGAGACCGTGAAGGCCTACGAGGCCGGGCGCTGCGACGCGTTCACGACCGACGTGTCGCAGCTCTATTCCGAAAAACTCAAGCTCGCCAACGCCAACGATCACGTGATCCTGCCCGAGATCATCTCCAAGGAGCCGCTTGGTCCGGTGGTGCGGCACGGCGATGACCAGTGGCTCGACGTGGTCAAATGGGTCCACTACGCCATGCTCAATGCCGAGGAGCTTGGCGTGAACTCCAAGAACATCGACGAAGCCGTGAAATCGAACGTGCCCGAGATCAAGCGTCTGGTCGGCACCGAGGGCAATTTCGGCGAGCAGCTCGGCCTGACCAAGGATTGGGCGGTGCGCATCGTCAAACATGTCGGCAATTATGGTGAGGTCTTCGACCGCAACGTCGGGACCGGCTCGCGGCTGGGCATCAGCCGCGGCATCAACCGGTTGTGGACCAAGGGTGGCATTCAGTACGCGCCGCCGATCCGGTGAAAAGAGGTACGACGGGTGGACCGCCGCGGGTTGCCGTCCACAACAACCCGAAAATCCGCAGTGCGTTCTACCAAGCCGTCGTGCTGGCTCTGGTGCTCGGCTGCGCTTACGCGTTCGCCGTCAATGCGAGCGCCAACCTCAGGGCGCAGGGCTTTGCCAGCGGCTTCGGCTTCCTCGGCAATACCGCCGGATTCGGCATCAATCAGACGCTGATCGCCTATAGCGAGACCGACAGCTACGGCCGCGTCTTTGTGGTCGGCCTCCTTAATACGCTCCTGGTCGCGGGCCTCGGCATCGTGTTCGCAACCATCCTCGGGTTCATCATCGGCATCGCGCGGCTGTCGCCAAACTGGCTCCTTGCGCGGCTCGCCGGCGGTTACGTCGAGGCGATCCGCAACCTGCCGCTCCTGTTCCAGATCCTGTTCTGGTATCTCGCCGTGCTCGGCACGATGCCGGGACCGCGCGACAGCATCGGCATCGGCCTGCAGCCGATCCTGGCGGCGCTCGGCGACGCGACCGCAGGGCTCGGCCTTCCGGCCGCGATCGTCGACCTCTGGCGCAGCCTTGCCGCCTGGGTCGGGCCGCCGGACGTCTACCTCAACAACCGGGGCGTAATCCTGCCGCGTCCGCTCCTGGGCGCGGGCTTTGAATGGGTCGCGATCGCCTTTGTGGTCGCCGTGCTGGCGGCTCTGGCGCTGCGCATCTTCGCGCGCCGGAGGCTTGATGCCACCGGTAGGATATTTCCGGCGGGATGGGTCGGGCTTGCCCTGATCGTCGGGCTGCCGGTGGCGGCCCTCTTCGCGCTCGGCGTCCCGCTCGGCTTCGAGCACCCGCAGCTGCGCGGCTTCAACTTCGTCGGTGGGGTGCGGGTGATCCCGGAGCTTGTGGCGCTCCTGGTCGCGCTCGTGACCTATACGGCCGCCTTCATCGCCGAAGTGGTGCGCGCCGGCATCCTCGCTGTTTCGCGTGGGCAGAGCGAGGCGGCGCAGGCGCTCGGACTCAAGCGCGGCGCCACGCTGCGCCTGATCGTCGTGCCCCAGGCGCTGCGCGTGATCGTGCCGCCGCTCACCAACCAGTACCTCAATCTCACCAAGAATTCCTCGCTCGCGGTCGCGATCGGCTATCCCGACCTGTTCGCGGTCTTTGCGGGCACGGCGCTCAACCAGACTCATCAGGCGATCGAGATCATCGCCATCACCATGGCGGTTTATCTCGCGATCTCGCTCGTCACCAGCGTGCTGATGAACTGGTACAACGCCCGCAACCGGCTGATCGAGCGCTGAGGCCGCGATGGAAACAGCCTATGTCCGTCGGGAGCTGATTGCGCCGTTGCCGCCACCCCTGGCGGTGAGTGGAATGCTGGGATTCCTGCGGCAGCGCCTGTTCGGCAGCGTGCTCAATGCCTGTCTGACGCTCATCGGCCTGCTCCTGCTGATCGTGCTGGTCCCGCCGTCCGTCCGTTTCCTTATCGTGGATGCGGTGTGGTCCGGCACCAGCCGTACCGACTGCCTTGTGGAAACACTTGGCCGGCCGGTCGGCGCCTGCTGGCCGTTCATTGCCGCCAAGTTCCGGCAGTTCATGTACGGCTTCTACCCGGAATCCGAGCAGTGGCGCGTCAATCTCACCTATGCGCTCGGGGTCGTCCTCTTGGTCCCGCTGCTGATCCCGCGCCTGCCTTACAAGGCGGCGAACGCTTTGGCCTTCTTCGGCGTGTTTCCAGTGGTGGCATTCTTCCTGCTGGTGGGCAACGTATTGGGATTGCCGCACGTCGAAACAAGGCTCTGGGGCGGCATGCTGGTGACGCTGGTGATCTCGTTTACCGGGATCGTCGGCTCACTGCCGCTCGGCATCCTGCTCGCGCTCGGGCGCAGCTCGCGGCTGCCGGTCGTGCGCATGCTGAGCGTCATCTTCATCGAGTTCTGGCGGGGCGTGCCGCTGATCACGGTGCTGTTCTTCGCGACCTACATGCTGCCGCTGTTCCTGCCCGCGAGCTGGCGGATCGACCCGCTGGCGCGCGTGCTGGTCGGGGTGGTGCTGTTCGCGGGGGCCTATATGGCGGAGGTGGTGCGCGGCGGCCTGCAGGCGGTTCCGCGCGGTCAATACGAAGGTGCGATCGCGCTCGGGCTGGGATACTGGCGGATGATGGGGTTTGTGGTTATGCCGCAGGCGCTCAAATACGTCATTCCGGGTATCGTCAACTCCTTCATCGCGCTGTTCAAGGACACGACACTGGTGCTGATCGTGTCGATCTTCGACCTGCTTGGGCAGCTGCGCGCGGCCTTTGCGGATCCCAACTGGGCCACGCCGGTAACCCTGTTCACTGGATTCGCGTTCGGCGGAATCGTCTATTTCCTGATTTCCTTCGCGATGTCGCGCTATGCTCTCTATACGGAACGGCGCCTCGATACCGGCGCGCGGCGGTGATCGCGATGGTCGACAACCAGCAGCCGGCGGTGGATCTTGCGGTGCGCGCGGGTGCGCCGGCGATGCGCACGACCGTGAACGAGGTTGCGGTCGAGATCACGGGCCTCAACAAGTGGTTCGGTGCTTTCCACGTGCTGCGCGACGTGAGCTTCAAGGTCATGCGCGGCGAGCGCATCGTGATCTGCGGACCGTCCGGCAGCGGCAAGTCGACGCTCTTGCGTTGCATCAACCGGATCGAGGACTGGCAGCAGGGCAGGGTGATCGTCGACGGCGTGGAGCTGACCGAGGACCTCAAGGCGATCGACGAGGTGCGGCGCGAGGTCGGCATGGTGTTCCAGCAGTTCAACCTGTTCCCGCACCTCACCGTCTTGCAGAACTGCACGCTGGCGCCGATCCGCGTGCGCCACCTGCCGCGGCGGCAGGCCGAGGAGCTGGCGCGGCATTATCTCGCGCGCGTGCGCATCCCCGAACAGGCCGACAAGTATCCGATGCAGCTCTCCGGCGGCCAGCAGCAGCGCGTCGCGATCGCGCGCGCGCTCTGCATGCAGCCCAAGATCATGCTGTTCGACGAGCCGACGTCGGCGCTCGATCCCGAGATGGTCAAGGAAGTGCTCGACACGATGGTGGGTCTCGCCATGGACGGCATGACCATGCTGGTGGTGAGCCACGAGATGGGCTTTGCCCGCCAGGTCGCGAGCCGCATGGTGCTGATGGATGCCGGCCAGATCGTCGAGGTCAACGAGCCGAAGGCGTTCTTCGAGCACCCGCAGCACGAGCGCACGAAGCTGTTTCTCAGCCAGATCTTGCATTGAGAGCAAATCGCAGCACGGTAGCCCGGATTGAGCGTTAGCGAAATCCGGGAGTCATCTGACCGTTACGAGTTCCCGGATTTCGCTGCGCTCAGTCCGGGCTTCGATTGCTACGCTTCGCAATGACTCACCGCACCAGCGGTCCCTGGGCCTTCTTCCAGGCGTCGATGCCGCCGTGGATGTGGCAGGCCGACACGATGCCGGCGTCCTGCGCGGCCTGCACCGCCATCGCCGAGCGCTCGCCGAAGGCGCAGTAGAACAGGAGGCGCTTGCCGGTTGCCGCGGCGAGTTCGTGCAGCATGCCGCCAGGCCGTACATTGGCGCCGAGGTCGAGGTAGGGGGCGTGCAGCGAGCCCGGGATGACGCCGGTTTTCTCCCGCTCGGCATTCTCGCGCAGGTCGATGAGCGCGATGTCGGGCCGGCCGACGAGACCGATGGCGGCTTTGGCGGTCACCGCCCAGCCGCGCTGCGCGATCGTCTCCTGCGCAAAGCCGACTTTCATGTTGGCGGGCACCGCCACGTCCATCATCTTCGGGTTGGGCAGGTTGAGGTTGTTCATCAGCGCGACATAGTCGTCGATCGACTTGACCTGCAGGCGCGGGTTGAATGCCTTCTCCTCGCCGATGGTGGAGACGGTCTCGCCTTTGTAATCGTGCGCCGGATAGACCAGCGTGTCATCCGGCAGCTTCAGGAGCCGGTTGAAGATCGAGTCGTACTGCGCGCGCGCATCGCCGTTCTGGAAATCGGTGCGGCCGGTGCCGCGGATGAGCAGCGTATCGCCGGTGAACACCCGATCATTCATCAGGAAGGAATAGGAGTCGTCGGTGTGGCCGGGTGTGTAGATGGCCTCGAGCGCGACGCCCTCGATGGTGAGCTTGTCGCCGTCGGACAGCCGCATCGAGACCACATCGGCCTTGCTCATCTCGCCCATGACAGTGATGCAATGGGTGTGATCGCGCAGCGCGCCGAGTCCCGTGATGTGGTCGGCATGCAGATGGGTATCGACGGCCTTCACGAGCTTGAGGTCGAGCTCGTTGACCAGCTGCAGGTAGCGCTGAACCTTCTCGATGACCGGATCGATGATCAACGCTTCGCCGCCGCGCCGGCTGGCGAGCAGGTAGGTGTAGGTACCGGAAACACTGTCGAAGAGCTGGCGAAAGATCATGTCGTGCCTCAAGGCGCGAATGAGATCAGGAATCCCCGAATTCGGCGGCGTGCAATATAGTTCTTCTCAGGCGCCGCCGACAGGCCATAATTGGCTTATTCCTCGTAGATCATTTTCCGGGTCATGCCGCCATCGACGATGAAGTTTGCGCCGGTGATGAAGCCCGAGCGCTCGCCGTCGATGAGGAAGGCTACCATCTCGGCGATATCCTGCGGCTTGCCCACCCTGCCCACCGGGTGTTGGGTATGGTCCTTGCGGCGCAAGCTTGTGTAGTCGCCGGTCATGATCCAGCCTGGGCTGACGCAATTGACCCGCACGTCGGGGCCGAGACTCATGGCGAGCGCATGCGCGAGCGCGACGAGGGCGCCTTTAGTGGCAGCGTAGGCTTCGTTCCCCGGCTCCGACATGATGGCGCGCGTCGATGCGATCAGCACGATCGCGCCGTGCGCGGCCCGCAGCGGCTTGTCGGCGGCGCGCGCGAACAGGTAGGCGGCCGACAGGTTGACGTCGATGACCCGCCGCCATTCCTCGTAGTCGAGCTGCCGCAGCGGCTTCTCGTGGATGATGCCGGCGTTGGAGACAAGCGCGTCGAGTCGGCCGAACGTCTCGGTAACGGCCGCAACCGCATCATGGGCCGTTTTCTCTTCCGCCACGTCCCCTTCGATCAGGCAGACGCGGCGGGCGTCGGCCGCATAGGCGCGCTTGAGGCCGGAGCCGGGCAGATCGACCACGCCGACGCGCCAGCCGGTTGCGAGCAGGTGGCGTGCGATCGCGCGCCCGATGCCGTGGGCGGCGCCGGTGACAAGGGCGGCGGGTGCTTTGGGAGGTGCCATGGCCATGCCGTTGTGTGAGTACGTCTCGTAGTATGAACGCCGACAGGCCGGTTATGTTGCGTTGGCGCAAATGCTCGCTCATATGGGGCCCTGGCGACCAACTCAGATCGGACTGATCATGGCCATACGCACCACACGGGCGCGCGCCGCGCTCGATGACAACGCGCTTTACGCCTACCTGCAGGCACAACAGCCGCCGGAGCATGTGGAGCTGCAGCAGCTGCGCGAGGTGACGCGCACCATGCCGCGCGGGCGCATGCAGATCGCGCCCGAGCAGGGGCATTTCCTGGCTGTGCTGGCGCGCC
>DAIUEP010000013.1:9331-40284 GCA_036845065.1 Xanthobacteraceae bacterium | reverse complement strand
CTTTCCCAATCCCGCCACCATGGTGGGACGAAGCGGTGCGACATCGCGCAAGCAGTGACGGCTTGAAAACGCCCGCTTGCTTGGCTGGCCGAAGGATTTGTTAGCCTTAAGCATCCGAAAATTTACGTCGCGACGGCGCTATTTGCGACTTTTTCATGATTGAACGCCACAGTGACCGGCCAAGAGCGTGCGCATCCAGAACGACAGTGCCCGCATCCGTGCGGCATGGAGACGTTTCTCGAACATGGACTCGGCACCGGGAAACCAACATCGCACTCTTGCGTTTGCGGCCATCGCATTGGGCAAGATCGTCGAGCTGCAGTTGCCGGCCGATCCGAAGAGCTATGAGCTTTGGTACGTCTACGCGACCGGCCATGACCAGAAGCTCAGGGACGAGATTGACGGAGCGCTGCAGCGCCAGGGCCAGCTGACCGAGAGCGATCTCAACCGGCTCTACGCGCAATATCTATCCCCGACGCGCAGCACCGGTGACTTCGACAAGGTTGCAAACCGGCTCACCGAAGAAGTCGGGCAGGTCGTCAAGATGATCAGCACAGCGGTCTCGTCCGTCGAGCGCTATGACGAGCGGCTGCACGAAGGCGCGGCCGCAGCCGGCAGCGCGGTGACCGAGGCCGAGCTCAGGCGCGTGGTCGAGGACCTGATCAGCGCGACCAAGAGCGTCGAACGCGAAAACAGCGCGCTCAAGGAGCAGCTGGAGGCGTCGAAAGTCCGCTCCGAAGAGCTCAAGCATGAGATCGAAGCGGTCCGCATCGAAAGCCTGACCGATCCGCTCACGCAGGTGGGGAACCGACAATATTTCGACGATACTCTCACCAGGGCGATTGTAAGAGCCAGCGAAAACGGTGTGCCGCTGACGCTGCTGATGGTGGACATCGATTATTTCAAGCGGGTCAACGACGAATTCGGGCACCAGATGGGCGACGATGTCCTGCGGCTGGTGGCGACGCGCCTGAAAAGCAGCGTGCGTGACGGCGAGATCGCGCGCTATGGCGGCGAGGAATTCGCGGTGGTCTTGTACAACAAGTCGCTGCAGATCGGAAAATTGATCGCCGAGCGCATCCGCGTGGCGATCGAGAGCGCTGAAATGAAAGTGCGCTCAACCAACACGCCCATTGGTCGCGTCACGGTGTCGATCGGGGCCGCCGAATACAAGCCAAGGCTGTCGAGCGCGGATCTCATCCGCAACGCCGACGAGGCGCTCTACGCGGCCAAGCGCAGGGGGCGCAACTGCGTCGTCCTGGAAGACTCCATCGAAGCGGCCGTGCCGGACGTCAGAGCTGCGGGCGGCTGATCCGCGCCGCACCAATTGCCGCAATTCTCGTCCTCGAGACCTCGAGGGGGCGTCGCGTCGCGTCGATGCTGCAGCCATAAAAGCAGCGCCCAGCTTGTGAGCCGGGCGCTGCACTCAGCCGTCAACAGTCCGCAGTCTGGCTTAGTTGGCCGCCAGCGCCGGGCCGATGTCGCTCTGCTTGGCGGTCGTGCCGTGACCGCCGGCAATCGTCGCACCGGTGATGTTGTGCTTCCGGAGCGCCTCGCCGACGGCGACCGTGCCGGGATTGCGGCCGATTGTGCCGCGCGGCGACAGGAGGTCGGTGACGAACACGACGTTCTCCTTGACGACGTGCACGAGCAGCATGCCATCAACGTGCGGGTTGGGGATGTTGTAGAGGTTGATCTCGACGGTGTCGTCCTTGAGCGACAGCGTGTCCTTCACCTCCTGCACGTTCGCGGGCTTGTTGGCCTTCTGCTGGGCATCCGGCTCCAGGGTATGCGGAGTCTTGATGACCTGCTCGAAATAGGCCTTGGTCGGGGCCGGCACGATCACGGTGGCGCCTTCGGCCGCGAAGGTGCGCATGCCGCCGGTGTGGTCCATGTGGTGGTGGGTGAGCACGAGCGTCTTGATCGGCTTGCCCGGATACTTGGCCTTCGCCAGCTTGATGACCTCGGTCGACTGGCCCTCGTCAACCGGCGCGTCGACCACGACGAGCCCGTCCTTCATGTTGACGATCAGGTTGTTGGCGCCGCCGCCCTGGACGTGCTGCACGTTGGGCGCCAGCTCGACCAGCTTGAAGCTGCCGCCGGGCGGGAAGTAGATGGCGTCGCTGTCGGTGAAGCGGTTGAGGTAGATGCGCCGCAGCACCCACTGATAAGGCACATTGCCGGTCGCCGGAGGCTTGGCGGCCGCCTTGACCGCGTCGGGGACCGCGAAGGTCTCAGGCGCGATGGTCGCGTTCGGCGTGAAATCCGTATAGCTCAGCCGCTGGATCTCCATGTTGCCGAGCCGGAAGGACCGGGCCTTGGCAAACTTGACGCCGCCGACTGTGGTCCAGTCGCTCAGCACCATGTCGTAGTTCTGGTCGCCCCAGATGTTGTCGGAGTCGCGCGTGCGCACCGCCGCCGGCAGCTTGGTGGTGCGGTCGAACAGCACGGTGTATTTGAACGCGCCCATGGTGACCACGGCCGCCGGGTAGGTCTGATCGCCGAGCTTCTGGTCCTCGATCGCCGCGACGTTTTGCGGGGACGCGAGCGCCTGCAGCAGCAGTGCCGGCGAGCCGCGGCGCAGCTCGCGCAGGAGCGAGGCGAGCCTGACGCCGGACATCGGCGTGGCCTGGCCCTTGTCATCGATCACGGCGCCGTAGGTCGGCGTGGTGATCTCGCTGTACTTCGCCTTCTCGACCGCGGGATATTTCAGGTCGCGGTCCCAGTCGACGCGGACGATGCCGTTTGCGATGTCGGCGCTCAGCGTGAAGTTGGAATCGCCCAGGAAGCGCGATTCGCCGTTGACGCTATGGGACTGGCCGGGCTCCCAATGCTTGGCCGTGCCCTTTGAGACGCTGGTCTTCATCCCGCGCAGCGCGTCGGCGCCGCCGAGCGCGTCGACGGCCTGCTTGACCAGGTCGGCTGGGCCCTGGGCGAATGCCGGTTGCGCCTGGCCGAAGGCCACGCACAAGGCGCCGGACAGCAGCAGTGCGTATTTCATGCAATCCTCCCTTTGTTACTTTGGTTTGGTTTGGGTCGGTTTAGGTTGGCTCGGCCGCCGTGATGGGCGGCCCTGCGCGCGGTACCCGAAGATTGCTTCGCTTTTATGGCGGCCGCGGCCGGGCGCGTCGCGATGTCGCGCAGATCGGTCGTCATCCGGCCGATGCGTCAACGATTCCAAGGATGTGGGACGCGGCCCGAGACGGGATGAGCTTCGCTCAACCGGTTCGGCGGTACGACTGAGCGAGCGTTTCCGAGGGGCGCTCGCCGAATGTCTTGAAATAATCCTTCGCGAAGTTGTTGCAGTGTATCACGAATTTCGGAAGCGGGGGGACTAGCCATTGGCCAAACCCGGGTTCCTCGCCGTGACCGATTGAGACCCCACAGCCCGTTCAGGGGGCTCCCAGCGAGCGTTACCGCGAAGCCATGGTGATGAACTCCGGGGCATCCGCGAGCGGGACGCGCGCGGTATTTTCCGCGATGCGCCGGTCGTTGACCGGCGCCGTGCGCGTCCGCCGAGCGGGTTTGCCCCAGAATTGAATATTATAGTACATAGTACTATAGTTTGTTGAATGGGAGTCGGGGCCGGATTTGAGAGTTTTCAAGACGAAATGGTTTGCCCGTTTCGCGCATCGCGAGCGCATCTCCGACAGCAGTCTATGCGAGGCGGTCAGGCGGGCGGAACGCGGGTTGGTGGATGCGGATTTAGGCGGTGGTGTCATCAAGCAAAGGATTGCGCGGCCAGGACAGGGACGATCCGGTGGCTACCGCGTGCTGGTCGCCTACCGCCGTCGGGCCAGAGCAGCGTTCTTCTATGGTTTTGCCAAGAGCGAACGCGAAAACGTGGAAGACAACGAGTTGGCAACGGCGCGGGATATCGCTCGCGGATGGTTGGAGGCAAGCACGAGTGAGATGGTTCAAGCGATGGCTGATGGTCTGATACAGGAGATCGAATATGACGTCGAAGAAGAAAACTAGTCGGCTGACGCGAGCGCTGCTTGAGACGGCCGAGGGCATGCACAAAGCCGGGCTTTTGAACCGGGCAACGTATGACAAGATCACCTTGCGGCATCTTGGTCCAAAGAACACGCCCAGGGCGCCGCTGATGACGGGCAAGCAAATTCGCGCGGTGCGCCAGCGGGCGAAAATGAGTCAGGCGGTGTTTGCCCGTCATCTCAATTTGACCGTTGGTTTCGTCTCGCAATTGGAGCGCGGTGCCAAGCGGCCTACCGGGGCGGCGCTCGTCCTCCTCAACGTCATCCGCCGCAAGGGGATCGAGGCAATTCTCTAGCCGCGCTCGGCGGGCTACGCTCTGTCGTTCGATGTCACGCCAATGTCCGCCAGAACATGGCGCAGTCCCGCCGCGGTCTCGGCGAGCTCGCCGTCGTCCGCGCGCGGCATGCTGCGAAACGTCACCGCATCCTCGACGATGTAGCGCCGCGACGTGATGTCGGTCTTCTCATGCATGGGTACGACATGGGCATGCACATGCGCGATGTCTCCGCCGGTGAACAGAAGCGCCACGCGGGGCACGCCATAGAGGCGTTTCATCGCGCGCGCGCATTTCTGTCCGACCAGCACGACCGACGCGATGATGTCCGCTGGAGCGTCATCGAAATAGGGGAAGTGCTGCTTGGGCACGATCTGGGTGTGTCCCGGTCTAATCGGCCCGCGGTCGAGGAAGGCAAGAACGCGATCGTCATCATGGATGACGTGAGCGCCGATTTCGCGCCTGGCGATCCGACAAAACAGACATTCGCTTGTCATGGCCACCGCTCCTCGCCGGGGCTCTCGAATCCTTCCCAAACGGGTGACGCAATCACGCCACCCGCTTTGCCTTGCCCCAGGCCTTGAGCGAGGCCCATAGGCGGCGGTCGAGCCGGAAGCGGTCGACCGGCGCCGAGGACGCAATGGCGCGGATGCGGGTGAGAATCACGCCGCTCCACTGAAAGCCGCACTTCTCGAGCACGCGGCGCGACGCCGGGTTCGACACCCGCGCGCCGGCTTCGAGCCGCTCAAGACCGAGGTCCTCGAAGGCGTGGTCGATCAGCGCGCGCACCGCCTCGGTGGCATAGCCCTGGCCCCAATAGGGCAATCCGAGCCAGTAGCCGATTTCAGGCGTTTCGCCACGCTCGTCCTGCAGGCCACACAGGCCGATCAGGGTCTCGTCGGAAAGCGTGATCGCGAATGCAATCTCGCGCTCGCTGTCGTCAAGATGGCCAAGGAAGCTTTGCGCGTCCGCGAGCCCGTAGGGGTGCGGGATGCGCGCGGTGTTCTCGGCCATGCGCCGGTCGTTGGCGAGCACCGCCAGTGCCTGCGCGTCGTCAAGGCGCGGAGCGCGCAGCAACAGCCGTGCTGTTTCGAGCACGGGGCCGGTTGGGAGAACCGGGGCGCTTGGCAGCCTCTCTGTGAGCGTCATCGCGGGCTCCTGTTGCGGCGCATGTTGAAGTCACCTTCAAGTCATGCGCCGAAAAGCGAAGAGGGGAGCCGGCATCCCGTCTCCCCTCAAGGAACCCGCTGAGGTTCCGCCGGATCGACTGATGCCGGCGGACCCAATTTAGTCCACCGTCTATTCGGCCGCTGCCTGCGTCATCGGCTGTACCGATACGTAGACGCGGCCCTTGGCTTTGGTACGGAACTCGACGTGACCATCGACGAGCGCGAACAGAGTGTGGTCCTTGCCGAGGCCGACATTCTGGCCCGGGTGCCATTTGGTGCCGCGCTGGCGGGCAATGATGTTGCCGGCGATGGCGTGCTCGCCGCCGAACAGCTTCAGGCCCAGGCGCTGGGCGTGCGAATCACGGCCGTTGCGCGAGGAGCCGCCTGCTTTCTTGTGTGCCATGGCATCAATTCCTTTATTCCCGGGCTATGTAACCCAAGTTTGTGACGAAATCATCAACTTTTTGGGCGGGATTATTCAGCCTCGGCGGCCACCTTGGCGGGCCTGCGTTCGCGCTTGGGCGGTGCCCCCTTGGAGGGCTTGGCGCCACCGGTCAGGATCTCAGTGATGTGCACCAGGGTGTATTCCTGGCGATGCCCGCGCTTCCTTCGCGAGTTCTTGCGGCGCCGCTTCTTGAAGGCGATCACCTTGGGACCGCGGCTCTGCTCGATCACGGCTGCGGCGACGGAGGCACCCGAGACGGTCGGGGTGCCCACGGTGACGGCGTCGCCGCCCACCATCAGCACCTCGCCAAACTGGATGATCTCGCCCGGTTGGCCGTCGATCTTCTCGACCTTGAGCTTGTCGTCGGCGGCGACGCGGTATTGCTTCCCGCCGGTCTTGATGACTGCGAACATCGTTTTCGTCCTCGTGTTCGAATACCCGGCGCTCGGAGGGGTCCGGACCGGCTTCTTCCAGTCGGTTAAGTTTCAGTCGGTTAAGGGCTTAGGCGGCGCCCAACGGCAACCGCCGCGATGCTTATGGCGGCGGGGCGAAGCCCTGTCAACGTGGCGCCGTCCATGACCCTTATCCTGCCCCGGCGGTTAAGCTAGGGTTCCGGGAACGTTCCCATCGAGGACCCGCCCATGAGGCTCCGCCTTCCCGCCGCGCTCGTTGCCGCCCTGGCCGTTCCACTGGCCCTTGCGCCAGCCGCGCAGGCGCAGACCTACCCGAGCAAGACCGTCACCCTGGTGGTGCCGTTCCCGGCTGGCGGCTCGACCGACTGGCTGTCGCGGATGCTGGGCCAGAAGCTCGAGCCGCGGCTCAAGCAGCCGTTCATCGTCGAGAACCGCGCCGGTGGCGCCAACCTGATCGCCGCCACCGCGGTCGCCAAGGCGGAGCCGGACGGCCACACACTCTTAATGACGACCTCGACCACGATGGCGATCAACGTCAGCGTGTTCAAGAACCTGCCCTACGACCCCGACCGGGACTTCGCGCCGGTCGCGCTCGTCTCCGGCGTGCCGTTCGTGCTGATCGTGCATGCCGGGCTGCCGGTGCGCTCGGTCGCCGACCTCGTGCAACTCTCGAAATCCAAGGCCGGCGGGCTCGACTATGTGTCGACCGGTCCCGGCTCGGCCGCCAACCTGTTCGCGGTGCTGCTCAAGAACGCGCTCGGCGGCATCGCGATGACGGCGATCCCCTACAAGGGCAACGCACCGGGCCTGCAGGACGTCGCCGCCGGCCACGTCTCGGTGATGTTCTCCGACCTGCTCGGCGCCTTGCCGCTGATCGAGACCGGCAAGGTTCGCGCGCTCGGCGTCTCGACCGGCAAGCGCAGCGCCGCCGCGCCCGATATCCCAACGCTCGCCGAAGCAGGTGTGACAGGCTACGACGCCTCGGCCTGGCAGATGATCGTCGCGCCCGCCAAGACGCCGGCCGCGATCGTCGACAGGCTCAATGCCGAGCTTCATGCGATCGTGAGCGACCCCGCGGTCAATCGCGACATCAACGGCCGCGGCCATATCGCGATCGTGACGCCGCCGCCCGCCGAGCTCAAGAGCTTCGTGCGTTCTGAGATCGCGCGCTGGGGCAAGGTGGTCGATGAGGCGGGTGCAAGGGGGACGGAGTGAGCGCCGCCCTCATGCGTTATTGGGAAGCCTGCGTCAGCGAAGAGGCGGGTCTGGCAGGTCCGCCGGACCGCAACCGCAACCCTCATCGTGCTCAGATTGCAAGCGAGGTCTCGCATTTGGCCGCCACGCCACCAGGAACGGGCGCTCCTGCTCTCTTGCTTCTTTCACGGCGGCGGTGATGCTGTCGGCGAGTTGATCTGAATTAGTCGACACAATCTTCTCCCTTAACTCCATCTAACGGTTGTGCACACTAGCGAAAAACCTCGTCATTAAAAAACTTCCAATCGAACGATAGCTGCTTCACCATACCCCGTAAAGGCGGAAGGCGGCCGGGCAACCTCTCATTTTGCCGGCCGAACACAGTACCTTCCGGATGAATCCGCGCCCGATCAGACCTGCCTATTCGGCTTTAGATATGCCATGCTATAATGCCACTAAAATTATAGTCATACGCATTACATGTCGGCATTACGCTTTCACTGGGAGGACCATATGCAGCTTGTTGGCCTATTCATGAATTTGGCGGAGAACGATCCGCACATGGAGCATCGCAAGGACGCATTCAAAAAGGGACTCAAGGGCTTTGTCGAGGGCAAGAACGTTCAGCTCAAATATTTCTACGGCGCTGGCGACTTCCCGAACTATCGTCAAAAGGCAAAGGAGTTGATCACGCTTGATCCACAACCGAACGTGATTTTCAGTGGCTGCGGGCCGAGTTGGCGGGCGCTGGAAGACGAGATGGCGGCTGCGAACCGTGATATATCAATCGTGTTCGCTGGGATGATTGATCCGACGCCAACCGGAAGGCTAGCGACAAAGGGAACTCATGTCCGCACTGGCTTTATCTCGTATCGGGCGGACCTCTGCCCGGAATGGCTGGACCTCCTCAAGCGGATGAAGCCGCAGTTGACACGCGTGGCGGTTCTGCAGGATCCCGGCAAGTCGCTCGGCGGGGCGGACCCGGGGAGGGATCTCGGGCGGACCCAGCTCGAAGCAATTCAGAATGCGGCCCCGGAGTTCGGGGTCACCGTGAGCGCAATCGACATCACGATCAAGTCCGAGGACGAGATCGAGCGGGCCGTCGCTGCATTTGCGAGCAAGCCTAACGGCGGCCTGATCGTGCCGGGGGCCACGTTGGCCGCAACTCGCCGCCAATTCATCATCGACAAGCTTGCGGTCAAACACAGCTTGCCTGCCATCTATCCCAACCGTATGTACACGGAGAGCGGCGGCCTGATGTCGTTTGGAGCGAAAACGCTCGATCTCTATGAGAGCGCAGCGGAGCTGGTCGCCAAACTTCTTACGGACCCTGACGCGCAGCTTCCGGGACCGACGCATCGAGAAGACTTTGAGCTGGTCATCAATCTCCAGGCTGCCGCCAAGATCGGTCACACGGTGCCGAAGGATCTGCTCAACGACGCGGATTGTGTAATTCAATGATCGAGATGAGAGCTGGGGCGATCCGGCGACGCGATCTCATTGCTGGCGTGTGCGGTGCGGCGGCCGTGTGGCCGCTTGTCGCGCGCGCGCAGCAGCCGGACCGTGTGCGGCGCCTCGGCGTGCTCATGAACATCGGCGCGGACGACCTAGACGCGGCGGCCCGTCTCACGGTGCTTCGACAAGCGCTGGCAGGATTGGACTGGATCGAGGGCCGAAACATACGAATCGACATCCGATGGGGTTCGGGCGATATCCGGCTGTATCGCCAACATGCGGCTGAATTGGTGGCGCTGGCGCCCGACGTCATCTTGGCCACTGCCGGCCCGATCGTGGCTGCGTTGCAGCAGGAGAGCCGTACCCTCCCGATTGTTTTCACCACGACGATCGATCCGCTCGGCCTCGGCTATGTCACGAGTCTTGCGCGGCCGGGCGGCAACGTCACGGGCGTTGCCTACGTGCCGGAGGGGTTCAGCGAAAAGTACTTGCAACTGCTTAAGGATATCGCGCCCACCGTCACGCGCGTGGGCGTATTGCGCGATTCTAGCGTGAGGGCCGGCAACTCTCAGTTCGAAGCCGCCCAGGTCGGTGCACCGCGGGTCGGCGTCGCATTGACGTCAATCGACGTTCGTAACGGCCCAGAGAGGGAGAATGCTGTCGCGACATTGGCACGCGATGGGAACGGCGGCCTGGTCGTTATGGCGAGCGTGTTTGGAACGATTCATCGCAAGGAGATTGTCGAACTCGCGGCCAAATACCGCTTGCCCGCCGTTTACCCGAATCGCTTCTACGTTCACAGTGGCGGCCTCTTGTCCTACGGGCCGGCCTTTTTTGATCAATACCGACGGGCCGTGGGCTATGTCGACCGAATCCTCAAGGGTGCGAAGCCCGGAGACCTTCCAGTGCAAACCCCGACGACGTACGAGACTGTGCTCAACGTCAGTACTGCGACGGCGCTTGGTCTCGTTGTGCCGCGCGTTGTGTTCGCAGGCATTGATGAATTTGTAGATTGACTAACTGCCTGGCAGATTGGTGGCGACGACGCAGTGAGCGGTCATCTCGCCTTGGCGCGGTTGAACATGAAGCTGTAGTACGAGGCGAAGTCCAGTGAGGAGTTGCCGACCGTAACAACCCTTGCCTCGACATGACAGCTGAGGCAACCATTGCGCTCCGTCTGCGCGAATGTCTCCAGCACCGCGTTCAGCGCCGTCAGTGGTGCGGGCTCCCCGTCCGGCAGCGGCGCGGTTGCCTGGGTGACAGGCCTCGCCGTCCGGGGCCACTGCACGACGACGAGCTTGTAGTACTGCCAGGGCGCTCGCGGATTGTGTCGCCAGATCTCGTCCTGCATGTAACGCGTGATGCTCTTGGCAGCGGTATCATCCGGGAAGATCTGCACGACCTGGGTCGGATTCTCCGTAGGGTCGTTGATGGCGCAATTCGTGCAGCGACGATCGTAGAAACTGAATGGCCCGCCAATCTGTCCGCCCTGGATCGGCGCATTGTCGATGTGGGCGAAGGTTGCCCATGCGCCTTGGCTATGATTGGGCAGCGGCTGGAAAATGTGCATGCCAACAAGGCCCACCCTGCGCAGGGGCAGCTTGCCATGAATGACCGCCTGCGCCGTATGGAAGCGGCCTGATCTTATCTCTGCGGCGGTAAGAACTTTCCACGCCGCCTTGACCGATACCGTCCCCGTATTTCTGTCCATTGCACCCGTAGGCAATATTATCAATGACCTTTTGGCAAACTCGATTTGTTGGTTGGCCTCATAGAGGCCATTGCGCCTGATGTACTGGTAAAGGTCCTCGTTCATTGACACTTCGTAGAGCACAGGGTTGCCGTTGAGGTCGTACAGAGGTGGTTTTCCGATCCGCTTGATGCTTTCGAGAATGTCGGACCGCTTGAACGTTTGCCGCTCGATGCTCGAGAGCACGTCGCGTGACACCTTCGATTCCATCGTCAGGTGGCGGACGCGGCCCTCCGCGACCAGGGGTGCGATGCCCGGGTCCAAGGTCGCAAGGGGTTTACCGTCCGGCCAGTCCCCAGGGTCGTCTCCGTTGGAGAGGAAGACCTGTTCGGCGGTCTTGTAGGTCTCCCAGACCGTCGTGTTGTCGCTGCCGAAGGTCGCGGTCCGGTCGGGTTCTCCGCGCCGGCCCGCGCGCGCCGGCCAGTTCAGGTAGATGAAGGCCTGCCACATCTGGCAGGAAAAGCCTTTGGCATCTCGGCTGTAAAACAAGACAGGGTGGATTTTAGGTTCGACCGTAGGCGGAGGCTTGCCGAGGACGCCGCAGGGGTTGGCCTGCGCCGAGGCCGGCGCTGCCGCCAAAGTCGCTATGCTCAAGGCGACCGCTAAGCGGCACGCTCTCAATCCATATCCCATAAAGGCTTCCCGTCAGGACGACTGCATCGCAATGATGGCGAGTATGAGCCATTTCAGCTTACATGAGTTGTTTCGATGCTCATAGGGCGGATGCCTTGTTGTTGGGTCGGATGCCTTGTTGCATCGTGTGTCTTTGTTGGAACGCTGACGGCGCACCCGATCTCGGGTATATCCAAGCGCGAAAGCGCGATTTGCCAGCGTCTGCAGGCGCGCGGTCAAAGGGGAGGAGATGATGCAATTTGCGATGTTCGCGCGGTTTCTTGCGGCAGCTTTCCTGCTTGCACCGCACGTGTCTTCTTCTGTCCTCGCCCAGGACTATCCCTCCCGTCCGGTCACGATCGTGGTGCCGTTCGCGGCCGGCGGCGGCACTGACATCATCGCGCGGCTCCTGGCGCAGAAGCTCGAGCAGCGGCTCGGCAAATCGTTCCTGATCGACAACAAGCCGGGCGCCGGCTCGACGCTCGGGGCGGCGGCGGCCGCGCGCGCCACGCCCGACGGCTATACGCTGCTGATGGCGCCAAGCCCGGCGCTCGCGATGAGCGTCTCGATCTACAAGAGCCTGCCTTATCATCCGGCGACCGATTTCATTCCGATCGCGCTCGCGGCGCAGACGCCGTTCGTGCTGATCGTCAATCCGACGCTGCCGATCCATTCGGTCGCCGACCTGATCCGGCTTGCGAAGGAAAAGCCGGGCCAGCTCTCCTATGGCTCGGCGGGGCCGGGCACGCCGCATCATCTCTACGCCGAGCTGTTTCGCAGCATGACCGGCGTTGAGATGTCGCACGTGCCCTATCGGGGCTCCGGCCCTCTCGTGAACGACGTGGTGGGCGGGCATCTGCCGCTGACGTTCGTGGACATTCCGCCCGCGGTCGGCGTCATCCAGACCGGCAAGGTGCGCGCGATCGCGATCTCGACCAAGACCCGGCATCGCTCGTTCCCGGACATCCCGCCGGTCGCCGACACCGTGCCGGGCTTCGACGCCGCGTCCTGGCAGATGCTGGTCGCGCCCGCCAAGACGCCCAGGCCGATCGTCGACAAGCTGCATGCCGAGGTGAAGGCGTTCCTGCCCGAGCTGACCGAGCGCTTTCTCAGCGACGGCATGCTGATGATGGACAACACCTCGGTCGAGGCGCTGCAGGACTTCGTTAAAGCCGAGATCGCGCGCTGGGAGCCCGTCGTGCGCAAGGCCGGCCTCACCGGCACGCAGTAGGGCACACTGCGATGAAAACGAGGCCATCCAGCGACTTGCGCTTGAGTTGGGATCGCCAATCCACTCGCGCGGATCAATCCGCAAAGCCTGGGCCGCAAGTGAGTGCGGCGGCAGGTGGCCTCATCATCCGCCGGTCAACGTTGCCTTTGCGGCTGGCATCGGCAAGTATCGGTCAGCTTAGCCTTGTAAACGGGTGCCTTGCATGACCACTGCAATTCTTGACACCAAGACATACGATTTCGACGTGGAAGACGTCGAGTACCTCCGCCACGACGACAAGCCACTGCTGGCACGGGTGCACAAACCGCGCGGAGACGGGCCATTTCCAGCTCTGGTGGAGTGTCACGGCGGTGCCTGGTGCCTCCAGGACCGGAACACGGAGAAGCTGCGCCACCAGTCGATGGCCTCGCACGGGATCGTGTCGATCGCGCTCGATTTCCGCTCGGGTAACGAGGCGCCGTATCCGGCCTCGGTGCAGGACATCAACTATGCGGTGCGCTGGACGAAGCTCAATGCGCGCGCGCTCAAGACCAGACCCGATCTGGTCGGCCTCTCGGGCCAGTCGAGCGGCGGGCATCTCGCGATGCTCGTCGCCATGCGTCCGCGCGATCCGCGCTACGCCGCGATTCCCCTGCCGGCAGGCTCGCCTGCCCAGGACGCGAGCGTGCGCTGCGTCGTGATGTCGTGGCCGGTGATCAATCCCTTCAGCCGCTACCGCCACGCCAAGCGTGCGCTGGCAAGCCCGAATCCGCCCGAGTGGCCGAAATCCGTGATCGCTCGCCAGGACGCCTATTGGCAGAGCGAAGCCAACATGAGCGAGGGCAACCCGATGCTGGCGCTTGAGCGCGGCGAAAAGGTGGAGACACCGCCCGCGGTTTGGTTCCAGAGCCACGGCGACATGATGCACGACTACAAGGACGCGGAGTCGGCGTTCCCGGGCAACGAGCCCCAGCGCTTCGTCGCAGCCTACCGCAAGGCCGGTGGCGAGATTGCACTTGAATACTTCGAGGGTGACCGGCATCCCGGCCACTCCCCCGACCTTTCGAAGACCGGTGACATGTTCGAGCACATGGTGCGCTTTGTGCACGGCCATGTGAAGGCGTAGAAGGCGCAACAGTCATCTGCGATATGGCACATCGACCGGACGGCGCCGGGAGGGCCGCTACACCTTGGACAATGCCGCGCATTCCGGGTATGCGCGAGCCGCCTGGTGGAGACGGCACGGGCTCCGTTGCAGTGAAATGGCCAATTCCGCGACGGCGCGATCAAGGGCGTCACGTGACGCCCACCGGCTCGTCACCGGAGATGATTCGTCAGCTGGTCGCTGGCCCGCAGAAAGGGCTGCGCGAGCTCGGCCGCGTCAGCGCTGAACCTTCAGGTTCTCGGCGGACGTTTTGCCCTTATTGGGGACTTCTTCATATTCAACAATTTGGCCCTCATTGAGAGTGCTGAGCCCGGCCTTCTCCACGGCTGAGATGTGAACAAACACATCCTTTCCGCCGCCACTCTGTGGCTGAATAAATCCATAACCTTTGGTCGGATTGAACCACTTCACGGTACCCTTCGCCATCCTCAGCTCCTTTGACAAACCATCATGGTTACGACAGGCAGGCCACCCAAAAGCCCGATCGATAGCGCCGCCCGGCATCCTCGAACATCTGCTACCACATGTTGACGAAATTGGAACGAGCCTTCTATTGGCCTAAG
The DNA here is from genome assembly GCA_036845065.1 of Xanthobacteraceae bacterium. Taxonomy (GTDB): domain Bacteria; phylum Pseudomonadota; class Alphaproteobacteria; order Rhizobiales; family Xanthobacteraceae; genus VAZQ01. The sequence goes on along the minus strand of DAIUEP010000013.1, from coordinate 26,038 downwards.
GTACAGCACGCGGTGCAGATGATCTATATATCTGATGATCGATAAATCGCTGGCATGCATCAGGATGGAGCGGCCACCCGCTATGACAAGCTTGCAGCCGACTATCTCGCCTTCATCCAGCTCGCATCAATTTGCATCTGGCTGCGCGCTTACCAGTCCACGCCCTAATTCAACGGCACGAAAATATTGATCACCAGCTTGTCGGCGGGCGCGGCCAGCAGGTCCGTGACGTACTCCTCGATCAGGAGCTCCTGGGTCGAGATCTGTTTCTCTTCCACGTGGTGCGAAATCGTGTCGTAGGTCTGCGTCATGCCCTCGAACGAGCCGCGATGCACGAACTTGAGCATCTTGCCGGCCGGCGAGGTGCCGGTGAGGATATCGCCGGCGGGCGCCCCCTTCGGCGGCGCGGCGAGCGGGATCGCGGCCTGGAAATTGAAGCTCACGTCGTCCATCGCGGTATAGATCGTCATCGCCGGGCCGGCGGCCTTGAGGCCCGCCTTGTCGAGATACTTCTTCACGTTCTTGAAGGCCTCGGTCAGCGTCTCCAGGGCGGTGTCCCATTCGCCGGTTCCGGCCGCATAGACGATCGGCTGCTCGGCGAGCGTCACCTCTTGACCGAACGGATCGATCGGCTGGGTCTGGACCGTGGACTGTGCGAGTGATCGCGCGGGCGCGCCGATCGTCGCCGCGAGGACGAGAACAAGAACAAGCCGCAACATCGGAAACCTCCTCATGCCGCTAGTGCCCCGTTTCCGAAGTTCGTGAGTCGTCGCAGCACCCTCTGACACGAACTTCGGAAACAAAGGGGCACTAGCAAGTCTATGAGTCTAGTGTCGCTTTTCGATTTGAAGTTCCTAACCGAGTTCGCCGCGAATGTTATAGGAACTTCAAATCGGCGGCACGAGGTGCCGCCCCGCCCGGCACTTGAAACATTCTAGCACGAGGCAGGCCGCAACGCGCCGGAAGCGACTTAATTCGCCAGATTATTTGAGCTACGTAACCACCTACCGCCCACTGGCCAAAGGCACGGTCTTGCCCATATAAGCGGCACATCGGAACCCTATATGAGCACGCTCGCCAACCACGCCTTCATTAAGATGAACGGTCTCGGCAACGAGATCGTGGTGGTCGACATGCGTCATGACCGCGGCGCCGTGACCGCCGAGGAGGCGCGCGCGGCCGCGCAGGGCGTGCCCTACGACCAGCTCATGGCGCTTCATCCGCCGCGCGCTCCCGGCACCGACGCCTATGTGCGCATCCTTAACAACGACGGCTCGGAATCGGGCGCCTGCGGCAACGGCATGCGCTGCATCGCCGATCTCCTGTTCAAGGAGACCGGCAAGAGCACGCTGACCTTCGAGACGCGCGCCGGCATTCTCAATTGCTGGAAGGGCGAGGCGCCGCTGGTTTCGACGGTCGACATGGGCAAGCCGCGCTTTGCCTGGAACGAAATCCCGCTCGCCGAGGAATTCCGCGACACCCGCGCAATCGAGCTGCAGATCGGGCCGATCGACCAGCCGATCCTGCATTCGCCCTCGGCCGTCAACATGGGCAACCCGCACGCGGTGTTCTGGGTCGACGACGTCAACGCCTATGACCTCGGCAAGATCGGACCCATGTTGGAACACCATCCGATGTTCCCCGAGCGCGCCAACATCTCGCTCGCCCAGATCGTGGCGCGCGATCACATCGTGGCGCGCACCTGGGAGCGCGGCGCCGGCCTCACCAGAGCCTGCGGCTCGGCGGCCTGCGCGGTCGCGGTTGCGGCCGCCCGTCTGCGGCGATGCGAGCGCAAGGTGACGGTGACGTTGCCAGGCGGCGACCTCCTGATCGAATGGCGCGAGCGCGACGATCACGTGCTGATGACCGGCCCGGTGGAATACGAATTTGAAGGCCGCTTCGATCCGGCGTTGTTCACGGCCGCCGGAGCGGCGCCGTGACGGTCGAGGTGATGACCTTCGGCTGCCGGCTCAACACCTACGAGTCGGAGGCGATCAGGCGCGAGGCCGCGGCGGCCGGGCTCGCCGACACGATCGTGGTCAACACCTGCGCGGTCACCGCCGAAGCCGTGCGGCAGGCGCGCCAGGCGATCCGCAAGGTCGCGCGCGAGCGGCCGCAAGCGCGCATCGTGGTGACGGGCTGCGCGGCGCAGACCGAGCCCGCGACGTTTGCAGCGATGCGCGAGGTCGACCGCGTGCTCGGCAACGAAGAGAAGCTCACGAGTATCGCGTGGCGGGAGACGCGACGCGCGTTCGCGGCGGGCGACTTCGGCGCCGCGGCCGAAGAGAAGATCCTCGTCAACGACATCATGGCGGCGCGGGAGACGGCGCCGCATCTGATTGATGGCTTCGAGGGCCGCACGCGCGCCATCGTGCAGGTGCAGAACGGCTGCGACCATCGCTGCACCTTCTGCATCATTCCGTATGGCCGCGGCCCCGCGCGCTCGGTGCCGATGGGCGACGTGGTGGCGCAGGTGCGCACGCTCGCCGAGCGCGGCTATCGCGAGGTGGTGCTGACCGGCGTCGACCTCACGAGCTATGGGGCAAACCTGCCGGGCGCGCCAAGGCTCGGCACGCTGGTGAAACAAATTCTCAAGCACGTGCCGGAGCTGCCGCGGCTGCGGATGTCCTCGGTTGATTCGGTCGAGGCCGACCGCGATCTCCTCGATGCGCTTGCCAGCGAGCCGCGGCTGATGCCGCACCTGCACCTCTCGCTGCAGGCGGGCGACGATCTCGTTCTCAAGCGCATGAAGCGCAGGCACCTGCGCGCCGACGCGATCGCATTCTGCGAGCAAGTACGGCGGCTGCGGCCCGACATCGTGTTCGGCGCCGACATCATCGCGGGCTTCCCGACCGAGAGCGAGGCGTGTTTCCAGCGCTCGCTCGATCTCGTCGACGACTGCGGCTTGACGCATCTGCATGTCTTTCCGTTCTCGCCACGCTCCGGCACGCCGGCCGCGCGCATGCCGCAGATCGCGCGCGACGTCGTCAAGGAGCGCGCCACGCGGCTGCGCCAGAAGGGCAGGGCGGCGCTGGTGCGGCATCTTGATGCTGAGGTCGGCGCGCGCCGGAGCGTGCTGGTGGAGACGCACGAGAGCGGGCGCACCGAGCATTTCACGCCAGTGCGGCTCGCGGGGCCGGCGGAGGCGGGGGTTGTCCTCGACGTCCCAATTGTGGGCCATGACGGTCGCCAGCTCATGGGCGAGACCAGCTCATGGGCGAGCAAGTGCGCATCAAGGAATGTGCTATAGTGACACCATGACAAAGGAACAGATCAAAGAAATCCTCGATCGCGTGCTGACTTGGCCGCCGAAGCGGCAGGAGGAGGCCGCGCGCGTGCTCAGCGACATGGAAGAACAGGGCGCCAGCCCCTACGGTCTTACGGATGCGCAGGTCGAAGAGGTCGCGCGCCGCCGCGCGGACTTCGCGGCGGGCCGCGAGCGCTACGCAACCGATGAGGAAATGGCGGCTCTCTGGAAGAAATGCGGCCTATGAGAGTTCGGTATCGACGCCGAGCTCAATTCGATCTTGAAAACATTCACGCCTACATTGCGGAACAAAGTCCGCGGGCAGCGACAGAGGTTGTCGCTCGCATTCGCCGTGCTGCCGATCGTCTCGGGTTTCTGCCCCATATGGGGCATGTCGGCCGCGCGCGTGGGACTTACGAGTGGGCCGTCGTCGGCCTGCCTTATATCATCTATCATCGTCTACGAAATCGACGAGGCTGCGCAGGAAGTCGCGATCATTGCCGTGTTTCACGGTGCACAAGATCGCGACGATGGTACGTAGCGTTTGCGATTGGCGGCGTGCGCCGGCGGCGTGCTAGGTTCGTCTTCATTGACGGGAGCAATTCAATGGCCGGTATGGAATCGCGCGACCACCTCATCACCTCGGTCGAGGCCCTGGAGCGCCTGTACGGCGAGCCGCACGGTCCGTCGCTGGCCAAGGAGACCGACCGCATCACGCCGCACTACCGCGCCTTCATCGAGGCGGCGCCGTTCTTCGCGCTCGCGTCGGCGGGGCCAGATGGGCTCGACTGCTCCCCGCGCGGCGATGCGCCGGGCTTCGTGCGGGTCGCGGACGACAAGACGCTGCTCGTGCCCGACCGGCGCGGCAACAACCGCATCGACACGCTGCGCAATATCCTCGCCGACCCGCGCGTCGCGCTGTTGTTCCTGATTCCGGGCTGCGGCGAGACCATCAGGGTCACCGGCCGCGCCGCGATCTCGACCGACCCGGCGTTGACTCAAAGCTTCCTGGTCGAGGGCAAGGCGCCGCGCTCGGTTCTGGTCGTGTCAGTCGAGGCGGTGTTCTACCAATGCGCCAAGGCGATCGTGCGCTCGAAGCTGTGGGACGCCTCGCGCCATGTCGAGCGCAAGAGCCTGCCGAGCGCCGGCACCATCCTCTCTGATCTCACGCAAGGCAAGCTCGGCGGCCCCGAGCATGACCGCACCGCGCCCGAACGGCTGAAGGCGACGATCTACTAATCCACCAGCCGGAACACTTCGCCCTGCCAGCCGCAGGCATAGAGCCGATCCTGCATGGCTAGCGGCACCGGCGCCGTCACCCTGATCGGCTCGCGGTTCTTGTAGAGCGGCACCACGATCTCGCGCGAATGCAGGTGCAGCGGCGGGCCGCCGATGCGCGGCGCGTTTCCGTAGATCGTGTCACCGACGATCGGAAATCCTCGTGCCGCGCAGTGAACGCGCAGCTGGTGCGTGCGGCCTGTGACGGGCTCCAGCGCGAGCCAGGTGAGGCTTTGATTTGCGAATACGGCCGCGCCTTCAGGCGCTTCGCTCGCCACACGACGGGCCGGCTCCCTCCCTCCTCGCGGGGGAGGGGTGGGGAGGGGGGTAGCCTCCAGCGAAAGGGTCTGCTGCCACCCCCCTCCCTGTCCCTCCCCCACAAGGGGGGAGGGAACGCTAGAGGCGCGTCCGCCGCTGCCATCATGCTCAGTATTCCGGGCTAAATCCGGTCCGCTCCATTGCGCGCGCCCCATGACTTTCCACTTCGTCACCGCCGCCTGTCCCGCCGGATCGGGCTTCATCCACCAGCCGCGGGTCTCGTCGCGGCGGCCGAGCGGCAAGTCGATTGTGCCTTCGGTTTCGGCGGGGCCGCCTTCCACCACGGCCCAGTAGCACTTGCCGATCGAGCCGGCCTTGAACAGGCGCCCGAGCGTGGCCAGCGCCTTCCTGTGACGGCCAAGCACCAGGCAGCCGGAGGTCTCGCGGTCGAGCCGGTGGGCGAGCGCGGGCGAGCGCGGCAGGCCGAAGCGCAGCGCCCCGAAATGGTCTTCTAGACTTTCGCCGCCCTTGGGGCCGCGGTGGACCGCGATGCCGGCGGGCTTGTCGATCACCAGCATCAGCCCATCGCGGTAGAGCAGCCGAGCCACCATCTCTTCGGGGTTGAGCTTTGCGTTCATCGGCGAAACCGCTATCACGGCCCCGGACATGAATGACAGCACCCAGAAGACCGGCTCCTGGTGGAGCCGCCTTGCCGGCGGGCTCAAGCGCACCTCGGGCGCGCTCGGCACCGCGATCTCCGACCTCGTCATGCGCGGCCCGTTGTCGCCCGAGCGGATCGTGGAGATCGAGGAGACGCTGATCCGCGCCGACCTTGGCGTCGACTTCGCGGCCCGGATGGCGACCACCATGGGGGAGGGGCGCTACAAGAATCTCGCCGAGGTGAAGACCGTGCTCGCCGCCGAGGTCGAGAAGGTGCTCAGCCCCGTGGCCAAGCCGCTGGTGGCCGTCGGCGCCAAGCCGTTCGTGATCCTGGTGGTCGGCGTCAACGGCTCGGGCAAGACCACCACCATCGGCAAGCTCGCGGCGCGCTTCCGCGCCGAGGGCAAGTCGGTGCTGCTCGCGGCCGGCGACACCTTCCGGGCCGCCGCCATCGAGCAGCTCAAGATCTGGGGCACGCGGGTGGGCGCGCCGGTGATCGCGCGCGAGCAGGGCGCGGACGCGGCCGGCCTGGCGTTCGAAGCGGTGCAGGCCGCCCGCACGCAGGGCGCCGACGTGCTGCTGGTCGACACCGCCGGCCGCCTGCAGAACCGGACCGAGCTGATGGACGAGCTCGAGAAGATCGTGCGGGTCATGAAGAAGGTCGACGCGACGGCCCCGCATGCCGTGCTGCTCGTGCTCGACGCCACCGTCGGGCAGAACGCGCTGTCGCAGGTCGACGTGTTCCTCAAGATTGCCGGCGTCACCGGGCTCGCCATGACCAAGCTCGACGGCACCGCGCGCGGCGGCATTCTCGTTGCGATCGCGGCGAAATACCGCCTGCCGGTGCATTTCATCGGGGTGGGCGAAGGGGTCGACGACTTGGCGCCGTTCGCGGCGGCCGACTTCGCGCGCGCCATCGCCGGTATGGAGTAGCGGCGGGGAGTTGAGTGACTCACACTTACGGTGCAACAATCAGCGCATGACCGACAAACAAAAGCTGCCGACCGGCCTGAAGCTCGCGCTCGATCTCGGGCCGTTGCTGGTGTTCTTTTTCGCCAATTCGCGGCCGGCGTTGTTCGCGCCGCTGCTGGCCCCGTTCCTGTCGGCCGAGCTGCTGAACGGTCCGCATGCCGGCATCTTCACCGCGACCGCGGCGTTCATCCCGGCGGTGCTGCTCGCGCTCGCGATCAGCTTCGTCAAGACGCGCCACCTGCCGGTGATGCCGCTGGTCACCGCCGTCGTGGTGGTGGTGTTCGGCGGCGCGACGCTCATTCTGCAGGACGAGCTGTTCATCAAGCTCAAGCCGACCATCATCTACGTGCTGTTCGGCGGCGTGCTGCTCGGCGGGCTCGCCTTCGGCAAGCCGCTGCTCGGCATGGTGTTCGATTCGGTGTTCCATCTCACCGACGAAGGCTGGCGAAAGCTGACGCTGCGCTGGGCGTTGTTCTTTCTGGCGCTCGCCGTGCTCAACGAGGCGGTCTGGCGCACCCAGACGACCGACTTCTGGGTCGCCTTCAAGGTGTTCGGCGTGGTGCCGCTGACCTTCGTGTTCGCGGCGCTGCAGTATCCGCTGTTGACGAAATACGCGGTGGCGGAGAGCGCGGAGGCGAAGGAGCCGTGAGCGCCGCGGCTGTCGGACGGCGGCCGGATTACTGCTTCGCGATCGCCATGTCGGCCGGCACGTTGGCGATGATGCGGCCCTCGTTGCCGGTCTCGCCCGGCGCGATTAGCTCGTAGAAGCCGCTGATCCGCACCCGCACCACCACATTGTTGAGCGATTGGTTCTGGAAGAACCAGCCATGCACACCATCAAACGGCGCGGTCAGCGCGCCGTTGGCGCCGGTGCCGGTGTCCTTCTTGTAGGTCGCAACCGTCATCTCCTTGCCATCGGAGAGCGTGTGGCCGTGAAAGTCGTAATAGAATTCCGTCGGGGTCGGGATGTCGGCGACGCTCCATTCGTAGATCAAGGTCGCGTCCTTGCGCATCCGCACCTTGTATTCGAGCTGGTCGCCGCCTTGCCGGCTGCCATCGGGGCGCAGCGGGATCTCGATCGTGTCGCTGCGGAAGCCGGTCTGATATTCGCGCGCGAGCGGCACCTCGCTCTTGGACGTGTCGAACGGCACCTCGCGCGGCGCCCACAGCCGTCCAAGTCCCGTGATCCGGCCGAGCCCCAAGGGATCGACGTTGAACTCGGCCGGCAGGATCGCGCCGAACACGATCGCGCTCGCGATGACGAGGGCGCCGGCGGTGATTGCGAGCATCCGGCCGGTGGACAGCGGTTGCGAGATCTGGCCTTCGGTCGTCATCAGGCTTTGGCTCCCACGAAGTAGCCGGCGAGCTGATATTCCATCAGCACGAAGCCGGCCGCCAGAATGAGCGCATTGGCGGCGACGGCGGAGCGCTCGAAGCTTGCGCTGCGCCGCCACTGCAGCATGATCGCGAGCATGATGGCGAGCGCAATCATCTGGCCGAGCTCGACCCCGATATTGAAGCCGATCATGTTCGCGACGAGGCCGTTGGGGCTGAGCCGGAATTCCTGCAGCTTGGTGGCAAGCCCGAAGCCGTGGATCAGGCCGAAGGCGGCGACCGCGATCCGGTTGTTGGGCTGGACGCCGAACACCGACTTGAAGCCGCCGAGATTGTCGAACGCCTTGTATGCGACCGACAGCCCGATCACGGCATCGACCAGATAGGCGTTGATCTCGAGCCTGAGCAGGACCCCGGCCAACAGCGTGATGCTATGGCCGATGGAGAACAGCGTCACATAGATGACGACGTCACGCATGCGGTAGAGAAAGAAGATCACGCCCAGGATGAACAGCAGATGGTCGTAGCCGGTGACCATGTGCTTGGCGCCGAGATACATGAAGGGCAGGATGTCCGCGCCCTTGGTCGCCGCCACGAACGAGGCGTCCTTGCCGCCAATGCCATGTGCGAGCGCGAGCTCACTCGGAATGAGCAGCAGCGCCAGGACGAGCACGAGATTGGCGTGCGCTCGCATGCGAATCACGAGGCCGGTGCCGCCAGCGCCTTCTCGATCTCGGGCTTGAGCGTCTTTTCCAGATTGACCGGCTCGATCGGTCCGATCAGCTTGTAGGCGATGCGGCCGTCGCGCCCGACCACGAAGGTTTCGGGCACGCCGTAGACGCCCCATTCGATCGAGGCGCGGCCATTGCCGTCGAAGCCGTTTGCGACATAGGGGTTGCCATAGCGGGCGAGGAAGCGGCGGGCATTCTCGGCCGAGTCCTTGTAGTTGATGCCGAGGATGCGGATGCGCTGGTCGCGCGCGAGCGCCAACAAGAGCGGCGCCTCATCGCGACAGGGCACGCACCACGACGCCCAGACGTTGAGCACCGTGACGGCGCCCTTGAAGCTCTCGGCCTCCAGGCCGGGGACCGGCTTGCCGTCGCGCTCCAGGCCCGCCACGCCGGGCAGCACGGTCACCGGCGCCGCCCGCCCGATCAGCGCCGAGGGTATCCGCGACGTGTCGCCGGCCCCGAGCCGGATCAGGAACAGCGCCGCGAGCCCCAGGAACACCGCGAGCGGGAGGAACACCAGAAGCCCGCGTCGGCGGCTTCGCGCGCTATTTGTTGTGTTATTTGGATTGTCGTTGGCCGTGACTGTCATGATTGCCTCCCGGCCGAGCGTTCGGACCGGCGTGTGATGCCACGCGCTTCCAGGTCGGACAGGTTCTGGCGCTGCCGCCGATTGTCGATCAGTACCCAGCCGATCAATACGGCGACAATCAGGAGGGCGACCGCGTAGGCGCCGACAATGAAGGCCGCATGGGGACCGAGATCCATCGCGTTAACGTCCGGCCGCCGCGTCAGCCTGCATGAGCATCAGGGTGCGCACCCGCCGCCGCATGATCTCGTTGCGCATGGCGCCGAGATGCAGCGTGAGGAACAGCAGGAAAAAGGCGAGCGCCATCACCAGGAGCGGAATGAGGATCGATGAATGCATGGCCGGGCCGCCGAGGCGCAGCACCGAGGACGGCTGGTGCAGCGTGCTCCACCAGTCGACCGAGAACTTGATGATCGGCAGGTTGATGGCGCCAACCAGCGTGAGCACCGCGACCGCGCGCGCCGCGCGCGAGGGCTCCTCGATGGTGCGCCAGAGCGCCAGCACGCCGAGATACATCAGGAACAGCACCAGCACCGAGGTGAGCCGTCCATCCCAGACCCAGTAGGTGCCCCACATCGGCCGACCCCAGAGCATGCCGGTGACGAGGCACTGCAGCGTAAGCGCGGCGCCGATTGGGGCGGCCGCCTTGGCGGCAACGTCGGCGAGCGGATGGCGCCATACCAGCGTCCCGAGCGCCGCGATGCTCATGGTTCCCCAGATGAACATCGAGAGCCAAGCCGATGGCACGTGGATGTACATGATCTTGGCGGTCGCGCCCTGCTGGTAATCGTCGGGTGCGCCGATCACCTGCGCGATCCCGAACGCGAATGCGAGGAGCGTGGCGGCGGACAGCCACGGCAACAGGCGCCCGGACAGCGCCAGGAATCGGGACGGATTGGCAAGATCGATAAGCGGCATGGCGCTACATTAGAAACCGGACAGGCGTGGCGCAATGCGCCATTGTCCCGATTCCGAGCTTCACATCATTCGGTCAATCCAGTCCCTGCCGCAGCGCTGCCGCCGCCGCGATCGGGCCGATGACCGCGCTCATCAGGGTCAGCGCACACAGAATCGTGAACGGCGTGCCGAACGGGATCGGCCCCACGATGGCGGCATTCGAGGCCGCCACCCCGAAAATCAGTACCGGGATCGTCAAGGGCAGAATCAGCACGGCCAGGAGCAGCCCGCCGCGCCGTAGCGCCACCGTCAGCGCGGCCCCGACAAGCCCGATGAAGGTGAGGGCGGGCGTGCCGGCCGCGAGTGTCAGCGCCACCGCGCCGGTCGCGGTCGGGTCGAGGTTGAGAAGAAGGCCCAGCAGCGGCGTGGCGGCCACCAGCGGCAGGCCTGTGGTCAGCCAATGGGCCACCGCCTTGGTGGCCATCGTCAGCTCCAGCGGGGTTCGCGCCGCCAGGATCAGGTCGAGCGACCCGTCCTCGTGGTCGGCCGCGATCAGCCGGTCGAGGCCCAGAAGGCTCGCCAAAAGCGCGCCGAGCCAGAGGATCGCCGGGCCGATTCGGGCCAGCAGCGCGAGATCAGGGCCGATTGCGAAGGGTACGATCGTAACCACCAGGAGGAAGAACAGCACCCCAACCAGCGCGCCGCCGCCGACCCGCACGGCCAGCCGCATATCGCGAAGGAGGAGGGCGGCAAACGCGGTCATCGGCTCCCCCCCAGGCTGAGCTCCGCCGACTGGTCGAGCCCGATCGGGCCGTGGACGGCTGCGACGATCAGGCCGCCGCCTGAGAGGTGCGCGCGCATAAGGGCGGCTAACATCGCCTGCGCGGCGATATCGAGGGCCGAGGCCGGCTCGTCCAGCAGCCAGAGCGGGCGTTTGACCGCGATCAGCCTCGCGATCGAGAGCCGCCGGCGCTGCCCGGCTGAGAGGTAGGCGGCCGGCAAGGCCGCAATGCTGGCAAGGCCGACCTCTGCCAGCGCGGTGGTCACGTCCGCCGCCTGGCCGCCCAGGAAGCGCACCCAGAAATCGAGGTTTTCCGTCACGGTCAGCGCGGGCTTGAGGGCGTCCTGGTGGCCAAGATAGTGGGCTTGCTCGGCGACGGTCAGCTCCGGTTCGCCGCCTTCCAACGCCAACGTGCCGGCCAGCGGTCGGAGCAGCCCGGCCAGGAGTCGGAGCAGCGACGATTTGCCAGCCCCGTTGGGGCCGGTGATGACCAGCGCCTCACCCTCCCCGAGCGCGAAACCAATACCCGAAAAGACCTGCCGGCCCCCCCTGATACAGGCGAGATCGCTCGCCACGAGGCGCATCAGATCCATCTGGCTTGCTCCCCAGCCCCGGCCGCTCGCCGCCAGCCGCGCAAGGCTATGCCCCCGCAATCGTAAAAAAGTTCGGTGAATGTCCTATCCATGTTGTTGAGGAGTGTCGATTATCTGGAATAGCGCAAAAAAAGACCCTATAAGCCGGACTATCCGCGTTCACCTCCAAGAACCGCGCGCGGACGTCGCGGCCGGCGACAGTGGGGCGACACCCGGTGGTATACTACCGTGATCGTACGCCCTCCGGTCGGATGGGAAACGACCGACATGAGCTCGCTTGACTCTTTCCGATGCTGCAAGACCCTTAAGGTCGGCAGCAAGACTTACGCGTTCTACAGCCTCGCCGTCGCCGAGAAGAACGGCCTCAAAGGCATTTCACGCCTGCCGTTCTCCATGAAGGTGCTGCTGGAGAATCTCTTGCGTCACGAAGACGGCCGCAGCGTCACCAAGGAAGACCTGCAGGCGGTCGCACAATGGCTCAAGACCAAAACCTCCGAACGCGAAATCGCATTCCGGCCCGCGCGCGTGTTGATGCAGGACTTCACCGGCGTGCCGGCGGTGGTCGATCTCGCCGCGATGCGCGACGCCATGAAGATGCTGGGCGGCGATCCCAAGAAGATCAACCCGCTGGTGCCGGTCGATCTCGTCATCGACCATTCGGTCGCGGTCACGTTTGCGGGCGACGCAAGCGCGTTCAAGAAGAACGTCGAGGAAGAGTATCGGCAGAACCAGGAGCGTTATCAGTTCCTGAAGTGGTCGCAGAAGTCGTTCGACAATTTCCGCGTGGTGCCGCCCGGCACCGGCATCTGCCATCAGGTCAATCTCGAATATCTGTCGCAGACGGTGTGGACCCGCAAGGATAGCGTCAAGGTCGACGGCAAGACCGCCAGCATGGAGGTCGCCTATCCGGACACGCTGGTCGGCACCGATTCCCACACCACCATGGTCAACGGCCTCGCGGTCCTGGGCTGGGGCGTTGGTGGCATCGAGGCGGAAGCCGCGATGCTCGGGCAGCCGTACTCGATGCTGCTGCCGGAAGTGATCGGCGTGAAGCTGACCGGCAAGCTCAAGGAAGGCATGACCGCCACCGATCTGGTGCTCACGGTCACCCAGATGCTGCGCAAGCGCGGCGTGGTCGGCAAGTTCGTGGAATTCTTTGGCCCCGGTCTTGCCAGTCTCACCATCGCGGACCGCGCCACCATCGGCAACATGTCGCCGGAATACGGCGCGACCTGCGGCTTCTTCCCGGTCGACGACGACACCATCAAGTATCTGCGCGACACCGGCCGCAGCGCTGACCGCATCGCGCTGGTCGCCGCCTACGCCAAGGCGCAGGGCATGTACCGGACCAAGTCGACGCCCGATCCGATCTTCACCGACGTGCTCAAGCTTGAGCTCTCATCGGTCGAGCCCTCGCTTGCCGGCCCCAAGCGTCCGCAGGACCGGATCGCGCTCAAGGAGGTCAAGGCCGGGTTCACCAACTCGATGGCCAAGGAGTTCAACAAGGGCGGTGACGGCGGCGGCAAGGAGGTTTTTGAATTGCATCCGTCGATCGCGACGGCCCCTCTCGACAAGGACTTCGCCAAGGCCGGTACGCCCAAGCGCTTTCCGGTCGAGGGCCGCGCGCACGATCTCGGCCACGGCGACGTGGTGATCGCCGCGATCACGTCGTGTACCAACACCTCGAACCCGAGCGTGATGATCGGCGCCGGGCTGTTGGCGCGCAAGGCGGTGGCCAAGGGCCTGACGGTGAAGCCCTGGGTCAAGACCTCGCTGGCGCCGGGCTCGCAGGTGGTGGCCGAGTATCTCGACAAGTCGGGCCTGCAGAAGGATCTCGACAAGCTCGGCTACAACTTGGTTGGCTTCGGCTGCACCACCTGCATCGGCAATTCCGGGCCACTGCCGGCGGAGATCTCCAAGACCATCAACGAAAAGGACATCGTCGCGGCCGCGGTGCTCTCCGGCAACCGCAACTTCGAGGGCCGCATCAACGCCGACGTGCGCGCCAACTATCTCGCCTCGCCGCCGCTCGTGGTGGCCTATGCGCTTGCCGGCTCGATGTATTCCGACCTGGTCAAGCAACCGCTCGGCCTCGACAAGAAGGGCAAGAAGGTCTTTCTCAAGGACATCTGGCCGACGAGCCGCGAGATCAACTCGGTCATTCGCAAGACCATCAACAAGCAGATCTTCACCAGGAAATACGCCGACGTGTTCAAGGGTGATGCGCTCTGGCGCAAGATCAGCGTGAAGGGCGGCCTGACCTACGACTGGGACAAGAAGTCCACCTACGTGCAGAACCCGCCCTATTTCGTCGGCATGGGCCGGCATCCGGCGCCGCTCAGCGACATCGTTGACGCGCGCGTACTCGCTCTGCTGCTCGATTCGATCACCACCGACCACATCTCGCCGGCGGGCTCGATCAAGCTCGATTCGCCGGGCGGCAAGTATCTGACCGATCACAAGGTCAAGCCGGCCGACTTCAACCAGTACGGCACCCGGCGCGGCAATCACGAAGTGATGATGCGCGGCACCTTTGCCAACATCCGGCTCAAGAACCAGATGGTCCCGGGCGTCGAGGGCGGCGTGACGATCCACTATCCGTCGCGCGAGCGCATGGCGATCTATGACGCCGCCATGCGCTATCGGAACAACAAGGTTCCGCTGGTCGTGTTTGCCGGCAAGGAGTACGGCTCCGGATCGTCGCGCGACTGGGCCGCCAAGGGCGCCAACCTGCTCGGCATCCGCGCCGTCGTCTGCCAGTCGTTCGAGCGCATCCACCGCTCAAACCTGATCGGCATGGGCGTGCTGCCACTGTGCTTCGAGGAAGGTACGTCCTGGCAGTCGCTCGGCCTCAAGGGCGATGAACAGGTCACCATCCGGGGACTGCACGGCGAGATCAAGCCGCGACAGCGGATGATGGCCGAGATCGTCGCCTCGGACGGCGGGCTGCGGCGGGTCCCGCTGATTTGCCGTATCGACACTGTGGATGAACTCGACTACTTCCGGCACGGGGGCATCCTGCACTACGTGTTGAGGCAGCTGGTGGCGGCCTGACGGGGGCCGCCCCCTGGCGCTTTCGTCCCCCCGCCCTCACCTTGAAGTGAGTGGCGGGTGATCGAAGGGGCCACTAGAGATCACTGGGTGGGGCGAAGCACGGATGCTTAGGGAGGCATGGGAGGCCAGAATGGTTGGTCGTAGCCTCGCCTACTTGGCGGTCGTGGCGTGTGCCTCGGCGGCCACGCTGTCGATCGGACACGCCCAGACCCGGGCGGTCATCGAGCTGTTTACCAGCCAGGGCTGCTCGTCGTGCCCGGCCGCTGACCGGCTGATGGGCGAACTGGCCAACGATCCGTCCATCGTGTCGATGAGCCTGCCGATCGATTACTGGGACTATCTCGGCTGGAAGGACACCCTCGCGGATCCCCGCAATACCGCCCGTCAGCGCGCCTATTCGAAGCTGCGGGCCGACCGCGAGGTCTATACGCCGCAGGTCGTCGTCAACGGGAGCTATCACGTGCTTGGCAGCGACCGCGCCGCCATCGAGCGGGTGATCGCCAAGAGCCGGCAGAATACCTCGGCGCTGGCGATGCCGGTCACGCTGGCGGTCGCCGGTGGGCGTCTGACCGCCACGTTCGCCAGCGATGGACGGGCCGCGGAGGTGTGGGTTGTCGGTCTCGCCAAGGCCGTCACGGTCGCCATCAGCCGGGGCGAGAACAAGGGCAAGACCGTCACCTACCACAACGTGGCGCGCAGCTGGCACAAGCTCAACAGCGCCGATGGCAAGGCCTGGAGTGTGCCGATCGAGGAGATCGACGGCGAGGGCGTCAACCGCGCGGCCGTCATCGTGCAGGGCGGCACGAGTGAGCGGCCGGGCCTCATCCTCGGCGCCGCGCTGGCGCCGATCCGCTGAGTCGGCCGGTACCGCCTCGTTCGCTCAGTCAGGTTCGCCGGTGACGCGACGTAGGAATGCCCTCCGTCAGGCGACCTTGCGTTCCTGCGCGAGACCGTCGAGATGCGCCAGCACCTCCTCGACGTGCATGACATCTGCGTATTTGTGATGCAGGTCGAACAGATTGACCTTGTGGCAGATCGGAGCGCGGTCGTAGGTGCATTCCTCCACCACGACGTTGTGGAAGCCGTACGAATAGGCGTCGACTGTCGATGCGCGCACGCAGCCTGACGTGCTCTCGCCGCAGATGACGAGGCTGTCGATCTTCATCATCTGGAGATGCGCGATCAGCGGCGTGCCGAAGAACGCCGAGGCGCGCTCCTTGTAGATCACGAGCTCGCCCGGGGCGGGCGCTACCTCCGCCTTGATGTCGTAGATGTCGTCGGCGAGCTTTTTGAGATTGCGGTTGGTCGATTGCACGCCGGCGGTATCGACATGGCGAGTGGTGTAGATCACGGGCACACCGGCGCGCCGCGCCGCCGCAAACAGCCGCTGGGTGGGTGCGATGGCCTTCCAGGCGTGCTCGCCGCAGGAGCCGGAGAATTCCCGGTCCACCTCTTTGACCGGGCGGTTCCCGCCTAGATAGGCCTTGTTATAGAGGTCGATCGCCAGAACGGCCGGGTTGTCGCCGACGTAAATCTTGCGTTCATAGGCTTGGTAGATCTGCAAGGTGTCGGCGTCGATGATGTCCTTCCAGCAGTGGTTCTCAAAATCGCGGGCCATCGCATGCTCCTGCCTTGATGGGTCGAAGAAAGCCTAGTTCGCTCGTGACAGCGAGGCAACGTGCACCGATCCGAAACAACGTGCCTAGTGCCGCCGATTTGAAGTTCCTACAACGCTTGCAGCAAATTCGGTTAGGAACTTCAACTCGAAAAGCGGCACTAGAATCATAGAGTTGCTAGTGACCCTTTGTTTCCGAAGTTCGTGTCAGAAGTTGCTGCGATGTATCACGAACTTCGGAAACGGGGCACCAGCACGCAAAAAAAGGGCCGACTTGCGCCGGCCCTGAAGCATTTGGGGATTGAATGTACGCTTGCACTCATGGTGCACTCTTGGGCCCGGTCCGTCTCGGCTCCGGGGGGCTGGGGGGCTGAGGAATCCGTCGCGCGAAAGCAGACCGGGCCCTGAGGCAACAGTTGTTCATATCGCAGTCCAGGTTGACCCCCGCTTGTCCGAATTCAGGCTGTATTATGATTCCATTGACGAAGCCGTGAGCGGTTACCGCATCGCGTGCGCAAAGATGTCGCACCGGCTTTCGGGTCGGAAAGGTATTTCGCCGAGCCCCTTGCCGACGCACGCGCTCGGCGCGATCATTGGACTGTGACAGCCAGTTGACGCGACAGCCACATGACACAACAGCCACATGACACGACAGCCAGATGACAAAGGGAGGCGCCGATGACCGTTGGTCCGGGCGATG
>DAIUEP010000013.1:6979-9231 GCA_036845065.1 Xanthobacteraceae bacterium | reverse complement strand
GACACGACAGCCAGATGACAAAGGGAGGCGCCGATGACCGTTGGTCCGGGCGATGGAGAACCCAGCCAGTTTCACGGGGCCGAGGCGGCCGCCAGCCTCGTCCCCGCTCAGCGTGTGACGTTTGACCGGCGAGAGCTCGATCGACTGTTCGGTCTCTATGGCCGCAAGGTCGCAGCCGGTGAGTGGCGCGATTACGCGATCGACTTCCTCAAGGATCGCGCGGTCTTTTCTGTCTTCCGCCGGAGCTCCGAGGTTCCGATCTACCGGATTGAGAAAAGCCCGCGGCTGGCGCGCCGGCAAGGCGCCTACAGCGTGATCTCCGCAACCGGCCTCATCGTCCGCCGTGGTCACGAGCTCGACCGCGTGTTGCGCTCGATCGACCGTTCGCTGGCCGTGGTGGCGGGCTGAGCGGCGCTACGACGGCTCGGTGGCCGCGCCCGCGCTGAGAGGACGCTGCATGAGCACGCTGTCGAGCCAGCGGCCGAATTTGAATCCGACGGCTTGCAGCGTTCCGGTCAGCCGGAAGCCGGCAGCCGTATGTAGAGCGATCGAGGCACGCTGAGCCGAATCGCCGATGACCGCGATCATCTGGCGATAGTCGCGCGCTTCCGATTCGGCGATGAGCCGATCGAGCAGAAGTCGGCCAAGGCCGCGCCGCTGCGCGTGCGGTGCGATGTACACCGAATCCTCGACGGTGAAGCGGTACGCTGGCCGCGCCGATACGGACCCGCATAGGCGTAGCCGAGAACCTCGCCGTCGGCTTGCGCCACCAGGTAGGGATATCCGCCCGCGATCAGCGCCTCCTGGCGCCGCGCCATCTCGGCCTCATCGGGTGCATCAAGCTCGAATGACGCGGTGCCGTGGCGCACCGCGTGGCCGTAGATGCGCGTGATGGCGGCGATGTGAACGGACACGGCGGGTTGGACCGACACGATAGGCATAACGGAAACGCTGACCTCAAACACGGACGGCGGAGAAGATACCTTCTCCGCCGTCGGTTGTCTGTTTGCCTTGGCTTGCCGTTTTGCATCCGCCCGTGGCCTCGCCGTCGGCCTTGCCGCGCGGCGCGCGTCCTCGGTTTGGAAGGCCTCGTCCATCTGCGTCAAGGCGTCCTTGACCCGATCGAGACCGGTCGCGAGCAGGTTGATATGCGCTTGGCGTCAATGCCCGGCCCATAAAAAAGCGCCCCGGCAATTGGCCGGGGCGCCCTGAACTCTCGTTCTGTTTGCAGGCTTAGCGGCGGTCGCCGAGGAGCTGCAGCAGGAACGTGAACAGGTTGATGAGATCGAGATAGAGCTTCAGGGCTCCCATCAGGGCCTTGCGGCCGGCGACGGTGCCGTCGTCCATCACGTCGTACATTTCCTTGATCGTCTGCGTGTCGTAGGCGGTGAGGCCCGCGAAGATCAGCACGCCAGCGCATGAGATGATGAAGTCCATCGGACCGGTCGCGACCCCGAACG
Source organism: Xanthobacteraceae bacterium (assembly GCA_036845065.1). GTDB lineage: Bacteria > Pseudomonadota > Alphaproteobacteria > Rhizobiales > Xanthobacteraceae > VAZQ01. The sequence goes on along the minus strand of DAIUEP010000013.1, from coordinate 7,771 downwards.
CCTTGAGGCCGATGTTGACCAGAATGGCAATCACCAAGCCGATCAGGCCCATCATCAGGAAGGTCCCGAACCCGGACAGGTCACGCTTGGTCGTGTAGCCCCACAGGCTCAGCGCGCCGAAGGTCCCCGCCGCGATGAAGAACACGCGAGTGATCGAGGTGTGGGTGTAGACCACGAAGATCGACGACAGCATGACGCCAAGCAGGGCCGCGTAGACCAGGAACAGCGCCGTCGCGGTGCTGACATTGAGCCGGTCGATGCGCCAGCTGACGAAGAACACCAGACCCAGCGTTCCAAGGAACAGCATGATCTGGCCTGGGAAGCTGAAAATGAACCGACCGAAATCGGTCAACCCGGAGATGCCGCGCCCGGAGATCACGATCGCGTCGCCGCCGGCCATCTGGAAAGCGAGCCATGCCGCAACGCCGGTCAGCGCAACACCGACGGCCATGGTGTTGTAGACACGGAGCATATAGGTCCGCAGACCCTCATCGATGGCGACCGCGCGGTCGGTGCCGACACCGCGCATGGCCGCGTAGTTCCGGTCGAATTCCGACATGGAAGTTCCCTCTCTCTGAACCGGCAGTGGGCCGGGTGAATGGGCGGTCACCGGTCTGCCGATGACGCCAAGTACCGCGGAATCTAATGCGGCTTTGGTTGCAGCGCCAGATCCCAGGCCGTGGATTTATTAACGCATGAGAAATCGCAGTTTTTGAGGCGAGTACCTATCCAACCGACGTTAACGAACCGCAATGTGACAATATGCGCCAGGGCGAGATGCGCCAGGGCGAG
>DAIUEP010000013.1:1784-6879 GCA_036845065.1 Xanthobacteraceae bacterium | reverse complement strand
CCAGCAAGCCCCAGCACGACTGTCGCCGTCACCGCCGCGAGCGCGGCTGCGGCCGCTGGGCCGGGCAGCCAGATGAATGGCAGGTTCATGACCTGGACGACCACCAGGGCACCCGCGAGGGATCCGGCCGCGACGCCGAACAGCGCGGTTGCCAGGCCGATCAGCAGGTATTCCAGGCCATAGGCGAGGAGCAGTTGGGCGCGGGTCGCGCCGACGGCCCGCAGCACCACCGCGTCATAGACCCGGTGACGATGCCCGGCCGCCAGCGCGCCGCCGAGAACCAGCACGGCCATCACCAGCGTCAGCGCGCTGGCACCCCGGATCGCCAGCACTAGGTTGGTTATGATCCCCGCAAAGGTCTCGATGGCATCGCGCACACGAACTGCCGTCACGGACGGAAACGCCGCGGCCGCCGCCTTCAGCAAGCCGATTTCCTCGTCGGTGCTGCTACCGCCCGGATAGGTGATGGTCGCGATATGGGTCACCGGCGCTCCCCGAAAGGTGCTGGGCGAGAACACCATGACAAAATTGATGCCGAGGCTCTGCCAGTCGAGGGTGCGCAGGTTGGCGAGGCGCGCGGTGAGATTGCGGCCGAGCACGTTGACCACGATTGGATCGCCAATCTTGAGCGCAAGGCCCTCCGCGACTTTCTGCTCGAACGACACCAGCGGCGGTCCCTGGTAGTCGGGGGTCCACCACTCGCCCTGGGCGAGCCGCGACCCTGCCGGGATCTCGTCCGTATAGGTGATGCCGCGGTCGCTCTGCAGCACCCAGGCGGCGCTTGGCGGCGGCTTGAGATCGTCGGCCGCAACGCCATTGACCGACACGATACGGCCTCGCAGCATCGGCACCCGCTCGAGCACCGCGCGCGGGGAATGCTCGCGGATGAATGTATCGAAGCGATCGGCCTCGGCCGCCTGGATGTCGAGGAAAAAGAACGCCGGCGCCTTCTCGGGCAGGGCTGCCATGAACTGGCGGCGCAGGTTGCCGTCAATCTGAATGACAGCGACGAGCAGCGCGAGCCCCAGCCCCAGCGAGAGGACGACGCTGACCGTGAGCGCACCCGGGCGGTGAATATTGGCGATTGCCAGCCGCAGCACGGTTGACCGCGAACGCGGGGAGCGCCGCGCGATCCACATGACAAGGCTTGCCACCAGGCGCAGCATGACAAACACGCCCACCGCTGCCGCCACGAAGATCGCGGCGATGCGGCGGTCATAGGCGAGCACGATCGCGAGCGCAGCAAGCGCGCCCGCAACCGCAATGGTCGCCACCATGTAGGGCAAGCGGGGCCATCGCCGCTCGGGGGCGACCTCATCGCGAAACAGCGCGGAAACTGACACATCGTGCGCGCGCCCAAGCGGCCACAGCGCGAACGCGAGCGCGGTCATGAGCCCGTAAGTGAATGCGAGCGCGAGCTCGGCCGGATGGAGCGCGGGTGCGAGCGGCAGCGGGATCAGGGCGCCGAAGCCCCAGCTGATCAGGAACGGCAGCGCCGCGCCGATCGCGAGCCCCGGGAGCGCGCCGATGCTGGCCAAGAGCAGGGTCTGCCAGAGATAGACCGCGAACACGCCGCGACCGGTCGCCCCGAGCGACTTGAGCGTCGCGATCACGTCGCGTTTGCGATCCAGGTGCCCCTTGATCGCGTTGGCCACACCGACGCCGCCGACCAGAAGCGCCGTCAATCCGACCAGCGTGAGATATTGAGTGAAGCGCTCGACATTGCGCTCGAGCGCGGGCGAAGCGTTGCTGCGGCTGCGGACCTCCCACCCGGCCTCGGGCAGGCGCGCTTCCGAGGCAGCGACGATACGACGCACCGCGCCCTCGCCCGATTCGTTGTCGGGAAGCTGCAGGCGGTAGTGCCAGCGCACCAGGCTGCCGGGTTGCAGGAGCCCGGTCGCGCGCAGCGCCTCTTCGCTCACCAGGAGGCGCGGTCCAAATCCGATGCCGCCCGCGAGCTTGTCGGGCTCCGATCGCAGAATGGCGCGCAGCTCGACGGTAGCGGTGCCGATGGTCACGCGCGCACCGGGCGCCAGGTCGAGCCGCGCCAGGAGCGCCGGATCGGCTGCGGCACCATAGACGCCGCCCGTGCGCGCCAGCGCAGCCGGCAACGCCTGCGGAGGCTCGAGCGCAACCGTCCCGAACAGCGGATAGGCCGCATCGACCGACTTGAGCTCGACCAAGGCGCTGCGCCCATCGTCGATGCGTGCCATGGCGCGCATGGTGGCGGCGGCCGACACGCGACCGTGCTCCTCGAGAAACGCGCGTTCCGGTGCAGTGACTTCGCGGTGACTGAGATTGAACGACAGGTCGCCGCCCAGGATGGTACGGCCTTCGCGCGCTAGGCCGCGTTCCAGGCTGCTGGCAAGCGAGCCGACGCCCGCAATTGCCATCACGCCAAGCGCGATGCAGGCGATGAACACGTAGAAGCCGCGCAGCCCGGCGCGCAACTCGCGCAGGGCGAGCCGCAACGGCAGCCCCCAGGTGGTCAGGGAAGCTGTGCTCATGCGATCACCGCGGCGCGCGGGGCAGACGGCTCGATGTGGCCCGAGCGCAGGCGCACCACGCGGTCGCAGCGAGCTGCGAGGCCGGCGTCGTGGGTGACCAGCACCAGGGTGGTGTGTCGCTCGGCGTGGCCCTTGAACATCAGGTCGATGATCTCGGCGCCCGTGGTCTCGTCAAGATTGCCGGTCGGCTCGTCGGCGATCAGGATCGCCGGATTGGGCACAAGCGCGCGCGCGAGTGCCACGCGCTGTTGCTCTCCACCCGAGAGTTGCGCCGGGTAGTGGTGGCGGCGCTCCGTAAGGCCGACCTTGGCGAGCTCGGTGGCGGCACGTTCGAGCGCGTCGGACGCGCCCATGAGCTCGAGCGGCACCGCCACGTTTTCGAGCGCCGTCATGGTCGGAATGAGGTGGAACGACTGGAACACAATGCCGACATTGCGGCCGCGAAAGCGGGCCAGCGCATCCTCGTCGAGGGCACCGAGCGATTCGCCTGCGACCACAACGCTGCCGGAATCGGGCCGTTCGAGTCCGGCCATGACCATCAGCAGCGTCGATTTCCCCGACCCCGACGGGCCGACCATGCCAACCGCCTCGCCACGCCCTATATTGAGGGCGATGTCTTTGAGAATATGGACCCGCGCGGCGCCCCGCCCGAGCGACAGGTTGACGCCGGCGAGCGCGATGGCGGGGACCGGCGCGCGCTGCAGGCCCGAGGTGTCATTCATGTGGTGGTTCCGTCGCTTGCTGATGGGCTTGGAGCGAACCTTGGAGCGAATCCTGGGCCGGACGAGGTCCCGCTCATATGGGGTTTCGAAGGCGCTGGTCCAGACGGTCGTCGCCGTCGCCGCATTGCTGGCATCGGTGGCCGGCGCGGCCGAAAAGCCGCCGGTGCGGATTGTGGCGCTGGGCGATTCGCTCACCGCAGGCTTCAATCTGCCGGCCAACGCGGCGTTCCCGGCCCGGCTCGAACGGGCGCTGCGGGATAAGGGCTACGCGGTCGAGATCGCCAATGCGGGGGTCTCGGGCGACACGGCCTCGGGTGGGCTCGCGCGGCTCGACTGGTCGATCCCCGACGGCACTGACGCCGTGATCGTGGAGCTTGGCGCCAACGACATGCTGCGCGGGATCGATCCGAAGGTGACGCAACGCGCGCTTGAGGACATTGTGCGGCGGCTGACCGCGCGCCGGATTACCGTGCTCCTCGTCGGCATGCGGGCGATCCCGAATCTCGGCATCGACTTCGCCAACGGCTTTGAGACGATCTATCCTGAGATTGCGTCGAAATACGACGCGCTGCTCTATCCATTCTTTCTTGACGGCATTGCTGGGGACGCCAAGCTCAACCAGCGCGACGGCCTGCACCCGACGGCGGCCGGCGTCGACGCGATTGTCGCCGGCATCCTGCCGAAAGTCGAGGAGCTGCTGGCGCGGGTGCGCCGGTAGAACGAAGGTTGATTTTGTCGCCCGCATCTGACACACGGATTGCGATCTGCCATGCCGCGCATCTTCACCGGTCTCGAGCTTCCCACCAATATCGCCCAGTCGCTCGCGATGCTGCGTGGCGGGCTGCCGGGAGCGCGCTGGATCGATCCCGAGAACTATCACCTGACGCTGCGTTTCATCGGCGATGTCGATGGCGCGTTGGCGCACGAGGTCGCGTCTCTGCTCGGCATGGTCAGTCGCCCGGCGCTTGAGCTGCGGTTCGATGATCTATCGTCGTTCGGCGGGCGGCGTCCGCGCGCGGTGGTCGCGACGCTGGCGCAAACTGCCGGGCTGATGGAGCTGCAGGCCGAGCACGAGCGGCTGATGCAGCGGGTCGGGCTCGAGCCCGAGGGCCGTAAATTCACGCCTCATGTCACGCTGGCTCGCCTGCGTGATTCGTCGAGCCGGCAGGTTGCCGATTATCTCGCGACGCGCCCGTTCCTGCACCCGCTGTCGTTCCGGGTCTCCCGCTTCGTGCTGTTCTCCTCGCGCGCCTCAGTCGGCGGCGGGCCCTATGTGGTGGAGGCGGCCTATCCGCTGGCGGCGTGAGCGATTCGAGTGCCGCCGATTTAAGCCGGACGCAGGAGCCGCGACTGCACGTCAAGCAAAGCGGTGGCGAAGCCGTGGCTGTCGGCGACGATTTCGCGCGTGACCGAGAGCGGGGTCGGGTGCGGCGCCGCGACCTCGCCGACGATGCTGCCGAAATCGAAGCGCAGCTCGGCATCGAACTTGCGGGCGAGTTGCTGCATGCGCTCGTTGTCGGCAAGGCATGCCATGTGCAGGAAGGTGATGCCGCGATTGCGCGCGGCGAGCAGCGTACGCGCGAGCAATGCCGAGCCGACGCCATGGCTTTGCCACGGCTGCTCGATGCTGAACGCCGCTTCCGCCTCGCGCGCGATCGCCGATCCGATCGGCCGCAGCTCCGCGGCGCCGCGCATCGTACCGTTCACGAAGAATCCATGGATGACAGTATCGAGGCTGGGCGTCAGAGCCGCATAGTTGGCCAGGAACTCGTCCGACACGTTACCGCCAAAGCGATTGCGCCGGCTGGCCGGGTCGAGGCGCAGCAGATGCTCGCGATAGCGGCTGGCTTCCACCGCCCACATCTT